>JAYTCO010000486.1:0-2864 GCA_043736415.1 Ferruginibacter sp. | reverse complement strand
CAATTCTTCTTACTACGCTTGTTGTTTTTTCAATTGATAATACTATAAGACTTGCCATGTACAGCAACCGGTTTATAATAAAAACCATGCAAATGGTTGGTGCTACAAGATGGTTTATTGCACGGCCTATTAACAGGCGTGCAGTTATAAATGGATTGATTGCATCTTTTATTGCTATTGCTGCTGTGTGGGGGTGTGTGTTGCTGATTGAAAAATTTAGACCTGAATTTAAAGTGCTGCGTGACAACAATGGAATACTTATATTATTTGCAATTATTATTGTAATGGGCATTGCTATAACATTGCTGAGCACACATAGGGCAGTAATAAAATACCTGCGCATGAAGCTGGACGATCTTTATTAAAAAACAAACATTAATATTGCAACTCAAATACTAATTATGCTGAAGGAAAAGAATGTGAAAACAATCGTGATAAATAATCTTTTTGGAAAAGAAAATTATATGTGGATGCTTGCAGGGGTTGTGGTAATAATACTTGGTTTCATTTTAATGGCAGGTGGTAAAAGTGCTGACCCAAAAATATTTGACCCTAATGAAGTTTATAGCACAACAAGAATTACCATTGCTCCTTTATTGATAATTATTGGATTTATTTTGGAGATAGTTGGAATAATGAAGAAGCCGAAAGTAGTAGTGAGTAACTAGTATTTAGTATTGAGACAAAAGAAACAAAACACAAGATAGCGCAGAGGAAAATTCCTGCTGCGTTTTTTTATAACCAGATAATAAGTTTTAAAAAACTCACCCATGACATTATTTCAATCAATTGTAATTGCCATTGTAGAAGGGCTTACAGAATTTTTGCCGGTATCATCTACAGGGCATATGATTATTGCGGAGCGTTTGTTGCATATAACCGAAACTGATTTTATAAAAGTTTTTACAGTAGCCATACAGCTCGGTGCTATACTTTCTGTAATTGTTTTGTACTGGAAAAAATTCTTTGATTTTAGTAAATGGCAGTTTTATGTAAAGCTGATTATTGGTGTTATTCCTGCAATTATATTAGGGTTTTTATTTTCAAAAAAAATAGATGTAATGTTGGATAGTGCCACAACTGTTGCGGTTGCACTTTTGGTGGGTGGTATTATTTTATTGTTTGTAGATAAACTTTTTAAAAGGCCACGCATATACAGCGAAGCCGAAATTAAACCTAAAAATGCTTTTATAATTGGTATCTGGCAATGCCTTGCAATGATACCTGGAGTAAGCAGAAGTGCAGCATCTATTATTGGTGGTATGCAGCAAAAGCTTACCCGCAGCGAAGCCGCGGAGTTTTCATTTTTTCTTGCTGTGCCTACCATGCTTGCTGCAACCGGTTATAAATTGTTGAAATATTATAAAGAGTCTGGTGGCTTTTCAAAAGAAGAAATAAAACTATTGGCTGTGGGAAATGTAGTTGCTTTTTTGGTAGCCATTGTTGCTATTAAATTTTTTATAAATTTTGTAAAGAAATACGGGTTTAAAGTTTGGGGTGTTTATAGAATTATTGTGGGAGTTGTGTTGTTGCTGCTGATTTGGAGAGGAGTTATTGAAGGATAGGTATCTGACATTTAAATTGAGCCCTGCATTGTAAATATTATTACATGGTTTCATTTATAATTATTAATTTCTCATTCTTAATTTAAACCATGCAAACTGCTTCTAAAAAAATTGTGAATGGATGGGCAATGTATGACTGGGCCAATTCTGTTTACAATCTTGTAATAACAACAACTTTTTTCCCCGCATATTACGCAGCCGTTACAGGGCTGGAAAAATTTCCCAACGGAATTAAATTTCTTGGACGCACTTTCGTAAACACTGAGCTGAAGGATTACGTATTGGCATTTGGTTTTTTGGTTGTGGCTGTTATTTCACCCATACTTTCTTCTGTTGCAGATTATAAAGGAAACAAGAAAAATTTTATGCAGTTTTTCTGTTATATCGGTGCTGCAAGTTGTTCGCTAATGTATTTTTTTGATGGTAACCATATCACTTTGGGTCTTATGTGCTTTATGTTTGCCGGAATTGGTTTTTACGGAAGCCAGGTTTTTTATAATTCTTATCTGCCGGAAATTTCAGCTGAGAAAGATATGGACCGCATCAGTGCAAAAGGTTATTCATTAGGTTACATTGGCAGTGTAATTATGCAGATGATTGGTTTCGGTTTAGTGTTGATGATGCCGGACAGCGCCTTGCCGCTAAAACTTACTTTTTTATTAGTAGGGGTTTGGTGGGTAGCATTTGCGCAAATAACATTTAATGTTTTGCCCACCACTGCAAAAGCTGAAAGAAAAAGTAAAACCAATGTATTGGCAAATGGATTTATAGAGTTAAAAAAAGTATGGAATGAGGTAAAGCACATGCCTGTTTTAAAAAGATTTTTATCAGCATTTTTCTTTTACAGTATGGGCGTACAAACAGTAATGCTGGTAGCTATAGATTTTGGAATAAAAGAGTTGAAACTGGAAAACAGTAAACTTATTATAACTGCTGTCATTATACAATTAGTTGCAATTGTTGGTGCAATAATGATGAGCAAACTTTCTACAAAATTTGGAAATATACAGGTGCTTATTTTTACTGTTTTGCTTTGGATAGGTGTTTGTATTGCAGGTTATTTTATTTCTACAGAAATGCATTTTTACATTATTGCTGCACTAGTGGGTTTGGTAATGGGCGGTATACAATCATTAAGCCGTTCTACTTACAGTAAAATGATGCCTGAAACAAAAGACACTGCTTCGTTTTTTAGCTTTTATGATATTACAGAAAAGTTTGCCATAGTAATAGGGTTATTTACATTTGGATTAATAGAAGGACTTTACAGTATCAGACAATCAATACTTTCTTTGGTTG
>JAYTCO010000485.1:0-16444 GCA_043736415.1 Ferruginibacter sp. | reverse complement strand
AATAAAACGACCCTAGAAATAATATTTTTTTCATAACCAAATGTAAGGTTTTGACATTGCAAATGCTTTTTACAATATTATATTTTAAAAAAGAAGTTTTATGCAAAAAGCAAGGGTAAAATAAAATCGTTTTTTATTTTTTTACAATTTAATTTCACAGCCATAACCATACATATATGTACAAACTAACCCTTGGCTTATTTTTCTGTGTAATTTCCCTTGTTAGTAATGCACAAAGCATTGCAACTCCCGATGCATTTTTGGGTTATAAACTGGGAAGTAAATTTACAGCACATTCTCGGCTTGTAAACTATTTTGAGTCAGTAGCCAACGCACTACCAGATCAAATAAAACTGGAGAAATATGGCGAGACCAACGAAGGCAGACCATTGCTGATGGCAGTTATAGCATCTAAAGAAAACATGAAAAGAATTGATGAGATACGTAAAAACAATTTGCGGTTAACCGGTTTGTTGAAAGATGCCCCCGGGAATATTAATACGCCGGTAATTGTGTGGCTAAGCTACAATGTACATGGCAATGAGCCGAGTTCTTCTGAAGTTTCTATGAAAGTTTTATATGAAATATTAAGTGGTAAGAATTCGTCTTTAAATGAATGGATGAAAAATACCGTGGTTATTATTGATCCATGTTTAAACCCTGATGGACGTGACAGATATGTAAACTGGCTTACACAGGTGATTGGAAAATTACCGAATGCTGATGTAAATGCAAGAGAACATGATGAGCCATGGCCCGGTGGTAGAAGTAACCATTATAATTTTGATTTAAACCGTGACTGGGCATGGCAAACACAAATAGAATCGCAAACACGGCTTGTAAAATATCAGCAATGGATGCCGCAAATACATTGCGACTTTCATGAACAATCTCCCAACTCACCTTATTACTTTGCACCTGCAGCAGAACCTGTGCATGAGGCTGTAACGCAATGGCAGAAAGATTTTCAGGTTACCGTTGGTAAAAATCATGCTAAATATTTTGATGCCAATGGCTGGTTGTTTTTTACAAAGCAATATTTTGATTTGTTTTATCCATCATATGGAGATACTTATCCCTTATTTAACGGAAGCGTTGGTATGACTTATGAGCAGGGTGGCAATAACAGTGGTGGTGTTGCTATAGCTTTAGAGAATGGTGATACATTAACATTGGCAGACAGGATTGATCATCACTTTGCAACAAGTATCAGCACCATAGAAATAGCATCGGCAAATTCAAGCAAACTTGTAGCTAATTTTAAAAAATATTTTGATGAAAGTAATGCAGGTTCAAACAATATTTACAAAAGCTATGTTGTAAAGAATATTAAAAACGGTAATATTTCTGCATTAAAAAATCTCCTCCAAAAAAATGAAATAAGTTTTGGTTTTGCAACTGCAAACAACACTGTAAAAGGCTATAATTATTTTAACCAGAAAGAAGAAAATTTTTCAGTTCAAAAAAATGATCTTATAATAAATGCAGCACAACCAAAAGCTGCCTTATTAAAAGTATTGTTTGAGCCCCAACCAAAACTTAGTGACAGTGCTACTTACGATATAACAGCCTGGGCACTTCCTTATGCATATGGGTTACAAACCTATGCAGCCAAAGAAGTAATTGCTTTAAACAGAGATGAAAACACTACTGTTTTAACCGCTTCACCCAATAGTAATGCCTATGGATATGTGGTAGCTTACAATGGTTTTAATGAAACAAAATTGGTTAGTGCATTGCTCGATGCAAATGTAAAACTCAGATTTGCTGAAGCTGCTTTTATCAATGACGACGAACAGTACAGAGAAGGTAGCTTACTTGTTCTCCGTAAGGGGAATGAAGATAAGATTGAAAAAATAATCAATTTGTTTAAGCAGTTTAAAAGTGATTTTAAAATTTTATCCTCAGGCTTTTCGCAAAATGGATTTGATGCAGGTTCAAATAAAATTCATTTTGTAAAAAATCCTAAAGTAGCATTACTTACCGGCGAGGGCGTATCATCTACAGGAGCGGGCGAAGTATGGCATCTGTTTGAGCAGGAACTGAATAAAAAAATTACGCTTATAAATGCAAAAGAGTTTGAAAACACTGATTTTAAAAGTTACAATACAATTATAATTCCTGATGGAAAGTATAAATTCTTAAATACTAAAGATGCCGCTGCTTCACTAAAACAATGGGTAAAAGATGGAGGAAAATTAATTGTTATGGAGAATGCAGTAAAACAACTTTCAGGACTTGACTGGGGAATTAAATTAAAAAAACTTCCTGAAGACAAAACAGATACAGCACTTGGCTATACTGCTTTAAAAAAATATGCTGAGCGGGAAAAAGAAAGTGTGACCAATAATATACCTGGCGCTATTTATAAGATGGAATTGGACAATACACACCCACTTGGTTATGGATATCCAAATTATTATTATACCCTAAAATTAAATGAGAATGCTTACGAATATTTGAGAGAAGGATGGAACGTAGGCGTTATAAGAAAAACACAGCCTGTTGCAGGTTTTGTTGGTACCAAGGTAAAAGCTAATTTAAAAGATGCAGTACTGCTAGGGGAACTACCAATGGGTAAAGGAGATGTTATTTTCTTTGCAGATAATCCACTGTTTAGAAGTTTTTGGGAAAATGGAAAAATGTTATTTACCAATGCGGTTTTTTTTATTGGTCAGTAATTAAAATTGGATAATGTGTTTAAAAATTAATTAAAAAATGAAGAAATTCTTTTTGCTTTTATCAGGTGTTGTATTTTTTCTACATAACATAAATGCACAGGCACCTGCTACATTATCTGCTGCTGATATTTTACAGCAAATGAAAAAACTGGAAGTTTTTGGAAGTGTATTATATGTAGCAGCACATCCTGATGATGAGAATACAAGACTGCTTGCTTACCTGGCAAATGAAAGAAAATTTCGTACCGGTTACTTAAGTTTAACAAGAGGTGATGGCGGACAAAATTTAATTGGTGATGATCAGGGAATTGATCTTGGATTAATTCGTACGCAGGAACTTTTATCGGCACGTCGCATTGATGGAGCAGAACAGTTTTTTACCCGTGCGTTCGATTTTGGATACAGTAAAAATCCTGAAGAAGCCATACGCTTATGGGGACATGATAAAATTTTATCGGATGTTGTTTGGGTAATCAGAAAATTTAAACCAGAGGTAATTATCACCCGTTTCCCCACAACCGGCGAAGGTGGTCATGGTCATCATACAGCATCTGCAATACTTGCAGGTGAAGCTTTTGATGCTGCAGCTGATGCAACAAAATTTCCTGAGCAGTTAAAATATGTAACAGTATGGCAGGCAAAAAGATTGCTGTGGAATACATTTAATTTCGGTGGAAACAATACAACCCGAGAAGACCAGTTTAAAATTGACTGTGGCGTTTACAATCCTATACTTGGTAAAAGTTACGGAGAAATAGCAGCTGAAAGCCGCAGCAGGCATAAGAGTCAGGGGTTTGGTGTGCCTGCACAACGGGGAAAATCTTTTGAATATTTTACAACAATAAAGGGGGAGAAGCCAATAAATGATTTAATGGATGGTGTAGATTCGAGTGGTTTTAAAACAGAAAAAGCCAAAGAATATTTTAGTATGGTTAAGGATATTATTACCAGGTACGATTTCTTCAATCCTAAAAAATCAATAAAAGATCTTGAAGCGCTTTCCAAAACATACGTTGAATTTCAATCTTTCATGACAAAAGATAAACAGGAACTTACACAAAATTTAATTGCGCAATGTGCAGGGTTATTTATGGAGGCAACGGCGGTAAATCAATTGAATGTATTTGGAGACAGTATCAAAATAAAGTTATCTTTTATAAATCGCTCAGGAGCTAATATTACTAACGCATCAGCGGAAACTTTTGGTAAATTATTTTCTTTTAATAATACTTCAGTCAATGAAAACCAGGAAATACTTGCAACCGTAAAACTCAATGAAAAATTAACTGCAACACAACCTTATTTTTTAGAGAGACAAATGAACGGTGCTGCTTACGTTGCCGAGCAGGAGAGTATTGGCAAACCTGAAAACCCGAACTATTATGCTGATTTTAAAATCACCATTGATGGGACTTCCTATAATTACAAAAAACCAATAAAGTATAAATATACCGATCCTGTAAAAGGAGAGTTGTATGAACCTATACAACTAGTATCACCTGTTTTTATTAATGTAACACCGAATCTTTTAATTTTTTCCAACAGTAAAAAAAATCAAAAAAAACAGGTGGATTTTACGATACAATCAAATAATAAATTGAATGAAAAAGTAAAATTTTATACTACTATTAAAAAAGAAAGTAAGCTGGTTTCAGATACAATGATGATGATGGATAAAAATGCCAAAACAAATATTTCAGCAATCTTTAATAGCGATGATTTTAAAAATAACGAAACAGTTTCTGTTGGAGGGGAGCTTATAGCAGCTTCAATGAACGAACACCAATATACATCGCTCAAAAAAATAAGTTACGATCATATACCTGATGTTTTTTATAATTATCAGGATAAAATAAAAGTGTTAAAAATTGATTTAAAAACAATTGGTACTACTGCCGGTTACATTGCCGGCTCAGGAGATAAAGTGCCGCAGGCATTGGAGGAGATGGGCTATAAAGTAACAATACTTACAGAAAAAGATATCACCTCATCTAACTTAAAACAATTTGATGTGGTAATAACAGGGGTGCGTGCTTACAACATTCATGAATGGCTAAGTAATGTTTATCCGCTGCTAATGCAGTATGTAAAAGAAGGCGGTGTGCTGTTAACACAATACAATACCAATAATTCAATCGGTCCGGTAAAAGCCAATATTTCTCCATTTCCTTTTACCATCAGTAGGAACAGAATTACTGATGAAACTGCTGCAGTAAATTTTTTATTACCTAATCATCCAAGCCTAAATTATCCAAATAAAATTACTCAAAATGATTTTGAAGGTTGGATACAGGAGAGAAGTATTTACAATGCAGAAAAAACTGATGTAGCCTACCAAAAAATAATCAGCATGAAAGATCCCGGCGAAGGAGAGCAGGACGGGAGCCTGATAGTTGCGGAATATGGTAAGGGTAAGTATGTTTATACAGGGCTTGTATTTTTTAGAGAATTGCCGGCGGGTGTGCCGGGCGCTTATAGATTATTTGCAAATTTAATAGCCAAACCACAGAAGTAATATTTTATAACATTGCGTTGAATGAACATTATTGACTGGATTATACTGGTATCTGTATTATGTTGTATTGTTGTTTACGGCATTTACAAAAGCCGTACAACAAAAAATTTAGAAGGTTATTTTCTAAGTAACAGAAGCATGCCCTGGTATTTGGTTTTGTTAAGTATAATGGGAACTCAGGCAAGTGCAATTACTTATCTAACAGGCCCCGGACAGGCATACACCGATGGAATGAGGTTTGTGCAATATTATTTTGGTTTGCCGTTTGCCATGATTGTCATCAGTATTTTTTTCGTGCCTGTTTTCAGCAAATTAAAAGTTTATACTGCGTACGAATTTTTAGAAGAAAGGTTTGATGTAAAAACCAGAACCTTTACTTCCTTTTTATTTTTAATTTCCAGAGGTTTAAGTACGGGCATAAGTATTTATGCACCGTCTCTTATTCTCTGTTCCATTATGGGATGGAATATTTATTACACCAATATTTTAATGGGTGGTATTTTAATTATTTATACCATGAGCGGTGGCGCCAATGCAGTTGCGCATACCCAGAAACTACAGATGATAATTATTTTTATTTCTCTTTTTTTGATAGGCTACATAGCAGTAAGTATGTTGCCGACAGGGATGGGATTTAAAGATGCAATAAAGGAAGCAGGAACTTATGGTAAAATGAATGTTATTACTAAAGGCTTTACTGATAAAGGATTTGACTGGAAAGACAAATACAATATCTGGAGTGGATTGATTGGTGGTTTTTTTCTTGCATTGAGTTATTTTGGTACCGACCACAGCCAGGTGGGTAAGTATTTAACCGGAAAAAATATTGCAGAGAGCAGAAAAGGATTACTTATCAACGGACTTGTAAAAGTACCAATGCAATTTTTTATTTTGTTGATTGGTATTTTAATTTTTACTTTTTATCTCTATCACAAAGCACCTGTTTATTTTGATGATACCAAAATAATAGCGGCTAACAAAACTGAATCAGCACCACAATTACAAAAAATAACTATTGCTTATAATGATGCCGCTGTTCGTAAAGATGCAGCAGCTATGGCAGTGCATCGTTTAGCTTATAAAAAAGAACTAAAAAAAGCTTTGCCCGGTGATGATGCAAACGATACCAATTTTATTTTTCTTCGTTTTGTAAAAGATAATTTGCCCATCGGGCTTACAGGATTATTGTTTGCCGTTATTTTTTTAAGTGCCTGGGGGAGTATTGCCGGTGCTCTAAATTCATTAGCAGCCTGTTCCATGATTGATTTTCACCAAAAATTTTTTACTGCAGAAAAAACCTCTTTGCAGGATTATAAAACTTCGCAGTGGTACACTTTTGGCTGGGGCGTGTTCTGCATCGTTATTGCCATGTTTGCACAAAATATTGGTAACAGTTTAATTGAAGCAGTAAATATTTTAGGTTCCATATTTTATGGTGTAATTCTGGGTATTTTTTTAGTTGCTTTTTGGATAAAACATGTACAGGCAAATGCAGTTTTTATTGCTGCATTAATCTCTCAAATAGGCGTTATTGTTATTTACAAAGCCGATATTATTTCATTTTTGTGGCTGAATGTAATTGGAGTAATCTTCGTAATCTTTATCAGTCTATTTATTCAGCTATTTGCATTCAACAAAAAAGCCGCCTTATAAAAAGCGGCTTTTCTGTTGAATGGTTTGTTTCTTATTTTAACTTCTTCATTAAATCTTCATTCATTTTTACATAGTCCTCATTTTTTGCTTCACGAGCAAGTTCCAAAGATTTTTTTGAGCTTGCCATAGCAGCTTTTTTGTCACCCATTTCTTTTTCTATTTTAGCCTTGTAAAGCCACATGTAAAATGCTTTAGGATTTTGTGCAACTGCACCATTTATACTCTCTAATGCTTTTGTACTGTTTTTATCATACTCGTTGTAAAACTGCGCAGCGTTCCAGTAAGGTTTTTTTTCGCCCATCATAGCTTTTTCCAGAGATGCACGCATACGGTCTTTAATTAAAGCAGTAATAGGTATTGCTACGGCTGTTTTATCCCACATAATATGCAGCTCACAACTTTCAGGTTTAATATTAGCAAACTGCATTGTAAAAGTTTCTGCAGCTTCTTTCATCTTCATTATATTTACTTTAAAACGTACAACATCATCAGTTTGTTTGTATCCATCAGAACCCCAGTTGGTTATTCCTTTGTTTAAAATAATTTCCCAGCTACCATCATTCGGAATGCTGTACAATGCGTAAGATCCCGTATCAATTTTTTTACCCCCCATTTCAACCGGCTCATTAAATTTAATTATGGTAGCAGCATTAGCTCCTGTGCGCCATACTGCATTATACGGGACAAGATCTCCAAATATTTTTCTGCCTTTTATTGATGGCCGGCTGTATGTAAGTTCAATACTGCCCAATGCAAAATCCTGCTTTATGATTTGTGTTGGGGATGGTGCGGGCATTTTTAATTGTGCACTTGCTATGTTGGCAGCGCACAATAGAGAGAATGCAAATAATAGTTTTTTCATTTTTATTTTTTTTGATGGATGGAATGATTAATATTTATTTTATTGAAAATATACTTTTACTGTCTGATAAAAAATATGGTTATTAGAAAACTGTATCTGCAATACTTTTTGTTGCCTTTCTGAAAACCCCTGCAACCCAAAAAGCCCTGCCGCATTGCCCTTGTTTATAGCAATTTCAAGATATCCTGCTGCATTAAATAATGCTACTTTTTCACCCTCAGGTACATCTGCATAGGTTTCACTTATTTTTTCTATGCTCTCATCTCTTTTAAATACTATAGAAAATCTTCTTCCCTTCCGCTGCTCCTCAAATTCTTCTTTACTGATGTTTACAATTACGTTTTCAAAGTTATCAATAAAAATTATCTGACCCTCAATCCAGTTATTGCCCAACATTGGTTTCAATGGATTTTTTACCTTTATCGAAATATCGGGATAACCAATTTCTGCGAAAGGAATACCTGAAGCAAGCTTGCTGAATGCTTTTGCAAAAATACCGGTACAGTATAATATGTTTCGGGGCTGGTTTTTTCCAAGGGTAAGTGCAGTAATCTTTTGAGGTTCCTCTTCCAGTATCATGGTGATGAGTCCATTATCTGCGCAGCCAATGTAATAACCATTGTGTTCTATAAAAAGAAGGTGGTCACATTTTTCGTCAAATAAATTAATAAGTATAAGATGGTAAGTTCCCGCAGGGAAATTTTTTATGGCATTTCTGCACACATAGGCAGCTTGAGGATAATTAAAGGGAGAAAGTAAATGCGTTACATCTATAATATTAAAAGTAGGATCAGCCTGCATTATCTGCCCCTTTATTGCGGCAGGCATAAAATCCTGTAAACCTATATCGCTTGTGAGGGTTAACAACGGCATCTAGTAAAAAATAATTTAGCCTGCAATATAATCTACCCGCAGTTATTAAGCTATTTTACAAGCTTTCCTTTTTTATAAAAAAAGTTTCTGGTGAGCCTGTCAGTTAAAGCTGCAAAAAATTTATTCATAAACACGGTACGTTTACCTGTAAAAGTTAGTATCAGCGTACGTTTTCTTTTTACAACAGCATTTAAAATATGTTGTGCAACTTCTTCGGGCGACATGAGCGATTGTTCATCCAGCGGACTTTCTCCTTGTGCTTTCGCATGTTTATTTAAAGCGGCATTTCTGATATTG
This sequence comes from Ferruginibacter sp., assembly GCA_043736415.1. Lineage (GTDB taxonomy): Bacteria > Bacteroidota > Bacteroidia > Chitinophagales > Chitinophagaceae > Ferruginibacter. Next base: position 7,563 of record JAYTCO010000485.1, on the reverse strand, counting down.
CTTTTGGTAAAGCCCGGTGCCACCCACATAACATTTATACCGTCATCAAGTAATTCAGTTCTCACAGCTTCGAGCCAGCCGTTCAAAGCAAATTTGCTGGCGCTGTAACCGCTTCTGCCCGGCAAACCACGGTACCCCGCAATAGATGAAACGCCCACAATTGTACCTTTGGTTTTTAATAAACTATCAAGTGTAAGTTTTGTGCAATATACTGTTCCCAAATAATTTACTTCTATCAGTTTTTTAAAAATAGAAACATCTGCATCTTTCAATTCCGCCCGCATAGAAATTCCGGCGTTGTTTATTAAAACATCAATCTTACCAAAACGCTGTAGCGTTTTTTCAATAAAATTTTTACAGTCATCGTAAACACTTACATCTGCAGCAATGCACAACAAAGGTTTATTCTGAATATTTTGTTGAAGTATATTTAATTTATCCTGGCTGCGTCCGCAGGTTGCAACATTTGCACCGGCAGCCAGCAAAAGTTCTGTAAGTGCTTTGCCAATTCCATCGCTTCCACCTGTGATGGCAACTGTTTTGCCTTTAAAAAAATCGTTCATGAAACAAATTTAAGGCATAAAAAAGAAGTTCATTATCTGAACTCTTTAAGTGAACTGTCTGGGACTCGAACCCAGGACCCTCCCGATTTTAAATCGGGATGCTCAACCGTTAGAGCTGCCAATCAACTTTTCAATATAAATTCTGGATTTTTTCTTTTTAATTTCCAATTCTCTTTTTTTAGCGAGAGACAAAGTTGCAAATGATTCTGAATATTTGTATATCCAAGGCAAACCAAGTGTTGTAAATTAGAACGCCCAATATTATGTTCGTACAAACGCCTTTGCAAATCAATACATGCACCTACATAGTATTTGTCAAGTTTTTTTGAGTAAATGATGTAAATATGAGGTATAAAAAATCCTCAACAGTTGTTGAGGATTTTTGTGAACTGGCTGGGACTCGAACCCAGGACCCATACATTAAAAGTGTATTGCTCTACCAACTGAGCTACCAATTCTTCTGTACCTTTCTTTCGCTGGGAGTGCAAAAATAGGGCAAAAATGTTTTTAGACAAATTTATTTTCAAAACTTTTTTACCGGAATAAAATATTTGCTCATTAAATCAATACATACGGGCATTACAGACTAATTATTTTTTAAAAAATTTATATTTTCAATGTTTTGGGGCTCTAAAAATATACCTTTTTTCAACTTTTATACGGGCTGTTTGTAGTACTCCTCATTCATTCGCAAAGGCTCATTCATTGTGGGGTACTACTTTCCATCCCGCAGCCCTTCAGCTTTTGTAATTCTATTTAGCTGTACTTATACGTGCTTAATTTAAAAAATGCTTTTGGTGGTTAAAAACATTCTTTATTTATTTGAAAATTATAAAATCATTAATCCACAGCCCCTCATATCGCTGTTTTCCAGTCTGCCGGTTATTTCAAAATTATTATTTCTATATAATTTTCCCATGTCATCTGTCGCAATAAAAGAACAACTGTAAATATTTGCCAAGTCAATAATGTTTACTGCACCGTTGCAAAACATTTCCTTACAATTTTCTCCTGTAGAAATATCAAATGGATCATCTTCTTTTCTAATTAAAATGCGCATCCATGCCGGGCATTCAAAAATTCCTTCTCCTTTTGAATATGCCTGCGATAATAACTCTGTCATTCCATACTCTGAGTGAATGCTTGTAACACCTAAATTTTTCTTAAGTATTTCATGCACTTCTTTTCGGTTCATTTCTTCCCGGCGGCCTTTCATACCACCGGTTTCCATAATAATTGTGTTTTTTAACCTGAGCTTATTTTGCTCTGCAAAATCGAGCAAAGCAAAAGTAACACCAATTAATATTGTTGGCTGCAATTCTTTTTCATTTTGCAACAAAACTTCTTTTAATTTTTCATGGTCATACAGGTAAAATCCACTTGCCTTCTGTGCTGATTTTTTTATTAAATCATCAACCATATAAACAAGCGAAGACCCTTTTCTTTCCAGGTATGAAGGCAACAATCCGATAATGCAAATTTGTTTTTCGTTGCCATAAAAATTACGGAAACATTTCATAAAACTTTTTTCATAAACAGATAAATCTTTTACAAAATGTTTGCTGTTTACAGCGCCTGTTGTACCACTGCTTTCAAAAATTATTACAGGTTCAAACTCAGTAGTTTTTATGTGCTTGCTCTTAAAAAATTGTATTGGTAAGAACGGTATTTTTTCTAAAGTATTAACATCAGCCGGTAATGTTTTTAAAATGTCGCAATAAGCCCTGTAAACTTTGTTGTATTCATATTGAAAATTAAATACCTCCAAAGCCTTGTCTGTAAAGGTTTCTTCTTTACATAAAAATAGAGATTGCACTAAAGCTGAAGATGAAGCAGCATTCATAATACTTGTTAAAGAAGTAAAGGATTGTTAACAAAAAAGCAAAGCTAAAATATAAAATTGTTTTTACCTTTTCTATGAGTAGATTTGATAATAAACCGTAAATATGCGTTACTTATTTTTTGCATTTGTTGCATGTGTGGCTTTTACAGCTTGTAATAAAGATAAATATACTTCTGCCCCACAAATAAAATTTAAGTCTATTACTTCTCCTTTTAATTCAAATTCTTTGTATAATAAACCTGTCTTAATAATTGAATTAACAGATCTTGAAGGCGATTTTGGTTTTAAAGAAGGTAAGGATACATCTTATGTTTTTGTAAAAAATACCCGTTCACCTTTTAGACTTGATTCTTTTAAATTCCCTTCCACATTATCTAAGGCAATAAAGAAAAATTTTAGGGGCGATGTAGAAATTGATTTAAGAGGGGATGGTACTGCAGGCTCTAATGCATTGCCTGGTCCGCCGCCTGCGGGTTCCCGTCGTCCGTATACTGATACCGTTTATTACGAAGTTTATGTAAAAGATTTTGCAAAACATAAAAGCAATGTTATAAAAACATCTGATCCATTTTTATACATTACGCCCTAATGCGTTTTCTTCAATTTATTTTATCTCATTCCATTTTTATTGCGCTGTGCGCAATTGGTCTTTGTTACCAGACTGCTTTGGTTTTGCACACGCAAAACAGTTTAAGCCTTTATGGATTTATATTTTTTTCAACCATTTGCAGTTATAACTTTTACTGGTTGCTAAGTAAATTTTACTTTACAAAAAATGGAATGAACTGGGGTTTTATAAAAGAACAATTATCATTTGTTGTTTTATTTTTTACTGCGTTTGTTGGTACGGTTTATTTTGTAATTAAACTCCCTTTTATAATACCTTATGTTTCGTTGGGAGCATTTTTTACATTATTATATTCTCTGCCTTTGTGGCCATTTAAGTTTTTTAAAAAGTTACAGAGGATCGGTTTTTTTAAAACAGTTTTATTGGCTTTTACATGGGCTTATATTACAACAGTTTTACCGGCGGTAAAATTATTGACTACAGATTTTATTCCTGTATGTGTGATTCTGGCAGCACGCTTTTGTTTTATGCTTTTGCTCTGTATAATATTTGATAAACGAGATGTTACGGTTGATAAATCACATGGTTTGCACAGCCTTGCTACAGATACTCCTGCCAAAACTTTAAACTCAATTATTTACCTTGTTTTCATTTCTTATTTTATAATGGGATTGTTATTGCGATACCATTTTAATGACAAGCCACAAATGTTTGCATTTTTAATAACCGGCGGTTTTGTATGGTGGGTGTATACTTTATCATTAAAAAAGCAGGGTTATCTTTTCTATTATTTTTTGGTTGATGGATTGATGCTTGTAAGCGCTACAGGCAGTATTATTGCCAGATTTTTCTAAACAAAAGTTGTGATAAAAGTTGAAAAATGTTTACCTGCTGAAGGGCTGCGGTGGAATGAGCGAAGTGCAGTTGTGTATTCATGCGCCGACAGGCGCTTATGCAGATACAACTGCACGGAACAGCGAAAGAGACCGAACAACTGATGATTTTTATTTGAATTTTACAGCTCCAAAAATATTGCATATAGCATATTTTGTATTTTAAAGCATACATTCTTTGCTTAGCTTTGCAGCATCAAAAAATTATATGGCAAAAGCTACAAAAACAAAAAGTATTTTAAAAGAAAGTTCTTACACATTTCTTGAAAATTACATAAATAACCCATCTCCTACAGGGTTTGAGAGCGGAGGGCAAAAATTGTGGATGCAGTATTTAAAGCCTTATGTAGATGAGTTTTTTACGGATGCTTACGGTACTGCAGTTGGAGTAATAAACCCAGATGCGCCATTTAAAGTAGTAATTGAAGCGCATGCGGATGAGATAAGCTGGTTTGTAAATTATATTTCTGCGGAGGGGTTAATTTATTTAAAAAGAAATGGTGGAGTAGATCATCAAATTGCACCAAGTATGCGTGTTGCCATACATGGAAAAAAAGGAAAAATACGTGCAGTTTTTGGCTGGCCTGCAATACATACACGTATGAGCAACAACGAAAACAAAGAGCCACAACCAAAAGTGGAAACCTTGTTTTTAGATTGCGGTGCCCGCACTAAAAAAGAAGTTGAAGATTTAGGAATACATATTGGCGCTGTTGCTGTGTATGAAGAATGTTACGAAGAACTTGCTCATGGTTATTTAATTGGTCGTGCTTTTGACAACAGGGTAGGAGGTTTTATGATTGCTGAGGTTGCCCGTTTGCTGAAGGAAAATAAAAAGAAACTGCCTTTTGGTTTATACATTGTAAATGCTGTGCAGGAAGAAATTGGATTACGTGGTGCAGAAATGATTGCCCGCAGAATTAAACCTGATATTGCAATTATTACAGATGTTACACACGACAGTACAACACCAATGATTAATAAAATGATTGAAGGAGATTGCGCTTGTGGTAAGGGTCCGTCTTTATGTTACGGGCCGGCAGTGCATAATAAATTATTGGACTTTGTGCAGGAGGCTGCAGATAAAAACAATATTCCTTATCAAATGAGAGCGGTGAGTAGAAGTACTGGTACAGATACAGAATCTTTTGCTTATGCTAACGAAGGTTGCCCAAGTGTTTTAATTTCTATACCACTTCGTTATATGCACACAACAGTAGAAATGCTGCACAAAGACGATATTGAAAACACCGTAAAATTAATGTACGAAACCTTAATAACGCTTACACCAAAAACCAATCTGAGCTATTTTAAATAATTTTTAATGGATGATAATGGTAAATATTTAAGGCTTTTTGGAACGTTGTTTTTTACGTTCATAGGGTTTATTGTTGTACTCTTTTTGATAATGTTCGGGATTCGGGTTTTGTTCGGTGTGCTCAATTACATTCCCTGGTTTTCTGCCATGTTTACCCTGCTTATTGTTTGCGTGCCTGCAGTTCTTTTTATAACTGTTTACCTCATATATTTTAAACAGACAAAAACACATTTTTCTGCACCTGTAAGGTATTTTTCTTACACCGTTTTTACGGTTGCCATTGCGTTCTGGTTATATTTTTGGGTGTTGGATTTTATAATCTTTTTTAAAATGCATTACAACGGAATTTCTGAGTATAATTGTTATAATCTGGCGTTTTTAAGCGCTAATGTTTTAGCTATTTTTTTTGTAGGAATTGTACAGGCTTTAAAAGCAAAAAAAGAAGTTAACTGGATGGACAGAGAAAGAAAATGGGAAAATAACTTACCTTAAATATTTTTTTTTGTGACTGCCATCAGCCATTAAGGTCAATCTTTATTAATTTTATAAATGTTGCTGATGCAACCTTACCTGCCGAAATTTTGTTGAATAAAAAATTCAAATAACCTGACCGGCTACTAATTTTTTTACTTGTAATAGTAGCCGGCGAAGCAACTCTAAAATGTTTTTTAAAACTCCCCGTTATCAATACATGATACAAATATCCTTATCGAACACTTCATTTTTTTTGATACAATTCCATATTAATTTATGTTTTAACGCAGCATATTAAAACCATTCCTTTGGCAGTTGTAAATTTGCCAATTCTTAAACTACACATTTTAATGCAACACAACTTACCCGAAAAAGATTTTTATGCAGTATCTACCGGACTTACCATTTCAAAATCTACCAATAAAAAACTTTCTAAAAATCAGGATGCTTTTAATAAGCTTACAAAGCGTATAGAGAAACTGCAAAAAGATATTGAAAAAAAACAGTCACAACTGGACCTTGCTTTAAAAATATATGGTACAGATATTTACAGCACAAAACAGTTGGTAACGCAGTATAGAAGGGAATTCGTTGTTTTGTTATGGGCTAATTTCAACACAAAAAAACTTGCTAAAAATGACCAGCAAAATTTAAAACAAATAATAAGAGAGCACTTACAAATTTATTTAATTGAGCTGGCAATGGAACCAGACGAGGAGATAAAAAAAATATTCAATATACTTGAAAGCAGTAGTTACGATGAACGACTTACTCTCGAAAAAGAAACTGCAAAACAAAGAATGTTGGCTGATCTAAAACAGATGAAGGCAGACCTTACAAACATTGATATAAATGATGAAGAAGCCCTGTTGAATAAATATTATGAAGCGAGGCACAAAATATTTAATGAGCAGTCAGCAAATAATAACGGTCCACAACAAACTCACAACAAAAACAAATCAGCAAAACAGTTAGAAGCTGAAAGAATACAACAGGAAATAGATTCTATTCAGCAAAAAAATATTGGGACTATTTACAAACAACTGGCAAAACTTTTTCATCCGGATCTTGAACAGGATATTGAAAGAAAAGCTGAAAAGGAAATTTTAATGCAACAGCTTACTGCTGCTTACGAAGCAAAGAACCTGCATGCATTACTAACGCTTGAGCTAAAATGGATATACAAAGAAAATGAGCATTTAGAAAGCCTGAGTGAAGAAAAGCTTGCGGTTTATCTACAGATTTTAAAGGAGCAGGCGCAACAGCTTGAAGATGAAAAAAGGGAAATTATTTACCGGCCTAATTATTTGGTTCTTGCCCAAACTTTTGGTTCAGGTGTTCAAAAATATCCGGTGGAAATTGTACAAATTCATTTAAATGAAGTAAGAGAAACTGTTGAAAATTTTAAAATGAGTGTTGCTGATTTTAGCAGTGATTATGCATTGCGTTATATAAAGCAAATGATAAAGCGATGGAAGCAGGTGGAAGATGAAGATTATTGGGAGTGAATATAAATAAATCTGACAACTATATAGAACAAATTCCCCCCGGAGAACCGGCGGGAATCTTCTTTTAACCCTTAAAACAACCAACATGAAATTAGTTGAGATTAGGTTTTTAATTACGATAAACCTTGACCGTTGGTTTTAGTAAAGTCAATAATTTTAAACGAGTGCCAGATCCAACACCTGTGCCATTGTTTTTACATAATGAAATTTCATTCCTTTAATAAACAAAGGATTTATTTCGTTGATGTCTTTTTCGTTTAAGTAACAAATTATTATTTCTCTAATGCCCGATCTTTTTGCAGCCAGTACTTTCTCTTTTATGCCGCCTACAGGCAATACCTGCCCACGTAAAGTAATTTCACCCGTCATAGCCAGGTAGGGTTTTATACGTCTGCC
>JAYTCO010000484.1:0-2866 GCA_043736415.1 Ferruginibacter sp. | reverse complement strand
CCAATAATTGCCCAGATAATTCCTGTAACCAAAAATTGTTTAGATATTGTTTTATGATCTAAACTAAAAACGTATTTTGAAATAAACGTTTCTTTATGATGGTGATCAAGATGTACATCTTGTTGAAAATCCTGCTGAACCGCTGCCTCATTTAATGTTATGACGTTGCTCATTGTTTATTTTTTTTCTTTAATGTTTTTATTTACGAGGTAATATTGCTGCGAGTGTTTTTGTTGAATCAATTTTATTTGGGTCTTTATCAGGAAACAAAGTATAGTACTCAGGCTTTTGATCTGCAATCCATTTCTTATATTCTGAAGGTTTTTCTACAACTATTATTCCCCTCATTGAAAAGTGTCCGGCACCACAAATCTGATCACAACTAATTTCAAAAGTAAAGTTTGGATTTCCTGTACGTACTTTCATTTCTTCTGTTGTATACTTTGGTGTAAACCATAAAGTAGTTGGTATGCCAGGTACAGCATCCATTTTCATTCTAAAATGTACCAAGCCTACATCGTGTATTACATCCTGTGCGCCAATAACCAATTTTACAGGAATACCTACGGGCAAGTGCATTTGCTGGGTATGAATGTCATCTAAACTATTGATGTCCTCAAAATCTACACCTAATGTATTTCCTGAAGGCTTATTGTATAACCTGTAATTTTTCTTACCTAGGATACCATCTTTACCGGGATACCTCATTTCCCATGCAAATTGGTGACCTGTAATTTCTACCACAATTGCATTGTCTGGAGGTGTACCAGTAATTTTAAACCAGTTAATTAAACCAAATACTACAAGAATGGTTAAGAAAATTGCGGGTACTGTTGTCCATAGCAACTCAAGTTTTGTATTGTGTGGGAAGAAGAATGCTTTTTTACCTTCTTTTTCCTGATATTTAAATGCAAACCAAAAAAGTAATATCTGTGTGATTATAAAAATAAATCCTGTAACTCCGATAGTTAGGTATAACATAAAATCAATTTTTTCACCCTCAACTGAGGCAGAACCTTGTGGAAAAAGTGTTTTATGAAAAAACCATTCGTTACAAACATATACTCCTATTAATCCAAAAATTAAAAAAGCTATTAATAAAAATCCATTTATTTTATTATTCTGTTTGCGTGTCTTTTCTTCTCCTTTCAATACACTAACGTATTCGCTCGCTTTTGCAATTTGAAATATGACCACAAATACCATTATAACAATTGCCAATAAAAATAATTCTTTCATTTTTTGCTCTATTTTTTTGGATGAAACATTTTATTTCAGCCGTCATTTTTTCTAATAATCAAAACCACTTCTTCTAAAAACCCTTTATGTTTTTGCATACTAACATACGAATATTCTATGTGTGATGTATCATACTTTCCTTTAAAAAAGGATGATTTTTCGCAACTAGAGAATGCTTAGTTAAATAGCCTCCAACTCCCCACATTATCACCCCAATAAACAGACAAGCAATCCCAAATTCAAAAGGCATAAGCTCAAAATTTGGACCTACCGTTCCCGGCATTATCATCTGGAAAAAATCTATCCAATGCCCAAATATGATTAATACAGCAACGAATGTGACAATAGTCCAATTTCTTTTAGAGCTTTTTCTCATCAATATTAACAATGGAGCCATAAAGTTAACAACAAGGTTAAAAAAGAATATTCCGTAGTATGGACCTGTCTTTGTTGCGGTGCCAATTCTGTCAATAAAATAACGTGTTTCTTCCGGTTGGTTACTATACCAAATCAACATATATTGATCAAACCAAAGGTACGCCCAGAACACAGAAAATGCAAACATGAATTTCCCAATATCATGCAAATGTTCCTCTGTTACGTATTCCAACTGCCCTCTGTTCTTTAAAAATATTACGAATATCGCAATCAAGGAAAGTCCTGAAACGAATGTACTTGCAAAAGTGTACCAGCTGTACATCGTACTATACCAATGTGGATCGATACTCATTAACCATAACCATGGAACTGTGGATGCTACACTCAACCCAAAAAATACAATAAAATAAGAAGCATAAGTAAAATTTACATCTATCCATCTCTTTGCTTCAGCATGATCCATTGGACCTGTTTCATCAGATTTTAAACTAAGGGAACGCATTTTACGACCTAATAAAATCCATAATATTATTGAAACGGCTGACCATACTAGAAAAAATGTAGGGTTTAAAAAGCCATGTTTTCCGTTAAGAATTTTATCGAATGTTCCTGTTCCCTTCACATAAAGATTTGGATCTAACCAATGATAAATATCTGTACGCCCACCTAATACGATTGCCAACAATATAATAAAAGTAATTAATCCTAATACCGGTACTACACTTGAAATTGCTTCGGGTACTCTGCGCATGGCTACTTGCCAGCCGCCCATTGCCAAAGTTGTAATACATATAAAAAACATAGCTGCATTTGCAGTCAGCAACCAGTAAACACTGTTTTGTAATAATACTGCCCAAAACCTTGTTCCATTTACATTAGCATGTACTCCACCTTCCGCATGTACAGGATGAGCAAATGGATGAAACATTATAAAACCGTATAAAACAGCAAGCAGACCTGCAACTATTAAGCCCCATGTCCATTTTTTGTAGCTTCCCGGTAATTCAAACTTATTATTGTAGTTCATCTAATACTGTTTTATAAAACTTAAATATGCTTTACTGTTTTTTTATATCTTCTTTGCTGTGGTATCTTTTGCTGCCGCAGATGATGTAGAGTCTGCTTTAGGCTGAAGTGTTCTAATGTATTTTACAATCATCCAACGTTGTGCCCTCGTAACCTGAGATGCATAACTACCCATTATTCCTTTACCATAAGTAATCGAATGAAACATAGTTCCGTCAGCCAT
>JAYTCO010000483.1:0-6755 GCA_043736415.1 Ferruginibacter sp. | reverse complement strand
AAAACCTATAACAAAAGATGTGCAATATGATGGTCAAATAAAAGGATCGGGTACTAATTATGTTTTTAATTACAAGGCACAAAATTATTTATTGCCTGCGTTGTATTGGCTTCGGTCACAAAATAAAAATGCAACAGCATCGGTGTTGGATGATAAAATAATGGTGGCCGGAGTAAAAGATTCAATGGCTGCAGGATCGGTTTTATTTAAAGGAATTACTGCGGAGGAGGCAAAAAGTTTATCCAAAAAATTTGGGCTGGATCTGCAGGCTACAAAAAATATTCCTGCTGCAAAAGAACATGCGGTAAACTTACCGAAGGTTGCCATATATCATACCTGGTATAATACACAGGATGAAGGTTGGGCAAGATATACATTTGAACAATTGGGAATACCCTACACTTCTATTAATAAAGATGATCTGAAAATAGGAGGATTGCGGAAGAGGTTTGATGTAATTTTAATTCCACGAACTGGCGGCTCAGCCAGTGATTTTATAAATGAAATAGACAGCAAATTTGGGCCGATGCCGTACACCAAAACAGCCGAATTTCCATCTCATGGTTTTCCGGATTCTACAAATGATATGACGGGAGGACCGGGCTTTGCAGGCATGGCTCAGCTGAGGGAGTTTGTAGAAAATGCAGGGGTAATTATCAGTCTAGATAATTCATCGCAAATTCTTGCAAATACCGGTGTAGTAAAGGATTTGCAAACAGCAGATGCTGCGGGACTTTTCCATCCAGGTTCTGTAATAAATGTTAAGGTAAGAAAAACCGATAGCCCCATTCTTTATGGATTTCCTGAAGTCTTTCCAATTTTTAGAGGTAACGGTCCGTTACTTCAGGTAGCAAAATATAACCGGAATATGATGTTGCTGCAATATGGTACAAAGCCATTGAAAGATGAGGAAAAATATACGGGCTTAATATTGGGAATGCCTGACCAAAAAGAAACAACCGTGGCAAAAGAAACAGATAAAAAAGATATTCCTTATGTGCTTTCAGGGATGGTAAAAAACGAACAGACAATTATTGGTCATGGTGCTATTTTTAATGTTCCTGTTGGTTCGGGAAGATTAATTGCTTTTACTTTTGATCCGCTACACCGTTTTCTCAATTTGCATGATGCGCCTTTGGTTTGGAATGTTTTAATTAACTGGGACCATTTAAAAAATTAATAAAACAGTACCAGGTGCAGACATAAATCATAATGTAAAGCGTTATGCTGTCAATGCGATGGATGGTTTAATTTGATAATTTAAAATGAATACATGTTGCTTTACATAGCTATCATTTACAATTGTATAACCGTATGACTTGGTTAGTTCGGCGAGTACTTCGCAAAACGAAACAATTACTGAAAACATTTTAAGTAATTTTGGATTTAATTACAGAAAAAAAATAACGACCAACTCAAACTTAACTAACAAAAAATTATGAGATCACCTACCTCAAAAGTGCATTGCATAATTGATGGTGTATCTGTAATTTTTTTCCTGGCATCGTCTATAATATTTATCCTCAAAGGAAATCTTTTAGAATGCTATTTTTATGCACTTCTATTGCTATACTTCTTTACCTATTTTACATCCTATTTTTTAATTAATAATTTACCATTTCAAAAACATACCCCCATCATCTTATGAAAAAATTAATCTCCATTCTTTTCTTTATCGCTTTTGCTTTTAGCAGCACCGCACAAGACAGTTCCAAAAGCTTTCATTTTTCTGTTGGCGTTGGTTTTACTCCAGTCCCCACAATTACCATTGCAGGTATTGATACGAGCTATAATAATTCATTATCCATAGCTCCTATAGTAGATATTAGGAATAACAATGGCTTGGGTATTTCGTATTCACCGAAGTTTGTTGCAGGCGGACCTTCAGCGGGCATTTATGCACATCAGGTTACAGCGGGCCTGCAGAGTTACAACAAAGAATTGTTTGATGTAGTTGCCGATTACAGCCATTATTTTTTTACAGGAAATAAAAGCATACCGACTACGCCAATTACAAATGAACTTTATTTTTCCACCACTTATAAAAAACCTTGGGTTATGCCAACGCTTACTTTAGGTTATGGTTTCGGCACACTAAAAACTGCCCAAACCAGCAAAGCAGTAAACGATGTAAATGTTTCGGCGGGAATAAGTCATGTGTTTCAAAAAGAATTATTGGATGCTGCATTTTCCCTTGTTCCGGCACTAAAATTAAATGCAGGTACAAATGAATACTTTAGCTTATTGCGCAGCTCCCGTTATATTTCCGCCAATAAAAACTACCATAATCTTGTAAAAAGAAAAAAAGGAAATGGTAGCGTTGTTGTGACGAATACACCGGTAACTAAAAAGAGTTTTTCGCTCAATAATATTGAGGCCGAATTGCAGGGAAGCTTTGAGAAAGGTTCTTTTAGTGTGAGGCCCGGCGTAAGTATGTTTGTTCCCTTTACATCAGGTGATAATGCAGTTAGCTTAATATGGCAGGTTGAGATGCGCTATTCTTTTTAAAAACCAAGATTAGTATTTTTAAAATCTGGGGATTGGAAGATCAAGTATGGAGTACAGACTAGCAGGTAAATCAGGGAATAAATTTTATAAGACCAATATCCTTGAAACTATACAGGAAAATATTATGCAGGAAATAAAATCAGGATTAATTTAAAAGTGATGTTGCACTAAATACAGTTTTTATTGCGCCCTCAATTGATATGACTGATGTATAGTTTGCCACATTTATTTTTACGTTTAGCATTACTTTTTTACGGTAAAGAAATAGCTTTGTTTTTGCCATTTTCATCCTGAAAAGCAAAATTATAGCATAGTTCCTTTTAGTTGTTTGTAACCTAAATGTATAACTCGTTTTAAGCTTTCAAATGCCTGCTAACAAGTTTTAAAAAATACTTTAAATAGCGGCATAATAAAATACAATTATGGATCAAAAAGCAATTTCAATCAGAACTTTTATTGGATCAGAAAACTTTGAAGTATCCAGAAACTTTTATAAAGATTTTGGATTTGAAGAAAATATTTTATCGCATAACATGTCTTATTTTTATAAAAATGCATGTGGGTTTTATTTGCAGGATGCTTTTGTAAAAGACTGGATAGATAACAGTATGATTTTTTTAGAAGTGGAAAATGTTGATGCATATTGGATTGAACTTTCAGGCCTTGACCTGCCGGGTAAATACAAAACAGTAAGGCTGGTGCCAATTAAAAATGAAGCCTGGGGTAAAGAGTTTTTTGTACACGATCCATCAGGCGTGCTTTGGCATATTGGAACATTTAATAAAGTCTTTTAGTGGGGCTGATGTATGTATTAGATGAAACAAATTATTGAAGCGTTATTAATATCCTTTTAAAAACAACCGGAGAAAAAAATATGGAATTATATTTTAAATTATGGTTGTCTTTTTTTAAAATTTAGTTTCGCTTTAGCAAACATAATCAATCAGCTTATCATGAAAATAATTGTTGTTTTAATATTTCTATGTACTCTTTTTACAGGTTGTAAATCACAACAAAATACTATTGCCAAACCAATTATTAAAGATACTGTTTACACTTTTGGCAAAGGTTCTGCAGATGGTATTGGCAAATTTTACAAAGGCAGAGAAATATCATTTGTAATGGGGGCAATGGGCAGCGACTGGCTTGAAAGGGATACCAGAAACCTAGAAGAAAATACCAAAGCTGCGATAGAAGCAATAGCTGTAGCACCGGATGCTGTAATTGCTGATATTGGCGCAGGCACCGGTTATTACAGTTTTAGATTAGCAAAAAAAGTACCCAAGGGTAAAGTGTACGCCATAGATATTGAGGATGAAATGATTGATATGCTAAAAAAGAAAAAAGCGCAAATAAAAGATTCCGTTGTGCAGATTGTAAAGAGTTCCATCAACTCGCCCAATCTCCCGAACAGCAGTCTCGATCTTGCTATTATGGTAGATGTCTATCACGAATTAGAATACCCTCAGGAAATGTTACAGGCACTTAAAAAAGCGTTGAAGCCCACAGGAAAAATATTGTTGATTGAATATAGAGGTGAAGACCCTTCAGTACCAATAAAACCTCTGCATAAAACTACCGTTGCACAGCTGGGAAAAGAATTACAGGCAAATGGTTTTACATTGGTTTATAAAGGAGATTTCTTACCCATTCAACATTTTTTATTGTACGGAAAGTTTGAAGGACGATAGGCGATAGATCATAGAACACAGATGTTTGATAATTAAAGACTGACCACGGACAACAGACCACACTCTTGCAAACTACAAATTGCAAACTGCCCCGTTCAAACTGCTAACTAACCACCAACTTAAAACCCGTAACCTTCAACTGGATCTCTCAATTTTCCCGTAAATTGTAATTCGTTTTTTAAAATATTTACCATTAAATAAACTGCCATGAGAATTGTTTCCCTTTTAACCATCTTATTTTTTGCAGCATTTTCAGGTACTCCACAAACCAATGCTGCGTGGTTACGCTACCCTGCAATTTCGCCGGATGGCAAAACAATTGCTTTTGGTTACAAAGGAGATATTTATCTAGTTGCAGCTGCCGGCGGAACCGCTATGCCACTCACTATACATGAAGCACAGGATATGATGCCCGTGTGGAGCCATGATGGAAAAAGTATTGCATTTGCAAGTGACCGCAATGGTAATTTTGATGTTTTTGTAATGCCTGCAACAGGCGGCACACCGGTTCGCATTACCTACAACAGTGCCAGTGATTATCCTTTTGATTTTTCGCCTGATGACAAGCAAATAATATTTGGCAGCGGCAGAAATGTGCAGGCAACAAATGTGCGTTTTTACAGTCCACGGCTGTTTCAAAATCTGTACACCGTTTCCGTAACAGGTGGCAGACCTGTATTATTATCAGGTGCCGGTATGGAAAGAGCGCACTACAACAGCAAAGGCAGCGAAATTGTTTTTGAAGACAGAAAAGGATATGAAGATCCATGGCGCAAACACCATACATCATCTGTAACAAGAGATGTGTGGACGATGAATGTTAAGAGCGGTAACTATAAAAAAATAAGTGATTTTGAGGGAGAAGACAGAGAACCTGTTTACAGCAGCAACGATGATGCTGTTTATTACCTCAGTGAAAAAAACGGCAACCAGAATATTTATAAAAAGATGTTGAGTGCAACAACTGCAGAGCGCCAGTTATCTACTTTTAAAACCAACCCGGTACGCCATTTAAGCATCAGCAAAAACAATACGTTGTGCTTTACAAACGACGGAGATATTTATACAATGACCGATGATGCTTCACCTAAAAAAATCTCTGTACAAATTTATAATGATGGCCGCCAGAATGCAGAAAAGAATGTGACGATGAACGGCAATGTAGGCAGCTTTGCTTTATCGCCCAACGGCAAAGAAATAGCATTTGTAACCCGGGGAGAAGTGTTTGTAACCAGCGTTGATGGTACACAAACAAAAAGGATAACCAACACACCTCAACAGGAGCGCATGGTTGCATGGGCACCTGATGGCAGAAGTTTGATTTATGCTGCTGAAAGAAATGACAACTGGGATATTTACACTTCGTCTATTGTGCGAAAAGAAGAACCTTATTTTTATGCCGCAACAGTTTTAAAAGAAGAACCACTTATTGCTACCGGTGCAGAAGAGTTTCTGCCAAAATATTCCCCCAACGGTAAAGAAGTTGCCTACCTCGAAAACAGAAATTCGTTGAAGGTATATAACATAGCAAGCAAGCAAACACGCACGCTAATTCCCAAAGGTCAAAACTATAGTTATTCTGACGGCGACCTTGATTTTAACTGGAGTCCTGATGGAAAATATGTAATAGCAGATGATGAATTTTTTGGTTTTGGCTCCTCGCATGCCGCCATCATAAAAGCAGATGGTTCGGGCACAGCTTTGCATCCCATAAACAGTGGCTTTGGCGAAGACAATATTAAATGGGCCATGGGTGGTAAATTAATGACCTGGGTCAACAACAAAGACGGGCGCCGTTCACTCGCTAATCAGGGTAACAGCGATGTTGATATTTACGGTGCATTTTTAGATGCTGCTGCTTTTGATGAATTTAAATTATCAAAAGATGAGTACAATCTTTTTAAAGATACTGCCTTAAATAAAAAAGATTCAACCGCCAAAAAAGATTCAGCTTCAAAAAAATGGACACCGGATTTTGCCAATATTGATAACCGTAAAATGAGGCTTACCATCAACAGTTCTTCCATAAGCGATTATGCTGTTACGCCTGATGGTTCTAAAATATATTACCTCGCTGCGTTTGAAAAAGGCTACGACCTGTGGGTAACAGAACCCCGCACAAGAGATACAAAAATACTTGCCAAGCTCAGCGGTTCCCCAAGCGGCATTGCCATTAGCAAAGATGGTAAGAGTGTATTTGTAACCAACAATGGCAGCCTCTTAAAAATTGATGATGCCGGCAAATCAACACCCATCAATATTTCAGCAGAAATGGTTTGGAATGCGGCTAAAGAGCGGGAATACATTTTTGACCATGCATGGCGTCAGGTAAAAGCAAAGTTTTACGATCCTACTATTCATGGGTTGGACTGGAATATGTACAAAACCACCTACGCAAAATTTTTACCGCACATTAGTAACAATTACGATTTTCAGGAATTGCTAAGCGAAATGCTTGGAGAACTTAATGCTTCTCACACCGGCGGTCGCTATAGTCCACAGCCTGTAAATCCGGATGCTACTGCAGCACTCGGTTTGTTGTACGATGAAACATTT
>JAYTCO010000482.1:0-2890 GCA_043736415.1 Ferruginibacter sp. | reverse complement strand
TCGCTTCTTTTAATTGTACCGCAGTAAGGGTTGGATAATATTCCAATAACAAAGCTGCAGTTCCTGCTACCACGGGACAGGCCATAGATGTACCACTTAAATTTCCATAATTATTTCCGCCGGGTAGTGTAGAATAAATATTTACACCGGGTGCAAATACATCTACTTCTTTTTTGCCATAGTTGCTGAAAGATGCTGTAAGTCCACCATTTTTTTTATCACCGGATGCACCTACTGTAATAACATTATCTGCTCTACCTTTTCCGTTTACATAAAATGGATTTGGAAAGTTATAGGTTGTATCTACATTTTTAGAATCGTTACCTGCAGCATGTACAAGCAAAACATTTTTACTTGCAGCATACCTAAATGCATCATCTACCCATTCTTTTTCAGGCGAAAAATCTTTTCCAAAACTCATGCTGATTATCTGTGCTCCATTGTCAACTGCATAACGAATAGCATTTGCAATATCTTTATCGTGTTCATCGCCGTCAGGCACAGCACGTACAGCCATTATTCTAACATTGTCCGCAATTCCATCCATTCCCTTTCCGTTGTTTCTTACAGCTCCTATAATACCGGCACAATGCGTTCCGTGCATTGGTGTATTTGCCAATAAATCATTGTTGCCATAATTGCGGTCATTGATGTTTGTTTCATCGTCTTTCACAATATCTTTTCTATATTCAACTGGTGCTTTTGTTGCAGACTCACCTTTGCGAAGTTCTCCACTCAACTCTTCAATTAACTGTTCATTGGTAATATCTGTAGAGTTGTTCGCTTTTGAAATATTTATTAAAATCGCTTTGGTCATTGTAGCATCTGGATCAGTGGGTTTGTATGTATCCATATCAACACTCGTGTAGGAACTTTTACCAATTTCTTTTCTGATAACCGAGTCTCCTTTCACAACTTTAGAGAACATAAATTCTATTTGCTTTGATTGTTGCGGATCTACATCTCCTACAGTCTTTTGCTTAGCTCTTTCAAAATCAGCAAACTCCTTTTTGTCTGTTGCAGATATTGCATCGGCAGCTGTTTTACCTTCCCATTTTGTTTTTAATTTATGATAAACTCTTGCGCCTTCGTAGCTGTCTTCCTTTACATTTCTGCCATCTTTGCCGCCCAGGAAATTCCAGCCGTGTACATCATCTATGTAACCATTTTTATCATCATCAATTCCATTACCCGGAATTTCTTTAGGATTCGTCCAAAGTATAGGTTTAAGATCTTCGTGTGTTGTATCTATTCCACTATCTATAACTGCAACGATTACTCTTTTACTTTTAAGTTTTTTGGTTTTTACAAGATCGTAAGCTTTTTGTAAACTGATGCCGTTGTAACCGGTAGTTGCCAGATCAAGCTGGTGCCAGTTTTTTGGCACTTCATTCTTGCTTTTTTGAGCAAATGCAGTTGCTCCCAAAAGCATGGCAGCAAAGACAATTGTAGTAATTTTATTCATACTTTTAATTGTATTTTTTTTATCAAACGAAAATAGCACATACCAATATGCAAATATTACTTTTCGTATAATTTCAGGAAATTTTATGAAGTAGGTTAGCGCACGACAAAAACATAAAAACCTATTGACCTGAGAAGATAGACAACAAAGATTTTGACACAAATCATCATTCACTTTTGAAAATCACACTTAGCATTTCACTTTTACAAATCAAACCTGATTCCCTGTGCTAATGGTAATTTATCAGTGTAATTAATAGTATTTGTTTGTCTGCGCATATAAACCTTCCATGCATCGCTGCCGCTTTCACGACCACCACCGGTTTCTTTTTCGCCGCCAAATGCACCACCAATTTCTGCTCCCGAGGTTCCAATATTTACATTTGCAATTCCACAATCACTGCCGCCCTGCGATAAAAAGAGTTCTGCTTCCCGCAAATTATTAGTGATTACAGAAGATGACAAACCTTGTGGAACGCCATTCTGTAATGCTATTGCCTCTTCTATTGATTTATATTTCATTATATAAAGAATAGGAGCAAAAGTTTCGTGCTGTACAATTTCGTAATTGTTTTTTGCCTCAGCTACGCACGGTTTTACATAACAGCCACTTCCAAAAGCTTTACCTTTTAATACTCCGGGTTCTACAATAAAATTCCCGCCCTGTTCTTTGCATTTTGCAACGGCGCTGAGGTAATTATTTACAGCATCTTTATCAATCAATGGACCTACATGCATTTTTTCATTCAATGGATTTCCGATTTTTAATTGACCGTATGCATTTACGAGACGCTCTTTAAATTTAGTATAAATTTTTTCGTGAATAATTAATCTGCGTGTGGTAGTACATCTTTGTCCTGCTGTACCAACCGCACCAAAAACTGCAGCTGTAATGGCAATATTAATATCAGCTTCGCTGGAAATAATTATGGCATTGTTACCACCCAACTCCAACAAACTTCTGCCAAGTCTTTCGCCTACAACAGAGCCTACTGCTTTGCCCATACGTGTGCTTCCTGTAGCACTAATTAATGGAATTCGTTTATCTGCACTCATCCATTCACCAACATTTCTACCACCGGTAATTAAACCGCAAACACCTTCAGGCACATTGTTTTTCTTAAATACTGATTGAATTATTTGTTGACATGCAACTCCACACAACGGTGTTTTTTCGCTAGGCTTCCAAACAGTAACATCGCCGCAAACCCACGCCAACATGCTGTTCCATGCCCATACCGCAACAGGAAAGTTAAATGCTGAAATAATTCCTACAATACCGAGAGGATGGTATTGATCGTACATTCTATGGCCCGGTCTTTCACTATGCATTGTTGTGCCGTGCAGTTGGCGGGAAAGTCCAACTGCAAAATCACAGATGTCAATCATTTCCTGTACTTCGCCCATTCCTTCCTGCAGGCTTTTG
>JAYTCO010000481.1:0-2901 GCA_043736415.1 Ferruginibacter sp. | reverse complement strand
ACATCTGGCGCAGCCATAAAAATCTGTATAAAAAATGCAACAAAAATTACAGCTACCAATGCAATTATAAATGCTTCCATTTTACGCATGCCCAGTTTTTGTAAATAGAGCAATAAAAAAGTATCTAGTACTGTTATACTTACGCCCCACACCAATGGCAAACCCGTTAGTAACTGAATGCCGATTGCCATACCTAAAACCTCTGCAAGGTCGCAGGCAGCTATGGCCACTTCTGCCAATAAATACAAAATAAAATTTATTCCTCTGGGGTAAGTTTCTCTGTTTGCCTGAGCAAGATCCCTTCCTCTTACAATACCAAGCCTGGCTGATAAACCCTGTAACAGCAATGCCATAAGGTTACTCATTAACAATACCCAAATCAACGCATAACCATAAGTACTGCCGCCTTCTATATCTGTAGCCCAGTTACCGGGATCCATATAACCAACGCTTATTAAATAAGCCGGTCCTAAAAATGAAAATATTTTTCTTAATCCTTTCTTAGGGATAGTTGTATCAACACTATTATAAACTTCACTCAGCGATTTGTAAGGCAAATCTTTTTTTATCATACATCTAAAGGTCTAAACTTCACTTATAAGAATTATAAAGTTAGACAAATCTAATAATAAATTCCTGATCATTTTATTCTGGAAAAAAACTTTTTGTCTCTGAACAAAATTACTTATTTATAAATATGTGAGCTAAAAACATCCTTCGCTTTTTTTAATTATTCCTTTTTATATTGCAGTTCATTAAATAAAAAAAAATGAATTTTAAAAGTTATGAAGTTCCTTATTTGGTAGATCCTGCATATTCAAAGAAATCAGCCTATTTTTCAATGGAATTTGCAGTTCATCAGCCATTAAAAATATATAGTGGTGGGTTAGGTTATTTAAGCGGCTCTCATCTTAGAAGCGCTTATGAATTAAGACAAAATCTTGTTGGAATTGGTATACTTTGGAAGTATGGATATTATGACCAAGCCCGCAATCCAGATCAAACATTGCAGGTACAGTGGAATGAAAAAATTTATAATTTTTTAGAAGATACCGGAATTAAATTTCAGATAACAATACACGAACATCCTGTTTGGGTAAAGGCTTTCTATTTAAACCCTGAAACATTTAAAAGTGCACCGCTCTTTTTATTGAGTACAGATCTGCCTGAAAACGATTTTGTTTCTCAAACTATAACACACAGGTTGTATGATGCAAATGTTGCTACAAAAGTGGCGCAATTTATTTTGCTTGGTGTTGGTGGTGCAAAGTTGATGGATGAATTAAATTTTAATCCTGATGTATATCATTTAAATGAAGCACACGCAGTAAGTTCAGCATTTTATCTCTACCAAAAATTTGGTAAAAATAAAGAGGAAGTAAAAAAGCGTCTGGTATTTACTACTCACACACCTGAAGAAGCGGGGAATGAAAAGCATGATATGTATTTGTGCGAAAAGATGGGTTATTTCTGCGGTTTATCTTTAGATGAAGTGAGGGTATTAACGGGCATTACAGATAATGAGTTTAATCATTCTCTTTCTGCATTGCGTTTTGCAAGATTGGCAAATGGAGTAAGCCAGCTCCATGGTGAGGTGAGCAGAAAAATGTGGAGCAAATACGAAAATATTTGCGAGATAAAAGCCATAACGAATGCGCAAAACTGGCATTATTGGGCAGACAAGCAATTGTATAATTTTGCTGATACACAAAACGAGGAAGGATTTATTGACAGAAAAAGATATCTTAAAAAAAGAGCTTTTGAATTGGTAGCCGACCAGTCAGGTAAAGTGATGAACCCCGATGTGCTTACCATTGTTTGGGCAAGACGTTTTGCCGGTTACAAACGTGCAGAACTTATTACCAGAAACCAGGAAAAATTTGCGGCATTAATGGCAAATACCAAATACCCTGTACAGATTATTTGGGCCGGAAAGCCTTACCCTGTTGATTATCCTGCAATCAGTGATTTTAATTTTTTGGTAAATTTAAGCAAGCAGTTTTCTAATGTTGCTGTATGTGTTGGTTATGAACTTGCATTAAGCAAAAGATTAAAACAGGCGTCCGATGTGTGGTTAAATAATCCCCGTGTACCAAGAGAAGCAAGTGGTACAAGTGGAATGACAGCAGCAATGAACGGGGCAGTAAATTTTAGTACAAATGATGGTTGGATTTGTGAATTTATTAGTCATGGTAACAATGGTTTTTTAATTCCACCTGCTGATTATGATAATATGGGAACACATGAACAGGATGAATATGATCTGGAAAAAATGTATGAAATTCTGGAAAACCAGATACTGCCAATGTACTATGAAAATGCAAACGTATGGAGACAGATTGTGAAGAACGGAATGCATGACGTGAGATGGCAGTTTGACAGCAACAGAATGGCAAAAGAATATTACGATATTATGTACAACGGATAATCGTTCTACATAATTAAATCAATAAAAATATCTTCTCGCCTTTGGCGGGAAGTTTTTTATTTAAAAGACAGCAACAATATCTATATTCCAAAATTATTTTAAAACATTTATTAATTTTTACCATGAATAATTTTATAAAAAATATTGAGGTTCGGTGGTCTGATCTTGATCCGAATTTTCATGTACTACATTCAAAGTATTATGATTTTGGAGCTTATTGCCGAATGGCATTTTTAGTAGAAAATGGATTAAGCCCTGCTACAATGTTAGAACATAAAATTGGGCCATTGTTGTTTAGAGAGGAGTGTGTTTTTAAAAAAGAAATTTTTTTTGGAGATAAGGTTACAGTTAATGTTAAGATTGATAAAATGACCGCAGATTTTGGGCGCTGGACAATGATAAGTGAAATTTATAAAAATGATGAAACCCTTGCTGCAATTATAACTGCAGATGGTGCATGGTTAAACACCGCA
>JAYTCO010000480.1:0-2902 GCA_043736415.1 Ferruginibacter sp. | reverse complement strand
GGATGTAGCGTAGCCCGGTTATCGCGCCTGGTTTGGGACCAGGAGGTCGCAAGTTCGAATCTTGCCATCCCGACTCTTTACAACCCTTCAATTTATTTTGAAGGGTTTTTTTGTTTCCTCAACTGAAAAACTACTTATCAATACGGGTATCTTAGTAAAAAACTGTCACCCATCCTGACACCCATTTTTGTAAAAGCTGACACCCATTTTTCTCCACTTTATTATTTATTGCAATTGGGATTAATTTAATCTCAAAAGTCTTGTAATGAGGAATTAAGCCCATCATTTGTTTTAAAGATTTTTTGCTCAAAAAATTATTAATATAAAATCAACAAATAGGTTTAAAACCTTAATAAGATTGAACATAAAAAAGGTTTTATCGCTGAGATAAAACCTTTGTAAATAAATTTTAAAAAAATTATGGATAAATGGTTACACTGAATATACCATTAGTAACTGTTTTAAAGCCTGGCCCCATTCCTCCATTTTCTAAAAGTCTACCGGTAAAAGTACCTATAACTCTGGTGGAAGTAATGCTGCTTATTGTAATGCTAAAACCCGGAGTTTGTTGAGCCGGGGGAATATTGGTATCTGATTTAGCAACATAATTTCCTATGGCATTTGTGTAAGACGCACCTACGAAAGCTGCCGGAAATTGGTTTACGGTATAAGTCCCCGATGGAATGGAGGAACCGAGTTTTGCAACAGCTAAACCCAGGTTTTCATCCCCGGCAGCATTACTGACTCCATAAATTGCAATTCCAGAATAACCTGCAACAGAAGTATTATCTAAACGTGCTGAGTCTCTTATTTTAAATGTTTTTAAAACGCCATCAATCGTAGCCACAATTGAATCTGTTGATACCACTGCAGAACCACCATATGATTGGATAAATGTACAGGTTGAGGTTGTGCTACTGCTTGTTAATGTATAAGTAAAATTCCCTCCAGCAGTTGGGGTACCTGTTGCAAATAAAGTTACACTTTGCAAATTTGAAGAAGCAGGTAATACGCCACTACCCGCAAATGTTACACCGTTTGAAGTTGTAGTTGTAATTGAATATGAACCACCTGAAGAAGAGGTAACATTTATTTTAACCGAATCTCCGGCTGTTGGAGTTCCCGCTTGGTAATTACCGAAAAAAGTAGGATTAGCTGGACATTCAAAAGTAAACATATTAGAACCTCCACCTCCACCGCCGGCACCTGTTACAGTTACATTAAACTGACACACACTTGTATCAAACTTTACAGTAAACATATCGGAACCTGCCGCCAGTGGCTTCCCTGAACCAACTAAGCGTACAGTATTTAAACCCTGCACAGTAAAAACACCTGCTGCATAAAATGTGTAGCCGTTTATTGAATCTGTTTTTATAGAGTAGCTGCCGGGTTCTGAAACACTAACCTGTATGTCAACATAGTGAATTGTGGGCTTTAATAAAGAATCTGTTTTATAGCTGCCATTTACATTAAAAGGCAAACATTCACCTGTTGCATCTTTCTTTAAAGTTCCTTTTCCAAGACCCCCTTCATAGCTTAATTCTTTCTGGCACGAAGAAATGAATAACGAAACACCAACTAATAAAAAAAACAGACCGGAGTATTTCATAATAAGATTTTTATAGAAGATTTTGTTTAACATAACTTATATAAATAAAGATATGCAATCAACAAAAGATTTTATGGCTAACGATTTCGCCGGATTGCCAATTTTTCCTTAAAATAATTTTTTATTAAATTAATTGCACCAAATAAAATTACAAACGCTCAGACTGTCGCTTTAAGTATAAAATCAATATAAAAAAAAGTAGACAATACAGAAATAGATAGTTTATATGGCTAGATGTTACAAGTATTGTTATAACAAGGTGAAATTTCCTCTACAATCTTGTAGATGACCAAGTATCTTTAAAAGAAAAAGAAGCAGTTAGATAAATATAATTTAATAATAAGAAAAGTTATTATAAACTTTTATGAAATATGAGATTGATCGTCTGTTAATGATACCGTTTCCACAGTTTGATTTTCCACCAAAACGTGCTGCTGTTTAAACATTTTTTTTTGAAATAAAAATATAGTTATTACTCCTGTAGTAATGGAAGCATCCGCAATGTTAAATATTGGCCTGAAAAACTCAAACGATTCTCCTCCTAAAAATGGAAACCAGCTTGGGTAACTACCCCTTAATACAGGAAAATAAAGCATATCTACAACATTTCCATGTAAGAATGAAGCATATCCGTCTTTAGCAAAAACAGCCAGCCCACCGTAATTTAAATAGTCATTTATTTCTTTATTAAAAACCATCCCCTTGTCAAATATTAAACCATAAAAACAGCTGTCAATCAGGTTGCCAAGTGCGCCCGCATATATCAAAGAGGCGCAAATGATAAACCCTTTGCTGTAACCTTTTTTTATAATACTGCCCAGATACCAAGTACCAAAAACCACAGCACCCATCCTGAATATAGTAAGCGCCATTTTACCCCAATTACCACCAAATTTCCAACCATAAGCCATGCCCGGGTTTTCAACAAAATATAACTGAAACCAGTTACCTGCAACTGCTCTCGATGTATTTAATGGAAAGGAAGTTTTTACGTAAATTTTAAGTGCCTGGTCTGCAATCAGCACTAAAAGAATAATTATAACGAGGTGAATCTTTTTCATATAAGATCGCAAATATAGATATTAGAAATTAAAGGACTGGTGGATTACACTTGTAAATAAATATGAAATTATGCAGCAGCATGGCTATTCTTCAAAATATACCCTCTTAACTCTTTGAGAAATATTTGTGAGAATTTCATAAGAAATTGTTTGTGCCCATTCTGCTATGATTGATACATTTGGTTCTTCTCCAAAAACTATTACTTCATCTCCTTCCAAAACTTCCATA
>JAYTCO010000479.1:0-6815 GCA_043736415.1 Ferruginibacter sp. | reverse complement strand
TTGTGCACGCAGGCAGAATTATACTTTAAAGTTTATTTGTGCAAAAGCTACTACTGCCCATCAGGCAGCCTTTCAATATTTTTTCTTTAATCAACTTTTGTTTGAAACTGTGTCGTAGATAAAATGTTTTCTAATCGTTACTTTTTTAGGCGATGGTTTCAAAAAATCTTTATTAATTCTTTTTTGCAAAGCTGCTAATGCTTTGAGTCTGTCAGATTGCGATAACTCATAAAAATATTTAAGAAAATATTGTTCCTGCTCTTCAAAAGAATTAAACTTTTTTTTACCCGTTCCATAAATTTTTTTAGAGTAAACTTAATGGTCGCTTTCATTTTCGCTAAACTCTCCAAGATTTCCTCACTCTTGGGGAGGATAGGAGGGGCTTAAAAATCCCTGTTTTCTGCAACCCATTCTTTAATGTAAGTTGATATTTCCCCAAATGTTGTCCCTGGTGGAAAAAGTTTTCCGGTACCCATTTCATTCAATGTTTTCATGTCATCTTCCGGTATTATTCCACCGCCTGTCAGCAACACATCATTCATCCCTTTTTCTTTCAGCAATGCCATTATTTTTGGGAAAACCGTCATGTGTGCACCGCTTAAAATACTAACACCAATGGCATCTACATCTTCCTGCAACGCAGCATTGACAACCATTTCAGGGGTTTGCCTCAGGCCTGTATAAATTACTTCCATACCTGCATCTCTAAGAGCAGTAGCAATAACTTTTGCCCCTCTGTCATGTCCATCCAACCCGACTTTTGCTACCAATACCCTTACCGGTCTGTTTAATGTTTTGCTCACGCCAAAATATTTTTATGCTGTAAAAGTACTTTAATTAATGTGTTTCTGTTTTAACAAATATATAGAGCCGGACATTATGAAAACACCCACAATTATAAAGTCAACAACTAAGTTTTAAATAATATTTAGGCTGAACTGTAAATGGACTATGTTTCATTTTTGGATAAAATAACTATTGTATAATACTGATTAATATTTTAAAGATGGTTACTTGTTAATACACACCGAGACTTCGTTCAATTGAAAACAAATGTAAAAGGGCTGCGTTGCTTAGACGGATATCCTTTTTTTGTTGCCTTTGAACAAAAAAAGATAGGAGGCGGGCAACGAACAAATGTTTAGTATTGGTATTTGTACAAAGCCCCAACTTGTAACCTTTTATAAACCACTTAAAAATTAATTTTTATTTAAAAACTTCTAATGCTTTTTCAATTCGTTCAATAGTGGCTTGCTTGCCAATGGTAGCAGCAATTTCAAACACGCCCGGGCCAAACTTTGCACCTACCAACATTACCCGCATAGGCAATTGTAACTCACCCGGTTTAATATTTTTTTCTAGAGCCAGTTCTTTAAAAATAATTTCTATTTTTTCTGGAGAAAAATCTGACTCCAGTTTTATTTTCTCTATAAAATCTATAAAGAAATTATTTTTTGCATCATTCCATTTTGGTTTTACCGATTCTTCATCCCATGTTGTTGGCGCATTAAAAAAGTAACCCGCCTGCTCATAAAAATCACTTAACAGCGTGCATCTTTCTTTTACAAGATTCAATACTTTTTCAAAATATATTTCATCCGTAACAACAATTCCTTTCTCTTTAAGAATGGCTTCAACCCGCAACCCATAACTTTTAACGGGTAACTTTTGTATCCACTGGTGGTTAAACCATTTTGCTTTTTCAAAATCAAATTTTGCCCCGCCTTTATGTACACGATCCATGCTGAAAGCTTCTATCATTTCTTCCATGGTAAAAACTTCCTGTTCTGTGCCTGGGTTCCAGCCAAGCATTGCAAGCATGTTTAAAAATGCTTCAGGTAAAAAACCAAGTTCTTTAAAACCCTTTGTTACTTCATTTGTTTTTTGGTCTGTCCAGTCCATAGCATATACCGGAAAGCCAAGCCTGTTGCCATCCCGCTTGCTTAGTTTGCCATTGCCATCAGGTTTTAAAATTAATGGTAAATGCGCCCATTGCGGCATATTTTCAATTCCAAATAAATGTTTCCAAAGTAAGATGTGCACCGGCGCACTCGGCAGCCATTCTTCCCCACGAAATGCATGGGTGATCTTCATTAAAAAGTCATCAACCACCACTGCTAAATGATATGTGGGCATTCCATCAGCTTTTAATAAAACCTTATCATCTACATTGTTTGTATCAAAAGTTATTTCGCCACGTATCATATCAGTAAAAGCTACGCTGCTATTTTCTTCCACTTTTATTCTGATAACATAAGACTTTCCCGCTGCTAATAACGATGCAGTTTCTTCGGGTAACAACCGCAAAGAATTGTTCATCTTCATTCTTACACCGCCATCATATTGTAAACTTCCGCTGCCCTGTGCTTTGCGTTGCTTACGCATTTCTTCTATTTCTTCAGGCGTATCAAAAGCATAATATGCATGGCCTTCCGTTACAAGTTTTTCCGCATAAACTTTGTACAAATCTTTTCTTTCGCTTTGGCGGTAAGGTGCATACGGCCCACCTTTCATAACACTTTCATCAGCTTCAATACCACACCACTTTAGGCAATCAAAAATATATTCTTCAGCACCTGCCACAAACCTTGACTGGTCAGTATCTTCAACTCTTACAATAAAATCGCCACCATTTTTTTTGGCAAATAAATAATTGTATAAAACTGTTCTTACACCACCTAAATGTAAACCACCGGTTGGGCTCGGTGCAAATCTTACTCTTATTTTACTCATAAATGCAAAGATACAATTTCCAAAAAATGGTTTTAATGTAATTCTCCGCATAATCTTACAAATAAATGCTACGTGAATTAAAGAAGTCTGCTGTAATCTTTTCGCAAAACACAGAAGCAATCCTAAAAACGGGATAGGCAAAAACATTATTACTTTTTAGAATCAAAAATTACATTTGTCGCATAAATATTTTTTAATTAATTGCAAACTTTTGTAGTGTAGATTTTAGTGGTACTTTAAGTTTATTTTGCATTATGTTTTATTTTGTAAAATCGCCCAGGTGGTTGCAGATGTTGTACCCGAACAGAATTTGGCAAATGGACAAACATAAAAAAGAAATTTATTTAACTTTTGATGATGGACCACATGCCGGGATAACTGATTTTGTGTTGGATGAGTTGAAGCAATACAATGCTGAAGCAACATTTTTTTGCATTGGGAATAACGTACTTAAATATCCTGAAGTATACCGCCGTATTATTGATGAAGGCCATTCGGTTGGCAACCATACCCAGCAACATTTAAACGGCTATACCACAGCTAATAAAATTTATGTTGATGGTATTTTGGAAGCATCAAATTATATTGATAGTAATTTATTTAGACCGCCTTACGGAAAGCTTAAAACTTTTCAAGCTAAAATAATAACTACCCTTAATAAACCTTTTAAAATTATAATGTGGACGATATTGAGTGGCGATTTTGATATTTCTCTATCTCCTCAAAGATGTCTGGAAAATGTAGTCTTTAAAATTTCCAACGGAGCCATTGTTGTTTTTCATGACAGTGATAAAGCTGCTTTAAAAATGATGTATACATTGCCGAAAGTTCTTAAAACCTTTACCGAGCAGGGTTATAGGTTTAAAAAATTGACTGATTTTAATGTTTAAAATAAGTGGGCTCGGGTAGAAACCCAAGCCCGTTTTTAATCCGTACCCTATGAAAACTGTATCTAAATTAAGCTATATATGTTAATAAGTATAATAATATTTAATTTGTTTTTTAACTTTTTTAATTATAAATTATGATTGATACACATTGCCATCTGTATACAAAAGAATTTGATGAGGACGTAGATTTAGTAATTGAAAGGGCGTTAAATGAAGGCATAACAAAATTTTATTTACCTGCAATAGATGCCGGCTGCACCAAAAGAATGGATGACCTGGAAAATAAATTTCCTAGTTATTGTTTTGCCATGGTGGGGCTGCATCCCTGTTCGGTAAAAGAAAATTTTAAAGAAGAATTATTGCACGTGCAAAACTTATTGGAGCAAAGAATATTTAAAGGTATTGGTGAAACCGGGCTGGACTTTTATTGGGACAAGACTTTCGTAAAAGAACAATATATTGCTTTAAACGTGCAGATTGACCTTGCATTGAAATATAATCTGCCACTTATTTTACATACACGTAATGCCACACAGGAAACTATAGATGTTGTAAAAAAATATGAAGGAAAAGGCTTGAAAGGAATTTTTCATTGCTTTGGTGGTACACTTTACGAGGCCGAACAGATTACGGGCATGAACTTTTTTTTAGGAATTGGCGGTGTAATTACATATAAAAATTCTGGACTTTCCGAAGTTTTAATGAACATAGATATGAAGCATATTGTGCTGGAAACGGATTCCCCATACCTGTCACCTGTACCTATGCGTGGCAAAAGAAATGAAACCAGTTATTTAAAATTTATTGTAGAAAAACTTGCTTTGGTAAAAGGAATAAGTGTGGAGGAGGCAAAACAAATAACTACTGTAAACGCTGAAAAAATATTCGGTGCATAAATATTGAAAGTGTATTTTTGCCGCCATTAAAAAGGGAGACGTGTCCGAGTGGCTGAAGGAGCACGCCTGGAAAGTGTGTATATGGGTAACTGTATCGAGAGTTCGAATCTCTCCGTCTCCGCTTTAACAAATAAAAAATCTTTGTTTAAATCCTTCATTGTTTGAAGGATTTTTTTTGCTTGAGAAAATGAAATTATTTTGAAAAATAATGGATTGAAACGGGGTCAATAAAATTATAAATAAGTAAATGTAGTTTAACCTAGAAGTTATTTATAGCATTATTGATAGCTTTTCCAGATGAGCATAATTATAAAAAAAAATGATTAGCGTATCTTTTTCTACAAACAACCATATTACAACTCTGTAAAAGTTTTTTAAAAAATGGAATGTTTTGTGCTTGATAATTATATTATTAATCATAAAAAAGTACATCATGAAAAGCGAAGACGACAATATCAACGAAAAGCCCAAAGGAAATATGTTGCAAAATGAAAACAGGGAAGATGAAGCATCCCCGGATAACTCAACTGAACAGCCTCAGAATAATCCAACCCATAAACCTGGTGAAAATAATGATCACAAACCAAGCACAACTACTCATCAACATGCAAAAACTACAGAAGAACAGAATATGAACAGCTGATTTAGTTTTATAATGAGTTTATTAAATAGTGCAATTTAAAAACCATAATCAAATAAAAAGGTACTTAAAAAAGTACCTTTTTATTGTAGTGCATTTAACAGTAAAAATTAATTGTGAAGTTTAAAAGTTTCATTATTAATTAAATCCGATGGAAATATATTTTTTTAAGAATTTCTTTTTAATCAATTTTTTTTGCAGGCTTACATAAATAATATTTAACATTTTTCTGCTGAAAATTAAACATAGGTTTATTTAATGTTTAAACTTTTATTTTTTACTTGATTGTCTTTTTTAAGAGCTTAAATGAAAAATCTGTTGCAATTACCTTTTTAATTTTTAAAAATCAAAAACTATGAAAATGTTTAAAAATCCTTTAACTCTGGTAGGGCTGTTATTATTGACATCCATACTAATTTTTTCTGCTTGTCAAAAGCAGGTTGATGGATCTGTAAATGCAGGCACCGGAAAACAATTATCAGTTTATTTAACTGATGATCCCTGCATGTATGATTCAGTCCTAATTGATATTCGCTATGTTGAAGTGAAAATTGATACCAGTAAACAACATATGGATGATGATCATTTTGGTGATGACGACAACGATGCCGATGATGATAACCAACATCAGGATCGTTATGGTAAGTGGGATACCTTATCTATCAGAGCCGGTGTCTACAATATACTTAAGTTAAGAAATGGTATAGATACTTTACTTGGCAAAGGAAATTTGCCTGTAGGTAAAATAAAAAAAATCAGACTTACACTTGGTGAAAATAATTCATTGGTAAAATCAGGTGTACATTATCCGTTAAATCTTTTGGCAGGTACAAATAAGTATGTGTATTTAAAATTAAAGGGAGAAGACGAAGATGAAGTTGCAACAGGACAAAGTGCTGTATGGATAGATTTTGATGTTTGTGAATCTATTAAATTTAAAAACGGTCAGTACTTTCTTAAACCATATCTTAAAGCTTTCTCTTTAAAGCAATATGGTAAAATAGAAGGTAAAGTATTTCCACGAATGGCTTCACCGTTTGTAAAAGTTTTTAACAGTACAGATTCTGCAACAGCAATGCCTGAAGATGAAGGAGAATATAAAGTAAGGGGATTAAGAGAAGGGATTTACCAAATCAAATTTACAGGCTCTAATGGTTATTTTGATACAACCATAAGTAATATCCAGGTACGAAAAGGGGAAGAAACGCACATAGCAAATATTACGCTTAGGCATTAATATTTTTTAATTTTAAAAAAGGGCATCTCTTAAATTAAGAGATGCCCTTTTTATTTGATCAGAAATAAAAATTATCCCTTCATTACTTTTAAGAATTTACCGTTGCTGTCAAAAATAACATCCTTTCCATGAACCCCAGCTTCGTACATAACTGTACCATCTGCTTTAGTGATTTTTGCACCTTCTTTTATAGTTTTGCCTTTGTAGTTTGCTTTTACATAAGCCAATACAGCTGCAGGAAGTGCTGAAACTTTAATATCCGTTTCGCTTTCCGTCATAGTACCGTTTTTTTCAAATAAAGCACTCATTGTATTCCCATCTTTTTTAAAACTCGCTTCGTACTTGCCATTTTCTTTTTCCCATTTAGTTGCAACACCAGGGTATTGTTTTGCAAAACTTGTTTTTACTGCTGAGGGAAC
>JAYTCO010000478.1:0-2909 GCA_043736415.1 Ferruginibacter sp. | reverse complement strand
GGAATTGTGAAATCACTTTTAGCATAACAACAATATGTTTATAGATGTTGCTTACTTTATTTTAATTGCCATTGCCTGTTTTAAAGGGTTGCGCAAAGGTTTTATTATAGCCATTTTTTCTGTGCTTGGTTTTATTATTGGTATTGCAGCGGCTTTAAAATTGTCAACAGTTGTTGCAGCAAAACTGGCAGTGCATACAGGTGCTGCTAAATGGCTGCCGGCAGTTTCTTTTTTGTTGGTTTTTTTGGCTGTGGCTTTTATTGTAAACCTGGTGGCAAAAGTTATTCAAAAAACATTTGAAACTGTAATGCTGGGTTGGATAAACAGACTTGCAGGTGTTGCGCTTTTCATATTATTGTACAGCATTATATACAGTGTGTTTTTGTTTTACGCTGTACAATTGCATTTTATAAATGTTGAAACAGCAAACAATTCTATCGTTTATCCTTATCTGCAACCACTTGCTCCAAAAATTATTAATTTAATTGGCAATGCAATACCTTGGTTTAAAAATATGTTTACAGAATTAGAGCAATTTTTTGCGGGTATTTCTTCAAAGTAATGGTTCTAATTTTTTTTAAATCATATACTAAACCAAACTTTACTCATTTTTATTTTGTTCGATTTTATAAAATATTCAAGCCTTTGCTTTTGCGCTGTTTTCGTATTTATATGTTACAGAATTATATAATTTACATTATCAATTAAATTTAATAATGCCTTTTTTTTGGGGGAAACAACGTATTTTAGCAAATTACAGAACGATACTTACGCAGTAATGAGTTACGAAATAAAACAAGACGGGAAATTTTCATTTATAGAAGAAGGCAGCGGTGAAATTTTGATGCTTTTGCATGGGTTGTTTGGTGCGCTAAGCAATTTTCAGGATTTAGTTGAGCATTTTAAAAAAAACTACACCGTTGTAGTTCCTATTCTGCCTTTGCTTACAATGGATCTGTTGCATACAACAGTGGGCGGACTTGAAAAATTTGTAAACCGTTTTATAGAGCATAGAAAATACAACAACATTCATTTATTGGGAAATTCTCTTGGAGGACATGTGGGTCTCGTTCATATTTTAAGACATCCTGAAAAAATTAAATCTTTAATTCTTACAGGCAGTTCAGGTCTTTTTGAAAACGGCATGGGAGATACTTATCCAAAACGTGGCGATAAAGAATACATCAGAAATAAAACAGCTTTTACCTTTTACGATCCTGCAATGGCAACCGACGAACTGGTTGAGGAAGTGTTTGAAATTACAAATAACCGAATGAAGGTTATAAAAATTATTGCTCTTGCTAAAAGCGCTATAAGAAATAACCTGGGCGAAGAATTAAAGGCGATTAAACAACCTACTTGCCTTATTTGGGGTAATAATGACAATGTAACTCCACCTTTTGTAGGTGAAGAATTTCACAAGCTTATTCCCAACAGCGAACTGCATTTTATAGATAAATGTGGGCATGCACCAATGATGGAAGTGCCGGAAGAATTTAATAAAATATTAGATTCTTTTCTTTCCAAAATAAATTCTCCTGCAACTGTTTAACTATTTCTTTTGTCATACCAGTATAATGAATGACACAGTTTTTGTAACTTGAAAAACAAAAGCCTACAAATGCTTACAAAAGATCTCATCAATAATAATATACCCAGACTTCAGCTGCAGGACAGTGTTGGTAAGGCTTTACAGTTAATTAATGATTTTAGAATATCTCATTTACCCGTTGTAAATGATAATATTTTTTTGGGTTTAATTAGCGAAGATGATTTGCTTGATGCAGAAAATGATAAACTTACCATTGAAGTTTTGCAGGACAGTTTTTTAAACGCTCCCGTACCGGGAAATGTCCATTTCTTAAATGCGGTAAGCAACAGTATACGTTTTGATACGACAGTTATACCTGTTGTTTTAAATCAAAATGAATATGTTGGGGTAATTACCATTAATGATCTTTTAAAAATGTTGGGAAATTTTGCAGGGGCTGATGAAATAGGCGGCATAATAGTATTGGAAATGGAAAGACTGCAGTTTTCTATTTCTGAAATTAGCAGAATTGTAGAAAACAACGACAGCACCATTCTGCATTTAAATACAACCACTGACTCAGTAACCGGTTTGTTAACGGTAACTCTTCACATAAATAAAAGAGAAATCGCTTCTATTATTTCAAGTTTTGAAAGGTATGAATACGATGTAGTTTATTCTTTTGGTAACGAAAAATTTGAAAATGAAATAAATACCAATTATCAAAACCTGATGAACTATCTTGATATTTAAAAATTATAAGTTTAAAAATTATCTGTTGCAAAAACACTTCTCTAAAATTATAAGTAAACTGCTTCAGAAAAATGATTAAAAATCATCAGTACTTAATCTTCTTTTTTGTTTGTTTTTTTCAGCTGCAAAATATCATTGCACAATCTCCCATTTCAACTTCAATACAATCAAATACCTTATTAGATACAACTGCACATAAAATTATTATCAGTGGTTTAAATATTACCGGCAATAAGCATACTAAAATTTACATCATCGAAAGAGAAATTCCCTTTAAAGCAGGGGATAGTCTGTTGCAAAAAAATTTAACAGCCATATTAGTACAGGCAAGGAACCAGGTTTACAATACCAATTTATTTACTGAAGTAAAATTCGATTCTATACCACAGGCTGATTCTTCTTTAAAAATAAATATTGTAGTAAAAGAACGGTGGTATATTTTTCCTACACCGCAATTTCAACTGGTTGACAGAAGTTTTAATGAATGGATTAAAACTTACAATGCCGATTTTAACAGGGTTGTCTATGGGCTAAAATTTGCGCATTATAATTTTAGTGGAAGAAGAGACCAGCTGCGCATTTATCTTCTCAACGGTTATGCACGAAATATTTCTGCAAGTTATAG
>JAYTCO010000477.1:0-2911 GCA_043736415.1 Ferruginibacter sp. | reverse complement strand
CTGTAAACCCATATTTAGGAATAAAAATATAATTAATAATGATAGTGATTGTTGTACCAATTAATGTAACCCATGCACCGTAAATGGTTTTATTGCTTAGTTTGTACCAAATACTAAGGTTGTAATATATTCCCAGGAAAACGTTTGCAAGTAATAAGATAGGAACTACTGAAAGCCCTTCCCAATATTTTGGCCCAATAAAATATTTCCATATTGGTATAAATAAACTTACAACAAGAAACATAACTGAAATAATCATCACAAAAAACTTCATTACCCTTGCGTAAATTCTCTGTGGATTTGCTCCTTCCGCCTGTTTAAAAAAGAAAGGCTCGGCACTCATTTTAAAAGCCTGTATAAAAAGGGTAATAAGAATTGATAATTTGTAGCAGGCACTGTAAACTCCGACCTGTTCTTCCCTCAAAATTTTTGAACCCGGCAACCACCAGCTCAGCATCAGTCTGTCCATTGTTTCATTTATCATTCCGCCCATGCCTACAAGTACCAATGGTAAAGCATAAATCATCATTTGTCTCCACAAAGCACCATCAAAACTAAAACGGATTTGTAAAATTTCTTTTGATAAAAAAATGAGTGTAATGATGGACTGTGCAAGGTTTGCAAATACAACATAGGTTATTGGGTTAATGGCAGGATCGTAAACCTTACTTAACCAGCCTGTGGGGTTTGCTGCATAATGTGCCGGACAATAACCTATAAAAAACCATATTAGCAAAATATTTATAAGCACTCCTAAAATCTTTGCGGCAGCAAATTTTTTAGGCCGTCCTTCCTGCCTTAACCTTGCAAAAGGAATTGCTGATAAAGCATCTGTTGCAATAACCAGTATCATGAGTTTAATAATGGTAGGAAATTTTTCCAAACCAATTACAGCTCCCAACGATGTCTTATTTAACCATAAAATTCCTGTAAAAATAATCGTAGAAAAAAGCAACGACAAAAATGCCGTACTGTACAATTTTGTACTTCCTTCTTTTTTGCCCGAAAACCGAAAATATGTTGTTTCAAAGCCATAGGTAAAAATGATATTAAATATCGGAATGAGGGCATAAATAAGAGCGATTTTACCGTAATCGCTTTTATAGGTAAGTGTGTAAGTAAGAAATGGTGTTAGTAAATAATTTATGAGCCTCGCTGCAATGGTACTGCCGCCATACCATATAGTTTCTCCCGCCAATTTTTTAATGCTACTCAAAAGATATATAATTTTTTCAAAAGTAAGTAATAGAAAATTTACAATTTGTAATGAATTGTATTAGGGTGCAAACCTTTTATTTTTTGTAAAGCTTGTATCGGTTAGGGTATATAAAAAAAGTACAAGTTGTCTTTTTTCTTTATCTGTAAAGTTTATCCTTTTTGTAAGTAATGGATCAAGGTTTAGAAGATTTGTATCTAAACCTGTGTAATGATTTATTACATTTTCTAAACTGTTTATTTGCCCATCATGCATGTATGGTAATGTTAAAGCAACGTTGCGAAGTGTAGGTACTTTAAATTTTAAAGAATCTTTTTTATCCTGAGAAATTGTTTGTCTGCCCACATCATTAAAACGGTTTAATGCAATGCCGTTGTTTCTAAAACTGTTATCTGTAAACAAAGGTTCTTTGTGACAGCCGTTGCAGTTGGCTTTAAAAATTTCATATCCTTTTTGTTCGGGTAAAATAAAAGCGGCTTCTCCTCTTTTAACTTTATCATATTTACTGTCTGCACTTACAAGGCTGCCCGTAAACTGTGCAAAGTCTTTTAGCATTCTTTCTGTGGTAATATTTGCATCTCCAAATGCTGCTTTAAACATTCTTCTGTAAGCAGTATCAGCCTTTAATTTTAAAATAACAGTGTCCAGTTTCTCACCCATTTCGTTAGCAGCACTTAGCGGTGAAAGCGGTTGCATTTCTAAATGATTAATTCCACCATCCCAATGCCACTCCTTCATCCAGGCAAGGTTTATAAGTGCGGGTGCATTTCTGTTGCTGAAACTGTTGTTTACGCCATGGCTTAAATCATGATCGTAGGTGGCAAACGCTGCAAATTGCTGGTGGCAACTGCCGCAACTTATTTCGCCATTTTTACTTAGCCTTGTATCATAAAACATTTTTTTGCCCAGTTCAAAACCTTCTTCTGTAAGTTTGTTTTTTGTAAAAATATTTGTTGGCTGCGCAGGAAAATCTTTAGGAATCGTAAATTTAATTGGGGTAGGAGTGTAGTTTTTCTTTCCGGCACTTATCAGAAATAATGCGGCTACAATAAAAAAATAAAAAGATATAATTATTTTAAATTTCAACCCTTATTTTATTTGTTATTTTTTATTGAAAACATGCCTGCAAAATTATCTGCCGCATTCTTTGCCTGTATTCCCGGTATCGCAACAACAGGTGTTTCCGCAATTGTTATTTTATTTATTCCATTCCAGTATTTATCAATATCGAGTTGAATAACCAATGTCTTTTGTTTTAATAATGCCGGATTATTGATTGGTAAATAAATTTCTCTCATTGTTTTATTGCTTCCTTTAAACCCGCCAATATGGTGTTCAATTCTATGCAGATCTGCCTTTGAAGATGAAGAATTTCCTTCAACCTTAAAAAATATATAACCGTTGTTCCATGTCCAGAACATATCGTTTAATGGATCTAATGCACCGCTTTGGGCACCGCTGCAATTCAAAATACTATCTACACCTAATAAAAAAGAAATACCGGTTATTTTTTTTGATGGAACTATAATTGAAATAATATTCTTTTTTGAAGCGTCAACTAAATAAACTCCGGTGGTATTTTTTATTTTTTTATCAGTTACAAACTTTACATTACTTACATAATATTTAAATTTTGTGATGGTATAATTTTCAGCAAAAGCGTTAACAAGATTTTTATTTAAAATACTTTTTTCT
>JAYTCO010000476.1:0-6859 GCA_043736415.1 Ferruginibacter sp. | reverse complement strand
ATGGAAAAGGCTTTCAATAATGCAAAGGCCGAAGCTGCAGCGTCTTTTAAGAATGATGGCATTTACATGGAAAAGTTTGTGGAGGAACCCCGCCACATTGAGATACAAATTGCTGGTGACCGCTATGGCAAAGTTGCTCATTTAAGCGAACGCGACTGTTCTATACAGCGTCGGCATCAAAAGCTTGTAGAAGAAAGTCCCTCCCCGTTTATGACTCCGGAATTACGCGATAAAATGGGTGAAGCAGCCATTAAAGCAGCAAGTGCTATTAATTACGAAAGCGTGGGCACCATCGAATTTTTGGTGGACAAACATCGTAATTTCTATTTCATGGAAATGAATACGCGTATACAGGTAGAGCATTGCGTAACTGAAGAGGTAATTAATTTTGACCTGATAAAAGAGCAGATAAAAATAGCAATGGGCGAACCTATTAGCGGTAAAAATTATGAGCCACAAATGCATGCCATTGAGTGCCGCATAAATGCCGAGGATCCCTATAACGACTTTAGACCAAGCCCCGGAAGAATTACTGTTTTACACCAGCCCGGAGGGCACGGTGTTCGGGTAGACAGCCATGTATACGCAGGGTATGTTATTCCTCCTTATTACGACAGTATGATTGGAAAGTTGATAGCCACGGCACAAACACGCGAAGAAGCCATTAATACTATGTACAGGGCACTAAGCGAGTACGTAATTGAAGGTATTAAAACAACCATTCCTTTTCATTTACAACTAATGCAAAATGCTGATTTTAGAAAAGGAAATTTCACCACTAAATTCCTGGAGGGTTTTACTTTAGTTTAAATTTTTATGTAAATAAATTGGCCGGACTATGTTCCGGCTTTTTTGTTTTTACAGGCTAGGGGAGAGGGTTATTTTTTATAAATGTCGATTCGAAAAAAATATATCATCCCGACTCAAAAAATATCTAACACCAAACGACGTATAAGGAAACTTGGGTGAGGGTAGCTTATTTTTAAAATCGGATAATTTACATATTCTCCGTTGCAATTAAACCGGCCGCCGTTTTTACTTTACCGCTTGCAATTGTATTTTTTGCAGACAATGTATTCATCATCTTATCCCAAAAAAGAAAATAGTTACTATAGTTGCAATTGAAATTTTTGTGGTGGACGTCATGATTGGTTACGGTGTTTTGCCAGTTAAAAAACCAGTGTTTATGTACCTTCTCGGCCATGAACTCAAAACCCGCATGTCCGGCAAGATTGGTAACCATATTGTACAAATGAAAGACTATAAACATGGTTACATGGATTGGAATAAGGAGAATCAGTAAAGAATAAACGAACGAATGAATCAATGCCTCGGCGGGACTAAACGAGAAGACAGCAAAAGGGGTTGGACTCGTTGACTTATGATGTAACAGGTGCACATGGCGGAAAATTCTCTTGATGTGCATAAAACGATGTGACCAGTAAAACAAAGTATCGTTTACAAAAATGGTGATGAACAGGCTCATGAAAAAGTACAATATTCCATAGTCCCTGATCTTGAAATACATACCTGTTAGTCCTTTAATTGAGTATTCATAAATAGCCAACCCTGCAACTGAAAAAATAAAAAGGGAAATAGTGGAATATTTAATTTCCCGCTTTATTTGATTGCTGGTTGGGTATTTCTGCTGTATTTTAAATTGCTTAAATTTTTCTTTGTTACGCATATAAAGAACGTAATAAGCAATGGTTGTAGGAATGTAATAAAAGATAAGTAAGCCGGAAAAAATGGTGATGAAGTGGACGCCATATACAAGTAGCTTTTCCATACTGATTAATTTTAAATGTAAATCGTTAGTTGTTGATGTAAGAAAGTATAGCCTGCTTGCTTTTGTTCAAAATGCATACACAACCGGTTATTAAAGAAAAACTTTGATCATTCTGTACACTGCTAAACTTTACATGAAATGTGATTGTTGTTTATTGCTACCTGATGTACAAACCGTAGAAGAGTACCCTTCGACAAACTCAGGGTAAACAGCCCCCAATTATGTAGGAACTATTGAAAAACTGCCTTTGAACCGAGCGTGGCAACGATGCAAAATAGTAGCACTGAAGCCGGACCCCCAAAACTCCACCATTTAGACAGGTGAAAGATTATAAACCCGGCGGGGTGTGTAAAGCATAACAGTAACAACCCGCCGGATAAGACTTTTTGCTATTTATTACTAATGTAATTGTGATTGTCCCTTTCACCGGTGTCTGTCCATAGGGTAGTTACGATGCCTGCCAGTTGTTGCGATATGGCTCCCAGTTCTTCAATTTTTTTACGTTCTTCAGGAGGCAGTTTTTCATCGCCTGCAAAATGTGCCATTATACCGTTTCTAAACAGAGGTGTAGCTAAAGGAAGAACAGGGGCAGGTACACCTAATATATTTGCCAGGTAATAATTAAAATAACCATCCAGGTGTTGAGACAGGAACCCATTTGCATAGGACGGAAAACTAACGCCACCTGGTAATTGAGCGGCTATGGATTGTACTGTTTTTGACCTTATTTCCATTTTATTATCTTTTAAGGTTATAAGGCGATATGGAATTGGTGCGGTAACAAGAGAACCAGTCTCAATATCATAAACTGTATTGCCTTTGTAAGTATAAGATGAAATATCATTAGCATGATAATGCCCTGTAAAAATGAATTTCAGTCCGGCTTCCGTCAACGTTTTTGCCACATTCTTCCAATCATCCACAACATAGCCGGGGTCTAAATCCGACTGCCCTGCGTAATGTTCTATAAGGTTATGATGCATCATTGCAAATATGGTGACGTTGTCTTTTTTTGCCTTTGCAATTTGGGTAAGTATCCACGTAAGCGTTTGCGGCTTAATTCTGCCTGCCGCAACATCACCCGAGGGTCCATACTCCTCGTATTTACTTGCATCAATTCCAATAATACGTAAGTCAGCTTTAGGCTGTGCAACATAGCTTAATGAATAGGGATCTTTGGCAATCGCCTCGTTATAGCCAAAATTGCCATAGATGTTTTCAAAATCTGTTGCAGATGTCTGGTCAACGGGATAGTCATTATTGCCGTTGTACAATTTGGCTTTGGCATTATTGATATCATGGTTTCCCGGAATAACATATACTTTCATCCCTTTGCTTTCAAGCTGATTTAGGAAGCCCGCCATAGCCTGGTTACCAATCTTTTCGCCGTCCTTGGTTATATCACCGGGTACCAATAAAATATCCGGTTCTTCTGCTATCAATTCCTTCATTACCTGCCGCCAGATAGGGTCACTATACTGTATCAATTTAGGATCCTGGTTTAGATAGTTTTGAAACGCAGTTCCTGCTGCCCCGTTATTGATCAACAGCGAAGGATGCATGTAATGAATGTCAGAAACAATGGCAATTTTTAGATGACCATCACCATTCTTTTTAAGAAGATTTTTCCCTTCTTCAGAAGCGGGAGGAAGGTCTTCGGTAAATTCTTTTTTGCAGCAAATAAAAAGCTGGCTTAGCAATAAGAGAATAAACAATTTGGATTTCATAATGTAAGTTTTAAACGTGAAGATTTTTGTTTTTGAATGTTTATGAAGAAGCGTTTTCACCAACGCATTGCATTTACATTTTCGATGTATTGAATTCTTTTTGAGCCGGCGTTAGTTCCTTTTTCAACATCGTTGCCACGCTCGTTTCAAATGCAAATTTTTATAGCAGCGATTTAACCGGGAGCAGTTTACCCCGAGCCTGTCGAAGGGTCACTCCTTGTACAATTACACGCAATGCAGCTTTTTTTTAACCCAACCGTAAATGCATTAAATTGGAATTAGCCTGCCGCTGATTATGAAAACTTTCGAATGAACTTTATTTTTTTAATGCTTATGAATTTGTTGGAGTAGAAGTACCTTATAAATCGAAACGCACAGCCATATAATACAAACCCCCAACGGCGGGACTACCGAAGCCATTTTTGTAATAATGATTGGTTATGTTGCTGCCCCCTAATCTTAATTCGGCTTTGTTCTTTACAATCTTATAATTCACCTGGGCATCTATGGTTGAGAATGCGGCAATACCACCATTAGCAAAATCATTTTCAAAAGCAAAGGCGTCCTGCCACCTGTATTGTACACCAAATCCCCACCTTTTTTGCTTACCAAATCCGGTATTGGCTATCCCGATGTTGGTTCTGTAAGGTGGCGTGTTGTAACTGGCAATAAAGCCCTTTGGAACGTTGGTTATCTTATCTGAATAGAAATTTGCGGTCGCCGTAAAGTTTTTATTTATAAGGTAATTGAGGCCTAATCCAAAGCCATGGGTACTTACTTTATTCTCACTGTTAACTACTATTGAATAAACAGTTCCTGCCTGGTTAATTACCAGTTTACGACCAATGAAATCTTGGTAGTGGCTTACGTAGCCATACACATCAATCAGCAGTTTGTCACTTACTAATCCTTTATAACCAACTTCAAATGAGTTGCACGTTTCAGGCTTAAACTCTTTGTAAGTATAAGGTGTACCAGTAAAGTCTTTTACAGCTTTTCCCATTTCGTTTACTATCCATGGTAAGCCTCCGAACAGGTATTCATTACTTCCGGTGGCAAGTTTTATGTATTGTTGCTGGGTTGTTGGAAAACGATAAGCGGTCTGGTACGACAGCCTGATATTGTTATGCGCTGCAACTTTAATTAAAGCTGTAAACCGCGGTGTAAATTTTCCTTTGAAGTTTTCATTTTTATCAAATCTTCCCGATGCTCCAAGGGTGAGGTGGTTATTGAATAATTTTTTAGTAGCCTGTATATAACCCCCTAATTCATTTACGGTAATGGGGCCGGCAGTGTCAATAAAAATAGTGCCCTGCGAATTGAGTATGTACTTTTTAGAGCTTGCACCTATTATTACTTCTGCAAATTTATCCGTCAACCTGTATTGACCTTCTGCCATCCATAGATCTGTCTTGTCTAAAAATAATCCGCCACCTTTTGATATTGGTATGTTCTTAAGCTCATTAAATATCTTCTTAAACTGTTCTGATCCCGGTTCGGGTCTGCCATTGTCTGCAGCGGCCCGGGCAGCCAGGTGTGCCTGTGCATCAGGGGTACCGGTCAGTGCTAAAGGAATATATGTATTCAGGTACTCACCGTACCAATGGTCGCTTTTC
Organism: Ferruginibacter sp.; assembly: GCA_043736415.1. Lineage (GTDB taxonomy): Bacteria > Bacteroidota > Bacteroidia > Chitinophagales > Chitinophagaceae > Ferruginibacter. The sequence goes on along the minus strand of JAYTCO010000476.1, from coordinate 1,727 downwards.
TTCCATCTTTCGTTGAACTGCCTTGCTAAAATGGTAGAAGCATAAGATTGCCCTGCATCTTCCTGCGTGGTATAGCCTCGTATAAACCAGTTGTTGCTTTTAACCTCAAGCTTGTACTGAGCAATGATAGCATTGTTAAAGGCATAGCGATCACTACCGGTATAAACGGTATTGCCCTTGCCCCAATACCCAGCCAATGATGCTTCAATATTTTTTGATAATTTATAATGCAGCGCACCTGTTAGCTTTAAATTGTTAGTAACCGGATCTACTATATCACTCTCTGCATAACCTGTTCTGGAAACGTTGATTGTCTTTTGAGGAAAAAAGACCGGGTAAGGCGAAGGAATGTAGGGTTTTATATCAGCAGTTGTTTCATCGCCATACACATTCACGCCATCGTAATTGGGGTCTGTGTTGCGTGTGCCGGGCACTACATGGCCGTTATCACCTGTTCGCAAATAATTGGAAGAATCGTTAGCGAGCCAGTCTTTAGCCTGTATATATTGACCAGCTACCTTTAGTGCAAACCTGTTTCCAAATGCTTTTGCCCACCTTAATGACAAATCGTGGTAGGGTGTAACGTCGGGGCGCTGGCGTTTACCAACGTTCATTATTCCTTCTTTCAACTCTATGCTCAACCCCTGGTATTTGAACGGGTTTTTACTGTTGATAGAAATTGTTCCGTTCATGCCGCCCGAACCATATAAAGCGGAAGATGCCCCAGGCAGCAGTTCAATATTTTCCACATCCAACCCGGTTAGTCCAACAAAATTGCCAACGAAGAAATTAAGCCCTGGCGCCTGGTTATCCATACCATCTACAAGCTGGTTAACGCGGTTACTACCGCTTCCATTAAAACCCCTGGTACTCGGAGTTTTAAACATCAGGCCCGATGTAGTAAAATCCACTCCTTTAAGATTTGCAATAGCATCGTAGTAATTAACTGACGGCGTGGTTTGTATAGCAGTAAGTCCCAGCTTTTCTATTGATACCGGCGATTCAATAAGGCGTATAGGAGCCCTGGTGGCACCCACCACTACATCCTGCGCCACCATACTTTCAACTTGAAGTGTAATGCTTAATGAATTCGCATTTGTTACAGGCACTTCGTAACTTTTGAAACCTACTGATGTAAACTCCAGGGTAAAGGGGAAATCTTTTTTTGTGCTAAGTTTAAACTCGCCGTTATTGTCAGTAATAGTTCCCTCGCGGGTTTCCTTAACTATCACTGTTACCCAAGGCAGGTGCTCACCTTCGTTATTAGTTACCTGGCCTCTTAGTTGTTTTGATTGTGCAAATACATGCAGGGCTGATAAATTAATTAGCAATAAAAATAAGATAGATTTCATGGCAGTTTTGTTTAGTGGATTAAACTTAATCTTAGGGTATCAAAATTTTGTTTGTCGCCTTTTATAATGAAAGTTTTGTGGGCACCTGCTCCAACGCCTGCTCCAATGGCGCCTCCCAGGGAACCAAAAATAATAGCCCCAGCTTTTGCTTTTTCAGCAGCGGTAAAACAAAAAAGGCAAAACGTTCCACCATTTCGTGGGATATCATCTCCATTTATGTAGCCGGCTATTACGCCGAGCAGTGCACCACTTGCTGCCCCTATTAACAATCCTCTTGCTACATGTGGTTTTCGCACAATTACTTTATTTATCTTATTGTAATTAATGGAGATTAAACGAGAACTGTTACTTGCGGAGACATTGCCTTTACGCGGT
>JAYTCO010000475.1:0-16806 GCA_043736415.1 Ferruginibacter sp. | reverse complement strand
CGTAGGCTTCCGCAGTTAAGTTAGCTACACCACCTACATATCCACCCGTTGCTATTGGTCCGTTAGCAACTCCCCCTGCACCATGGCAAATTGCACAGTTTACATTAAACAATCTCCCTGCTTCTGCCATTTGAGCTTTGGTAATTATCACAGAATCGTAAGGATTTTTTACCGTGCTGCTCATTTTATAACCATTACTGTCATTTGGTAATGTGTAAGGAAATAATTCTCCTCTCTTTATTGTTCCTGATGGAGGCACGTTGTTAAAAAAAATCATGTCACCACCTTTCTTAAACATATCCATTGTAAATTTTGTACTGTCCCTTTTAGCAAAACTTTCATATGCTCTGCTGTAAGCCATATCAGGCATATATATTTTACCCGGCACACGTTTACTATCACAACCAGAAAAAATTAATGCTGCCGTTATAAGAGTTGCAGGTATTATATGTGTAAGTAGTTTCATTGATTTTTGTTGTCCATTTTCGGTCCAAAGGCGACCATTAAAATTTCTATTTTATTTTGTTAGTAACCGAGCTCCTCTCTGTAAAGTTTTTGTTCCTTGTCATATCTACCAAGCCACCAACCGGATTCTGCAATCTGAATATTAATATCTTTTGCTCCCGCATTTTGCAAAAAGCTTTGTACTTCGCTATCATTGGTTTTGTCAGTACATTCTATAACCATTACAAAATGATCGTCAGTTGAACGGGCACTAAAATGGTGTTTTTTTACAAACGGAGACAACTGGCACAAGTAACAGAAAGTTAGCACCATACCAACTGCTGAAAATAAAACTGTAAGCTCAAATGTGATGGGAATCCACGCAGGAAGAGCAAAATGAGGCTTACCACCAATATTTAATGGCCAGTCTTTTGTAAAAACCCAGCTAATAAATGTTAGTGCTGTAGTAGTGCCGGCAACTGCATAAATAAAACCTGCTGTATGTATGCTTGTTTCTCTCAAACCCATCGCATGGTCTAGGCCATGAACTGGAAAAGGAGTGTACACATCATGAATTTTGTAGCCGGCTTTTCTAACGTTTTTAACCGCAGGAAATAATACAGCTTCATCATCAAATGATCCTACCGCAAATTTTTTAATTCCACTCATAGTTTATTATTTTTATGTGCTTTGCCCATACCAACCACGGCTTACGCCCATGGTTATTCAAATTAAACCCCTTCGGGATTTGTATTACATTAATTTATTGAGCATGCTCTACTTCTTCGATATAAAACTTCTCGGAATCTGCTTTTTCGATGTCACTCATTTTTACTTTATAATTTTCGCCACTTGTTTTTAAGATTGATTTAATCTCTGCCACAGCAATTACAGGGAAATATTTTGCAAAGAAAAAGAAGCAGGTAAAAAATAAACCAAACGTACCAAGGTAAAAACCAATTTCATAAATGCTAGGACTGTAATAAGTACTCCAGCTTGATGGTAAAAAATCTCTGTAAACTGAAGTAACAATAATTACAAAACGCTCATACCACATACCAATATTTACAATTATGCTCATGAAAAAAGTAACCGTAATATTTCTTCTTAATTTTTTACTCCAGAACAACTGTGGAGAAAGTACGTTACAGAACATCATCAAATAATAACTCCAGCCGTAAGGACTAAATATATTTCCCCTGTTTTCAAAAAATGCATGTATCTCATACGGATTTTGCCCGTACCATGCAATAAACAATTCTGTTAGATATGCAATACCTACTATACTTCCTGTAAGTACGATTACTTTATTCATTGCTTCAATGTGACCGACAGTAATGTAATCCTGCAGATTTAAAACTTTTCTTACTATAATCAACAATGTCTGCACCATTGCAAAACCTGAGAATATTGCTCCTGCTACGAAATATGGTGGAAAAATTGTGGTATGCCAACCCGGCACTACTGAAGTTGCAAAGTCAAAAGATACAATTGTATGTACAGAAAGTACAAGTGGTGTACTTAAACCCGCCAATACCAATGATAATGATTCGAAACGCTGCCAGTGTTTGGTACTGCCCGTCCAACCGAAAGCTGCAATACCATACATCATTTTACGAAACTTTGTCTTAGCCCTGTCTCTTACTGTTGCAAAATCGGGCATCAATCCTGAATACCAGAATAACAATGAAACCGTGAAATAAGTTGATATCGCAAACACATCCCACAATAGCGGAGAATTGAAATTTACCCACAAAGGACCACGTGTATTAGGGTAAGGCAATACAAAAAACGCCATCCATACCCTGCCCATATGCCATATTGGAAACTGCCCGGCACACATTACCGCAAATATTGTCATTGCTTCTGCAGCACGGTTTACACCTGTTCTCCAACCTTGTCTAAACAATAAAAGAATAGCAGAAATAAGTGTACCTGCATGACCAATACCTACCCACCAAACGAAGTTGGTTATATCCCATCCCCAACCAATGGTTTTATTAAGGTTCCACTGGCCAATACCATAAGTAACCTCCCTGTAAATACTATAAACACCAAACATAAGCAGTGCCACACTGATATAGAAACCAATGTACCAAAGCCTTCCAGGCTTCATCTCAATTGGACTGATAATATCTTCCGTTACCTGATGATAATCTTTATTACCATCTACAAGCGGCTCCCTTTGTTGTGATTCGTATTTGAGTAATGACATATTTCTTTATTAGATTTTAGATATTAGACACAAGATTTAAGACTTGGATCTTACTAAACATTTACCTTTTTTCATTTTTTTTTTAGAATTAAATCCCGTCTACATTCAACAACGTTGTTAACTCACTTCAGCCGCAAACTTCAATTCATCCTCTCCTTCAAACTTTCTATTTTAAAAACTTTCTACAACATAATGTCCGAAAACTTAATTGCTTTTAGTGCGCTGCTTCTACTTCTTTCTTTTCCTCAATATTACCTTCCATTTTTTTACCTTCAGAGACATTACTTTTTTCATGTTCTCTTTCATTGCCGTTGTTTACCTCTCTATCTGTGTTTCTAACTTTTGCCAGATAACTCACATTTGGTAAAACGTGTAATTGTTCCAACACATAAAAATTACGATTAACCTGCTCTACATTTCTTATTTTGTAAACATCACTTTGTTTATCGTTTACATTACCAAAACTGATGGCATTAGAAGGACAAGCCTGAGCACAAGCCACTTTTACATTACGTACAAGTGTTGGATCCTGTTGTTTTTTTGCTTCTAACTTAGTGTCCTGTAAACGTTGTACGCAGAAAGAACATTTTTCAATTACTCCACGAGCCCTTACGGTTACATCCGGATTTAATACCATTCTTGTAAGGTCATCATTCATTTGATACATTACTTCATTGGTATCTACACCAACCAATGCTTTTTGGTTATCAGCAAAACTATCTGCTCCATTATAATCGAGCCAGTTAAAACGGCGTACTTTATATGGACAGTTGTTTGCACAATATCTTGTACCGATACAACGGTTGTAAGTCATTTGGTTTAAACCCTCGCTGCTGTGGTTTGTTGCAGCTACAGGGCAAACATTTTCGCATGGTGCATTATCACAATGCTGGCAAAGCATTGGTTGAAAAATTACATCGGGGTTTTCAAGATCGCCTGTAAAATATCTGTCAATACGCAACCAATGCATTTCATGAGCTCGCTGCACCTGTATTTTTCCTACAACACTAACATTATTTTCTGCATTACAAGCTACCACGCAAGCGCTACAACCTGTACATGTATTTAAATCTATACTCATTCCCCACTTAATACCCGGTTTTTCAAAATCAGGATATTGAGTAGCATCTTTTACATAATCTGTTTTACCATCAGGCGTTATCAGCATTCTTTCATGCCTTGGCTCAGCTAAAACTTCTTCTGGATCTTTTTTAAAGGCTGCAAGGTTGGTTTCGTAAACAACCGGACGTCCCTCTGTAAAACCATGCACCTGCGTTTGAGCAATTGCATAAGTATCTGAAGTTTTTTCAATTAATGCGGGAGATGAATAAGAGAAAGTTGTACCATCCCAACCTGCAAAAATGTATGCATTTTGTCCTGCACCAAAGGCTGCACGACCTATTCTGTCTAAATTAACTTCTTTTTCTGCAGCGGCATTTCCACGACCGTAACCAACCGCAATAGCAATGGTATTAGCATTTAACCCCGGTATAATTACAACAGGCAAACTTAAAGCCTTTCCATTTACAGTAACTTTCATTACCGGTTTTTCAGGATGTACTTCATATTTATCGGCATCTTTTTTATTTGGATTGGTAACATCAAAATTAAACATGCTTTTTGCCATAGATGGCGCCACCATAGCATAATTATCCCATGTTACTTTCGTAATAGGATCTGGAAGTTCCTGCAACCAAGGATTATTGGCTTGGTTACCGGTACCCATTCCTATTTTTTGGTATAGTACCACTTCATATTCACCACTTTTTACAGCAGCAATTTTTGCAGCTGCTGAAGATATGCTTGCACCATTATAAGAAGCCCTTGTAAAAACTGCATTACCGTTAGTTTCAATAATACCATCCTGCAAAGCTTTATCCCACAGATTGATTGATGCGAGTTTTGTTGCCCAATATTTTTTTAAATAGCTTTCATAAGCATCTGTAATTTCCGGTATTGTACCTTGTACATATCCTTTAGGCACGCTATCTTTTACAACAACGGAAGCTACTAAAGCACCGCCACTCCAATTGAGTAATGATGTTTGAAATGGTCTTGTTTTAAATAATGGGTTGATGATTGGTTGAATGATACTTATATATCCTGTTACGGCCTCTGTATCTCCCCAACTTTCTAACCAATGATTACTAGGTAAAATATATTTACACAGTTCTGTTGTTTCATCCATCGTTGAATTAAAAGAAACAGATACCGGTACTTTTGATAAGGATGCTGCAAACCTTTTGCCATCTAAGTAAGTATAAACCGGGTTACAGTCATAAACTAAAAGAGCACCAACACTTCCGGCATTCATATCAGCTTCAAGCGTTACCATTTCAGTATCTATACCTTTTCTAATGTTTGATGTGTTACTCCAGTTAATAGTTGTACCGTTGGCGCCAATTGCTTCATTAATTGCATTTACGATTAACTGAACATTTACATCATTGCTTCCGCACACCACCAAAGAAGTTTCTTTATTTGCTGCAAGCAACGCTGCAGTTTGTTCAATGCCTTTTGTTAGTCTTGCATTTTTAAATACCGGAGCTGTTACAGCACCGCCCAATTTTGCAAGTAATGCTAAGGCAACGTTTCCTGTTTCAGATGGCTTATGGGTATATCTTTCATCAGCATTGCTGCCTGTCATGCTCATCATACTTTCAAAATGAATATGACGGCTCAGCTCTGGTTTACCAGAATTTATTTTTTTAGTTTGCGAATACTGCTTGCTGTATTCTGTAACACTTAACCAAGTTCCAAGAAAATCGGCCCCAAGGCTAACTATAGTAGTTGCTTTGTCAAACCGGTATTGAGGCAAGGCTTTTTTGCCGTAACTGGCTTCATTAGCTAGTATCATACCGCTGTAACTTACTGCATCATATTGCACATGACGACCTCCGGGATATTTTGCTAAAAACTCACTTATAAGTTGTAAGGTCGAAGGTGAATGTATTGTAGAAGTCAGTAAAACTACAGGCTTACCTGCAATGCCCGCCATTGCGGTTGCTATTATTTTATCAAAGTTTTCAAAACTTGTTATTTCTTTAAACTGGTCACCACTTTTTTGTAACGGATGGCGTAACCGTGTTGGATCATACAAATCCAATACCGATGCCTGTGACTGTGCACTTGTTGCCCCTTTTGTAATAGATGAAAGTTCATTACCTTCTATTTTAATAGGGCGGCCATCTCTCTGTTTTACAACAACGCTTATTGCATCACCTGCGTTTACATAAGTAGATGCATAATAATTAGGAACCCCCATAATTACGTTATCAGGCCTTTGTAAATAAGGTACAGCTTTGCGTACAGGCATTTCGCAACTTGCAGCAATTGCTGCTGCAGCAGTACTAAAGCCTAGGTATTTTAAAAAATCTCTTCTTGGTGCTTTAATATCAAGTAAACCTTTACTATCCAGATCCTCTAGTGGAAGCAATTCTTCCTGAAACTCTTTTTCCGTAGATTTTTTAAACCTATCTGATTGCGTTAAATCTCCAAAATTTTGCCAGTACTGCTTATTGTTACTCATACTCTTTTTGAAATGTGCTCAAAACAAATGTGCTAATCTGCTAATGTGCTAATTCTTTAAATTCGAAATTTAAAATTTATCAACTATTGCTCAACTTAAAATTCAATTGGTATTAATAGTGACATTTCTGGCACTCAGTTCCACCAATTTTTTCCACTGTTACGCTATCCATTCTATGCGGATTTAATATTTTTCTACCAGATTTATCTATCACAGAATCTTTCATTTGCTCATGAAACTTTTCGTAAATGCTGTAAAATTTATTTCCTGTACTGTCAGCCTTATTATAAAAATCTACTTTAGATTCTCTGTGACAGTTTATACACCAGCCCATACTTAAATCAGAAAACTGATACACCTCAGGCATTTCCTGAATGTTACCGTGACAAGTCTGGCAATTTTGTTTACCGACTTTTACGTGTTGGCTGTGGTTAAAATAAACATGGTCAGGCAGGTTATGTATTTTTATCCATTCTATAGGATGTGCTCCGTCAGGAAGACCATCTTTGTTATTATCAGGATTGTATTCTTTCTTTTCAGGATTCCATCCTGCATATGAGTACAATTTTTGAATTTCCGCAGTTCCATTTACCGATGTGCCGTCTTCTCTTGTTATAGCTTCCCCTTTGTATTCTTTAATTGCCATATGGCAGTTCATACAAACATTTACAGATGGTATACTTCCGCTCTTACTGTCCTGCGTGCCACCATGGCAATACAAACAGGATATTTGGTTTGTACCTGCATGTACTTTGTGTGAATAATAAATAGGTTGCTCAGGCTGGTAATTTTTCATACGTCCTAAACCCATTGCACCATTTATTGTGGTATACCCCCCAAGGCCAAAGAGAAGTAATACAGCAGCCATTAAGTAAGTTTTATTACGATAAAAAGGCACCGGTTCTCCTCTTAATACACCTTCTTTATCATCGGATAATTTTCGAAGGTTGCTGTTTACCTGTAATAATATAAATGCTACCACTGCAAGTATTAAAGTTAATATGCCGAAAAGCAGTGAATTGTTGTCGCTACTTTCAGAAGTGGCACCGGCAGCGGTTCCTGAAGGAGCAACAGGTTCTTTGTATGCATCTACATAATCTAATATAGCATCTATTTCTGCTTTTTTTAATGCAGGGAAAGCCGTCATTACAGTCGGTTTCCATTTTTCAAACAATCCTTTTGCGTATGGGTCCGAAGCAATCATTGCTGAAGGGTTTGCCACCCACTTGTAAACCCAATCTTTTGAAGGTTCTCTGTTTCTGGCTCCTGCCAAAGCCGGACCTGTATAATCTTGATTAGGTTTATGACAGTTTGCACATTGTGCTTTAAACAAAGCTTCTCCTTGTGCAAAAACAGTATTATTTGATATAAATCCAATGAGAATGAGACTTGCGATAAATCGAGAAATGAATTTTTTGTAACGGATCATACAATTAAGCCGGGTTTTTTTATAGAAAATGGCTCTTCCATCCGCAAAAATAAGACAGGATACTGACAAACTATCAACATTTTTAATTTTTTTTTAGCCCGTTTTACACTAAATACCCAATCTAGAAAGAGGTTTTTAATTATGATTGTCACCACTTTGTAATTGAATTTTGTAATTTTTTTTTAACTAAAAAAAGTAACTTTTGAGTATCGTATTTTTTATCCATTTTTGTTGAATGTTTAAGTATTTGCAAACAAAATGGAAGGTGAGTGGAGTGAGATTACTGCTTATTATTTTAACCTTTGCAATTGGTGGAATTTTGTGTGGATATGGCGGCAAAAAATTATTAGGGTTAACAAGTATTGACAAAGGGTTTTTATGGATTTTGGTTTACGTTGTAACTATAAGTATTTTATGGCCAATTGCAGTTCTACTTACAAGTATTCCTTTAGGGCAATTCTTTTTTTTTAAAGATATCTTTACGATGTGTATGAAAAAATTAGTGGCAAAAAGAAAATACGATAATAAAAAACCCAAAACTTTGTAAATGAATATTGCCATATTTGCCAGTGGAGAAGGAAGTAATGCTGCTGTAATCATGAAAACGTTCGGGTCTTTTATAAAAAAAGAAACCGCATCTTTAGCGGTAGTAATTTCCAATAATGAAAAAGTCGGCGTATTAAATATTGCTGCAGATCATAATATTCCATGCGAAATTGTTTTGCTAAAAAATAAAACTGATACGCAGCAAACCGAAGCCTATTTTAAATTACTCAAAAAGTATAAAATAGATTTTATTGTACTTGCCGGTTATTTAAAAAAACTGCCAAAAGAAATTACAAACGCTTACCTCAAAAAAATTATAAATATTCATCCTGCATTATTACCGGCTTATGGTGGTGCAGGCATGTATGGCAAATTTGTGCATAAAGCTGTAATTAATGCAGGGGAAACACAAAGTGGAATTACTGTACATTATGTAGATGAAGTTTATGATCATGGCCAAATCATTTTTCAGGTAAAATGTGCTGTTGAAAAAAATGATACTGCTGAAGATCTTGCTCAAAAAATACTGGGATTGGAACATAAATTTTATACAGAAATTTTAGCTAAGACAATACTTTCTCAAATTCCTGTTAAATAAAACAACGGTTTTCTTCTTATGTATTTTTGTGGTGTAATATTACCCATCAAAAAAATACTGGCTTGCGTATTATTTCTACTTTTATATTTTTATTTCTTTGCCATTTTACCTTAACAGCACAAATTATCGTGAGCGGTACAGTAATGGATAATACTAAAATTAATTTTGTAGAAGCAGTAGGCGTAATAAGTACAGGAGGAAAAATAACTGTAACGGATTCTTTAGGAAAATACAACATACAGGCTTCTAGCGAAGACTCTTTGTATTTTATTTACAATAACAAACCCACGCAAAAATTTGCTGTAAGTAAAATGCCGAACACTGCTCAGTTTGATATTTCGCTTCACATTCCTGTAAAAAGCAGGTACAGTTTATTAAAAGAAGTTGTCGTTTATTCAAAAAATTACAAACAGGATTCTGCCGCAAACAGAGAAAATTACGCAGAAATCTTTTCCTACAAAAAACAAGGTATTCAAACTTCTGTAAGTCCCGGTGGCGGTGTAGGGCTTGATGCAAATGAACTTATAAATGTCTTTCGTTTTAAAAGAAATAAAAGATTAAAAGCATTTCAGCAAAGGCTGGAGGCTGATGAGAAAGAAAAATATGTAAACTATCGATTTAATAAGATTTTCGTTAGGCGCATAACGCAATTACAAAGCCCTGCATTGGATAGTTTTTTAATTTGGTATCGCCCCACTTATGAATTTATAAGTACTACCAGTGAGTTAGAATTTAACCAGTATGTATTAAATGCCTCTTATCATTTTAAAAAAACCATCGGTACCGGAGAGGCAAAAAAAGAAGAAGGCAACACTCAATAATTAATTAAACGCTCTAAAGTTTTACCTAAACGACCGTAAGCCATAAAGTTTTTTTCAAGGTCAAGGTTAAAGGGAATTGGTGTATCCAGACTTGCACAACGCATTACCGGTGCATCGAGTTTATCAAAACAATTTTCGCCAATCCAGGCTGCAACTTCACCGCCTATGCCTCCGGTTAAAGAGTCTTCATGTAATATTAAAACCTTACCTGTTTTTTCTGTAGCTTCTTTTATCGCCTTATAATCTAATGGCAACAGTGTGCGTAAATCCAATATTTCAATACTTATCTTTTTATTCTTTTCTGCATACTCAATAGCCCAATGTACACCGGCGCCATAAGTAATTATAGTTACATCATCACCATGCTGCACTTGCCGTGCTTTGCCAATTTCTATTTCATAATATTCATCCGGCACATTACCCGTAATACTTCTGTATAAAGCTTTGTGCTCAAAATACATAACAGGGTTAGGGTCGTTAATGGCAGCAATCATTAACCCTTTTGCATCTTCAGGCGTGCTTGGGTAAACAACCTTTAAGCCTGGCGTATGTGCAAACCAGGCTTCGTTGCTCTGGCTGTGAAAAGGCCCTGCGCCTACACCTCCGCCAGTTGGCATCCGGATTACCACATCAGCATTTTGCCCCCAGCGGTAATGTATTTTTGCCAGATTATTTATTATCTGGTTAAAACCTACTGTCGCAAAATCTGCAAACTGCATTTCCATTACAGCTTTATAGCCTTCTAAACTTAAACCTAAAGCTGCGCCTACTATAGCGCTTTCGCACAAAGGCGTATTGCGTACACGGCCTTTACCAAACTCATTTACAAAACCTTCAGTCACTTTAAAAGCGCCGCCATATTCAGCAATATCCTGCCCCATTAAAATTAAATTATTATGCTGCTTCATGCTTTGCCTAAGACCATCAGAAATAGCGTTGATAAATTTCTTTTCGGTTACAGATTTAAAAGTTGCGGGTTGCGGGTTTGTAAAAGGCTTGGCGTTATCAAGAATTCGTAACCCTGAACCCGTAACCCTTAACTGATAAACATCTTTCACTTCCTCTGTAGTATTCACCACCATTTTATCGGCCTTATTACCTTCGGCCAATTCAGTATCTATATAAATTTTTGTATCTACTTTTATTTTATCAATTTCCTCCTGCGTAATTATATTTTGCGCAAGCAGCCATGCTTCATAATTTTTTACAGGATCTTTCTTTTCCCATTCTGTAAACATTTCAGGCGGTACATATTTTACACCACTGGCTTCCTCATGCCCACGCATGCGAAACGTCATACACTCTACCAGATAAGGCTTTTGGTTCTGTATACAATAATCTCTTACCCCTTTTATGGTATCATACACTTCCAGCAAATTGTTACCATCCATGCGTATGCCTTCCATGCCATAACCCTTGGCTTTATCAACCAAATTTTCGCAGCGGTATTGTTCATTTACAGGAGTGCTTAAGCCATAACCATTGTTTTCAATAATAAAAATTACAGGTAAATCCCACACCGCAGCGGTGTTTAATGCCTCATGAAAATCGCCTTCGCTTGTGCCGCCATCGCCACTAAATGCTAGGGATGCTTTTTGTTGGTTCTTTAATTTATAAGTCAATGCAACTCCATCAGCAATGGCCAGTTGCGGACCAAGGTGCGATATCATTCCACATACAAAATGTTCTTTGCTGCCAAAATGAAAACTCCTTTCACGCCCTTTGCTGTAGCCTTCCTTATTGCCCTGCCATTGCATAAATAATTTACTCAGTGGCATATTGCGACCTGTAAAAACACCGAGGTTTCTGTGCAGTGGCATTATCCATTCATCGGGTTGCATGGCGGCGGTTGCACCTACAGAAATAGCTTCCTGGCCAATGCCACTAAACCATTTTGAAATTTTACCCTGCCGCAATAACAACAGCATTTTTTCTTCTATCATGCGTGGGAGCAAAATAGATTTATACAGGTCAATAAGTTTTTCGGTAGTTAATCCTTTATCAGAAAAATTCATGTTACGAAGATAGCCTCTTGCAATATCTAAAACCGTACAAAACCATGTGATATTTATATAAAAAATTGTACGCCGACGTTAATTGTTCAAGCAACATTTGTCCCGCTATACACTATTACTCCGCCACAAATCCCACGCACATAGCTTCAGCGTGGTAGCCGTTTCTATCGGGCGTAGAAGTCAACGTTACAGCTTTTTCCAACTTTTTTGGCGTTATCTTTTATCAGCAAAAACTGCATTAATGGCCGACGAAAAAACAGAAAGAATAATACTGAAAATCAAAGCCCACCAAAAGCCATCAATTCTAATTCCATTCATTAGCTTAGCTGCAAGTAAAATAATAAGTGCATTAATTACAAAAAGAAAAAGACCCAATGTAATTACTGTTATCGGGAGAGTAAGCAAAACCAAAATAGGTTTAACAATTGCATTTAAACAAGCCAGTACCAGAGCAAATATTATTGCTGTAGTAATATTTGAAATGTGAACGCCAGTCAGAACTTTAGATAAAACGTAAACTACGATACCGGATATTAAAAGTCGTAAAATGAAGTTCATATGTCAGTTATTTAATTAATTGTAATTACTTAGTTTTTCAATTTTTTATTGTGTCTCAAATCTAATAAACAATTAGTTCAAAAAATCTTTCAGGTTGTAAATATTTTTGTGCAAGCGCCTGCAGTTCTTCTGCGCCGGTATTTTTTATAGCATTTACCGAATCATAAAAATATTTTTCATCCAGGTTGTTTAAAATAATATTTTTCCATTTTGCAATGATGTGAAACGGTCCATCCAAATCGCCAAGAATACCACCAATCATGTAATTGCGCACCAGCGAAAGTTCTTCGTCATCAATCGGTTCCTCCCGCATGCCCTTCATTTCTTTGTAAATTTCTTCTATTGTGGCATCACATACATCTTTCCCTGCTTCTGTACTTATTACCCATGCGCTTTCGTGCAGGTGGTTTTGCAGGTAGCTGTAAATACCGTATGTATAGCCTTTCTCCTCTCTTACATTACTCATTAACCTGCTCCCAAAATAACCGCCATAAACCGTGTTTAAAACAATTGTTTTCTTAAAATCTTCATGGTGTCGGTTGGGGAAGGGTTGTGCTATTCTTATTGCTCCCTGCACCGCATTGGCATCATTTTCAATTCTGTATTTTTTTTCAATAGCCGGTACAGTAATAATATTTTTTACTTCAAATGTAGGTTTTGTCAATTGCAATTTTCCAAAGTTTTCGTTGAGCAATTGTTCAATGTTTTGCGGCAATTTTCCTGCAACAAAAATGGCACAGCTTCCCTTTAAATAATATTCTTTGTAAAACGATTTTATAGTTTCTACATCCAGCGCATCAAGGTCAGCTACATTTGTAAAACGTGCATAAGGGTGCTGCTCACCATATAATAACTGATCAATTTTTCTACCCGCAACGAATTCACATTTTAATAAATTTACCGAAAGGCGTTGCTTATAATTTTGTACAAAAATATCAAGTTCTTCCTGTGGAAACACAGCGTTGGTAAGCATATCATTCATTACCGGCAATAGTTTATCGGCATATTTACTTAATGTATGCAAAGATAAAACTGCTGTTTCGTTATAGCATGCACGGCTGCAGCTTGCACCATAATATTCAAATGCTTCATTTAACTGAAAAGCAGTTTTTGTTGTGGTACCATTTTTTAAAAGGTAATTTGCAACTGCGGCAACACCGTTATTTTTCTCGAAAAAATTACCTGAATAAAAAACCATTTCTATCTGTAACACATCCTGTGCGCCGCCATTAATGGCATAAACCGGAACGGTATTGTCTAAATGAAAAAGTTCGTAGGGTTTTAATGTTAAATTGAAATCTGTAGCGTCAATTATTGCCGGTGCTATTGTTCTGTTGAGCATGTTATCTTTTTTATGAATAGTCGTAAACAACTATTCAAATAAATCATTTATGTGTGGGTTATTATTTAACAATCTTGAACTATGATGTATTGTAATTATTTCAACCGAGAAAACAGTTTTTATTCTATAAATAATTCTGTATTTAAATAACTTAAGCTCTCTGATTTTCGGACTATTAAATTCTTTAACTATTTTACCAAAATCAGGTTGGAGACTTAACGAATCTATTTTTCTAATAATGGCTTCGGTCACCATTTCCGCGTTTTGGCTGGAATCTTTTTTTATATGCTTATATATTGCTTTAATATCATTTTTTGCCTGGTTTGTTATTTTGATTTGTACCATGTCTTAATGTCTGCTTTAAACTCATGCCAATCGGATAACATACCCTTATCTGCTTCCTCTAAACCCTCTTCTACCTTTTTTTTAAAAAGAATATCGTAAAAAATATGCTGTGCATCATCAGATGATAATTGAGCTGATAAACTTTCAATTTCCTTTTTTACTTTTTCAATTTTTATTGTGCCCATTTCTCAATTTTTTATTAATTAATTATTGCTCATATAATACATCGTACTACAGTTATTTTCATCAAAAATTATTCTCGTTTCTGCAAGAATATTTTCTGCTGTTACCGCTCTGTATTTTTTCAGTTCGCTGTTCATCAAATCTGCATCGCCGAGCAATTCATACATGGCAATACTGGATGCTCTGTTCATTACGCTCATATCTTCAAATGCCAGTGCGCTTTCCGTTTTGTTTTTTACTTTTTCAAGTTCGGTAACAGTAACACCGTTTGCCTGTATTTTTTTTATTTCTTCGTTAATAGCCTGCTCTGCTTTTTTTATATCTATACCTTTTACAAGTTTGCCTTCAATTACCAACAAGCCTGCATCTGTACTGCCCATGTGGTAACATTCTATGTTACTAAAAAGCTGTTGTTCTTTTACCAAACTTTGATACAGCCGTGAAGAACCTCCACCGCTTAAAATATCGGTAATTAAATCCGCTGTATAATAACGGTCATCTGTACGGGGATAAATATGCCAGCATTTATACAACGCATCAAGCGGCACATCTGCTTTAACTTCTAAAGTTCTTGGTGCAGTTTGTTTGGGTTCTACAGGTAAGTTACGGTTGTATTTTTCACCGGCAGGTATGGTACCAAACCATTTTTCTGCAAGCTCTTTTACCTGTGCAACATTTACATTGCCTGCAACAGTAAGTATAGCATTTGATGGGTTGTAATGTTTTTTAAAAAACGCTTTTACATCTGCAAGTGTTGCATCTTCCACATGCTTTAACGATGCACCAATCGTCATCCATTTATAAGGATGTGTTGTGTAAACCAATGTTCTTAATTTATGCCACACATCGCCGTAAGGTTTGTTTATGTAATGTTCTTTAAACTCTTCGCACACTACCTTCCGTTGTACCTCCAGGCTTTTTTTACCAAATGCAAGACTAAGCATGCGGTCACTTTCGAGCCAGAAAGCAGTTTCAATATTTTCGGAAGGCAACTGGCAATAATAATTTGTAAGGTCGTTGGTTGTATAAGCATTGTTTTCGCCACCTGCCACCTGCAAAGGCTCATCATATACCGGGATATTTATGCTGCCGCCAAACATAAGGTGCTCAAACAAATGTGCAAAACCTGTCTTCTCCGGATTTTCATCTTTTGCGCCTACATCGTATAAAACATTTACAACTGCCATCGGTGTACTGTTATCTTCATGTACAAGTACTCTAAGCCCATTTTCCAGGGTAAATTTTTCAAACCTGATCATTTACAAATGTACGAATGCATTACATAAAAAATTTGTTATCGTATGCTGATGGGCTGCAGCGAAAAAATATAAGGGACGTCTTTTCTTTTTACAATTAATAATATTTTTTCATTTAGCTGCTGCAAAAGGATTTCATATTGTTGAAGATTACCTGAAATATTTGTTCCTACAGAAATTAATTCGTCGCCATTTTTTAAACCCGCTTTTTCTGCAGGAGATTTTTCGACAATATCATCAATATAAATTTTATTCTCATAATTGTAAAGGGACAAACCTGAGTAAGCATAATCAAACCTGTCAGTAAAAAAGGAATTAGGAATAAGGTGCATTTCCTGCTCAGGATAATTGAGTGTAATGTTGAACCTGCGCATGATATCGTTGCCCAATAAGCCCGCTGTGTATGGATAAGATGTTACATTTAACTCATCATTATATAAGTTAGTGGGTACGTTTCTAAATGTGTAGGGACCAATCTTTAGAGATTTTACAACAGTAAGGCGCATTGTCTTTTTGCCACCAAGGCCCTGAACCTGGGTTACAACCGGTCTTCTTCTTTTTAAAATAATGTTATTATATTCTAAAAACTGCTCTGTAATTAAAAGACATAATCCTGCGCCTGTATCCAGATAAAAATTTGATACAGCTTTTTCTTTATCTCTTACAGTTAGGGGCACAGCCATTAATTTTCTTAAACTTGGTTTTATAATTGTACCTCCTCTTTCGTATTTAAAATGTCCGGGTGTATAAAATTTTATTTGTGCAGAATCAAAATTTATATCCAGAATATACCTGCTTAAAAAACTAAACCCAATAATACCATCTATTCTTTCTCCATAAGCACTGCCCAGTAAACTATAATCGTTTACATAAAAATTAAGGCTATCCGTTATTAAATTACCGGTAATAAGTTTTCTGTTAAACGCAAACGAAACTTTTCTGGATCCTGCTATACCGGATACCATTGTATCTGATTTCTTTAAGACGATATTTAGTTCTGCGCAGGTTGTAGAATCCAGGGATATGCCGCCACTGCCTGTATCCAAAATAAAATTCAATTCTTTATTGCTGTTGTCAATTTTTGCTGCAATGACAATTACTCCTCCCGTGTAAGTTTTGAATGGTATTTTTTCCAAAAAATTTGCATTATTTTTTATTGTTGCAGACTGTGCAAAACAGGCAGCCGCAATAAGGAATAATAATATGGTGCAGATGGTTTTAATAAAGCAGGTATTCCATATTACAAGTTAATGAATGTACTTTTGTAATGCAATTTAAATATGTTGAAAATGAATATTGATGACCTGTTAAAAAAAGCAATGTCTTTTGAATTTCTTTCTGTAGAAGAAGGAGTTTTTTTGTTTGAAAACGCTGCATTGGCTGATTTGATGTTTGTTGCTAATGAGTTAAGAAAAATACAGGTGCCGCATGGCAAAGTAACCTGGCAGATAGACAGAAATGTAAATACTACAAACGTGTGTATTGCCAATTGTAAATTTTGTAATTTTTACAGAATCCCCGGTCA
>JAYTCO010000474.1:0-2934 GCA_043736415.1 Ferruginibacter sp. | reverse complement strand
GCATTTGAGAAAGATTGAAATTCATCGTAAAATATTTTGTGATCTTTAGGTTAAGCCGCAAATGTATTTAAAGAAAAATTAAACAGCTTCTCAGCTTTATCTGTTTCCCTTTTTTTTGTACCGTGCTATAATTTCTACAACCTGGCGGTGTTTAAGTATTCGGGGGTCAAGCTGAATAAATTTTTTGATGAGTTTTGGGTTTTCGGCGATAGCATTTTCCAGTTGCAATAAGGCTTCTTTTGACTGGCCATCCGCAAACAGAAACATACTTTTATAAAATAGAAAAATAGTTTTACCATCTGTTTGTTCATAAGCAAATTGCGCATACTCTATTCCTTCTGTAAAAAAATCAGCATGCAACAAACATTTTAGTAATTCCGTCCATCCGTTTATATTTTTTGGCCTTATGCGAACGACGTTTCCAAAGCAGGTAAGTGCTTCATCAATATTATTCATCTGCATATAGCACTGCCCCAAAGCCAGGTTATAATCAGGCTGCATTAGTTGTGTGCGAAGTGCCGTATTTAAACATTTTATGGCGCTGCCCCATGCAGCTTCGTTCATGTAAGTGCAAGCAATTCTGTAATGCATACGGCTGTCTTCCGTATCCATATGGCTTGCTTTCTTGTAATAAAATCTTGCCTGTGCAAAGTTTTCTAATCTGTCATAACAATGCCCAATGGCTTCATATAGCACAGGTTCCGGCATGGTTAATTCCAATACTTTTTCTAAAGATTCTATGGCAAGTTTATATTGGCGAAGGCGAAGATGTGCATCGCCCATGTTGCGGTATGCATTTTCAAATTTTTCATTTATAGCTACAACATATTCGTAAGCATCAAGTGCTTTTTCGTGCAGCTTTATACCCTGGTAAGCAGCTCCTAGATTGAACCATGCCAGTTCATTAAAAGGCTGCTCTTCAATAATTTGTTTATGGAGAGTTATACTTTCTTCATTTCTACCTGTAAAATCTGTCCAAAAACATATTTTATATAATGCCTCTTCGTTTGCGGGATCTTGCTTTAAAATTAAAACGAGGCAATCAAAAACCTTTTCAAAATTTTCGTAATCATCATATACGTCACACAATTCAAAAAGCAAATCAACCTTTTCATCTCCTTCAAAATTTTCTATGGCAATTTCAAGCACTTCTGCGGCCTTTAATTGCATATCTAATGCTAAAAATGCATCTGTTTTTAATATGTATAAATTACTATCAGTAATGTCAATTTTTTCTGCATCATCGAGCAGTTCCAACGCATCCTTGTATTTTTTTGTAACAATTAAAAGATTGGCTTTTAAAATCAACAACGCAGCTGTATTGGGGTATTGATTTATAGCATATTCACAAACAGTTAATGCGTCTTCAAATTTATCTTTTTCATCAAAATATTCAACTAACCGTTCAAAACCTTCCTGTTCTAAATACGAGTTAGATCTGCCTGCTCTCAAATTATCATATTGGGCTAGTAATTCTTTTAGTTCTTCTCTTTCTTGCCTATATCTATCGTTTCTCATATTTCAGCCTTATGACCTGTAATTTAATGATTTATTAAGAACTTTTGTAGTTGACTAAAATTAGTTATTAACTAAAAGTGAAATATTACATACTAAAGACTAAAAAATTTCGTTTATTGTATTATATTTGTTAATCTTATTAAAAATGAAAACTTCTATTCGCATCTTATCTCTTGTAGCGTTGTTTACAATACAAATGAATCTTTCGTTTGCAGACAGGGGTGTAAATAAGAAAAAGAATAAAGTTGTAATAAATATTAAAACTCCTAACAACTTTAGAACTGCGTTAAACTTTAATTTAAAAAATGGTTTAAAGTATACGGGTTCATTAATTACCAACAGCGTTACAACGGTTCCAAATACTTTTAATCAACTTGTTACTTATCAAAAAGGTAACAGCGTTTACATCTTACCTATCAAACAAAAAATATTTGTAGCCGATGTTCATCAGGGTTTTACCGGTACTAAGCTTATCATTAGCTTCCATTAATTTATTCCCCTTTTTTCAATTGCTGGTTTTCCTCGTAGCTCATTACCCTAAAACCTGATTTTGGAGAATCAAATTTTGATGCATTCAATATATCAAGATTTAATCCTGCCAGGGTGTATTTAAAAATTAAATTTCCTGATGATAGTTCATATTGAACAGGTAACCCGGCTAATTGTGAAAATGCATTATTGTATTGTTTATTCTCTATTAGAATGGATGGATCATAATAAACAGTGTATAATTTGCCATGATTACTTTTTGCTACAGCCTTTTTGCAAACATAACCTGCTATGTTTGTCGTTCCGGGTTGGGTCTCAAAATTTAAACCTGTATTAACCTGGTTTTTTTGCGCCCAGTTTTCAGCAGTTGTTGTTATCATTAATTTTTGACCGCTATATTCCTTTAAAATAAATCCTCTTCCACTTTTGCTGTCAAAAACGGTAGTTTCTGTACCGGGAGTGCTAATCATCTCTGAACGGCTCTTGGTTTTTGTTAAGTAAACGGATAAAGTTGCTCCATTTAAGGCTCCAGAAATTTGCTTTTCACCATTAGAACTTTCTATTGATATATTGTATTTCAACATCCCTTCTGTTAGCAATTTTTGAGCAGATAAAGTTTTACTGCAAAGGTTGGTTAAAGCAAACATTAGAAATAAGGTAAAAGTTTTCATAGTAGCAGAAGTTTAAGCTAAGGTAATAAAATGTATGCCGAAACAGTAGTTTGATCCTAAATGAAAAAGCTGCACCTTTAAAAGGCACAGCTTAGTAACATATTTTTAACGGTTATCAGTTTTTGCTTGTCCTGTTTTTTAATTCCTGAAGTTTGCGCTGGCTCTCCTGCATAGCTTCAACTTTTTCTGCGATTTTAGATTTTTTTACCGGTTTTTTTCTATTCTCATTTATTTGTACCAAAATCTTTTCATGATT
>JAYTCO010000473.1:0-16849 GCA_043736415.1 Ferruginibacter sp. | reverse complement strand
GCTGTCTGTTGTCTGTTGTCCGTTGTCTGTTTTGTTTGCTTCCATCTTTATTACTGCGCTTTTAATTTTTAATTTTTCAATTTGTTCTATAACTTCTGTGTCATCTATTTTTCTGAATAATAATTCTGGTGGGCGTAAAGAATAGCCCACACTTAACAATTTTACTGAGCCTGCATTTTCCCAGTCAAGCATTTTATCAACAGTCTTCATCATCACACACAATCGCTTTGCTGCATTGGGTAAAAACGGATTAATAAATATGGCAAGGTTAGCAGTTAACTGCAAACAAATGTGGAGACAGTTATCAATAATATTTTGAGCATTGGGGTCGTATTCCCCTCCTTCGGAGGGGTTAGGGGAGGCTTTCTTTGCAACAATCCACGGCTCTTTATCCTGCATGTATTTATTTCCCTTGCGTGCAACGTCAATCACTTCTGCAAGCGCATCTCTAAATTTATAAACTTCAATATTTTGCGCAATCTTTTGCTTGGTAATATTTATTTCTTCCAGCATTTGTTTATCAGCATCGTCCATTATTTCATTGTGAAACTTTGGAACTTTACCGCCACATAACTTGTGCATTAAAACAAAAGCCCTATTTATAAAATTTCCAAAAACAGCCACCAGCTCACTGTTTACGGCATCCTGAAAACCTTTCCAGGTAAATTCACTGTCTTTTGTTTCGGGTGCAATGGCTGTTAAATAATAACGCAATGCATCTACCATTTGGTCGCCGCCATTATCTTTTTTTACAAAATCATTTATATAATCTTCCATTTCAATACTCCATCCACGGCTAGTGCTCATCTTATCTCCTTCCAAATTCATAAACTCGTTGCTTGGCACATTATCCGGCAAAATATTGCCATGCAATTTCAACATCACCGGAAAAATAATTGCATGAAAAACAATATTGTCTTTTCCTATAAAATGTACAAGTTTAGTATCTGCATTGTACCAGTAAGGTTTCCAGTCTTTGTCATTATCCATTGCCCATTGCTTGGTTGCACTAACGTAGCCAATTGGTGCATCAAACCATACATACAACACTTTACCTTCTGCATCTTGTCTTGGAACTTTTATACCCCAGTCCAAATCTCTTGTAACCGCCCGCGGCTGTAAACCCATTTCTATCCATCCTTTGCATTGCCCTACCACATTGGCTTTCCAATCTTCTTTATGATCTTCTAAAATCCATTGGCGCAAGAATGCTTCATGTTTATTTAATGGCAAATACCAATGTGTTGTTGCTTTTTTTATTGGCGTTTTTCCGCTCAGCGTACTCCGTGGATTAATCAATTGTTCCGGACTTAAAGATGTCCCACATTTTTCACACTGGTCACCAAATGCACTTACATAACCACATATAGGGCACGTACCAGTAATGTATCTATCTGCTAAAAATGATTGTGCTTCTTCATCAAAAAACTGTTCGCTTTCTTTTTGCTCCAGGTCACCATTGTCGTTAAGCATGGTAAAAAATTCCTGTGCCGTTTCGTGGTGAATAGGCGATGAAGTGCGGTGATAAATATCAAACGAAATTCCAAGGTCTGCCATGTTGCTTTTTAGCATTGCATGGTATTTGTCTACAATTGCCTGTGGTGTGGTTTTTTCTTTTATAGCCTGCATGGTAATAGCAGCGCCATGTTCGTCGCTTCCACATACATACAAAACATCTTTTTTTAATGCACGCAAATAACGCACATAAATATCTGCAGGCAAATATGCACCTGCCAGGTGACCAATATGTTTTGGTCCGTTTGCATAAGGCAGCGCCGAAGTAATCAAGTATCTTTTAGGATCAATCATATTTATGAATTAAAATCTTTTATGGCCTTTGGCTGCAAAATAAATTTTGTAGCCCGGCAAAAACAGCAGCAATATTCAACATTAGTGGCGTCGCACATTTCATCTTTAAATTTCTATTTAGCTTTTATTATGCAATAGAAAATGCTGTTAATCTACAAAAATATCAAATGTCCATCCAATAACGAAATTTGAGTATTTTCAAACGTAGATTTACAACAGTTTACAACCACATTTCATGCAAAGAAAAAATTTATATCTGCTGCATTCTTAGCAATGGGCTCATTAAATGCACTGTCAGAAAGCTTTTAGTCCACAGAGGTTGAGGAATCGAGCAAAGTAAAAATTCCACCGTATCTCATAAAAGGAGACACGATCGCCATTTGCAGCCCGGCGGGTTTTATTACGCTTTCAGACTGTGCAGTTGCCATAAATATGATAGAATCGTGGGGATTTAAAATAAAAGTTAGTGCTAGTATAGGTAAGAAAGATTTTACTTTTGGCGGAACTGATGAAGAACGAGCAGCGGATTTTCAACAAATGCTGGATGATCCATCTGTAATAGCAATTATGTGTGCGAGGGGGGTTATGGAATTGTACGGATGATTGATAAACTTAATTTTGGAATCGCAATCATTCATTCAAAAATGTGCAACAGTTTTGTAGATCCTGCAATAGCAGAACCGCTATAATTAGAAACATTGGACAGCATTAGAAAATGTTTGATGGGTGAAAAAATGATTTACAACATTCCCATCAACCCAAACAATAAAAATGGCATTGCAAAAGGCATACTTATTGGCGGTAATTTAAAAACACTCGAAAGCCTTCCTGCATCTAAAAGCGACATCAACACAAAAAATAAAATATTGTTTGTAGAAAACACAGGCGAATATTTGTACAGCATTGACAGAATGTTCTTCAATTTAAAAAGAAGTGGGAAATTATCTCAGCTTGCCTCACTCATAATTGGAGGCTTCAAAATAAAAAAAGACGATGAAGGAGAAGCATTTGGTAAAACCCTTGAACAAATTGTATTAGAAAAAGTTTCTGGATACAGTTATCCTGTCTGCTTTGACTTTCCAGTTGGGCATCAAAAAAACAATTTTGCTTTAAAATGCGGTGCAGTCCATTCACTCTTTATCAATCAGGAAAAAGTTATACTGGAGGAATTAGTATTAAAATAATTATGCTACTAATGCAAGAGAGGTTTGTACTGCCTCAGGCTTTTTACCCAATTCTTTCATTACCCTAAAGTGCGATGCAACAGCCTGCCCAAGCGTATCGTAGTAATTATAGGGCATGTTGTGTTGCTTACATTTTGCCTGTACAATTTTACTTATTTCAGGGTAGTGTACATGACTTACTTTCGGAAAAAGATGATGTTCTATTTGGTAATTTAGCCCACCAACAAACCATGATATCGTCTTACTTTTCATGGCAAAATTACTGGTAGTTTTCAATTCATGTTCTGCCCATGCAGTATCAATATGTTTGGTGTCATCTAAAGCAATATGTTCAAACTCTGTATTCTCTACCACATGTGCCAATTGGAATACAAATGAAAGCGTAACGCCCAAAGTCATATTTGCAATCATGTACCCTGCAAACCAACCACCCAAACCCCAGACATAAATTGGCAACGCAACAAAAACTGTTAGGTAATAAACTTTTGTTACCCAAAATATAATGTGGTTTTTTGTAGTCATCTTCCACAGCTCTGTACCATTAATTTTTTTACTAAAATATTTTGTAGGATCCATAATAAACACCCAAAATATTACTGACAAAGAATAAATGAAAGGCATATATAAATACTGCACTTTATGAGCCGGTACCCATTTTTGAGATTCACACTGTCGAATGATCGGGCTTTTGGCAATATCGTCGTCTATACCATCAACATTGGTATAGGTATGGTGAATAATGTTGTGTTTTTGTTTCCAGAAATAAGAACTGGCACCTAAAGCATTTGCTGATAAACCTAAAAAATCATTGAGTTTAGTATTAGGACTATAACTGCCATGATTAGCATCGTGCATTACAGCAAAACCTATGCAAGCCATTAAAAAACCCAAAGGAATACATAGTAAAAGTGCAGGTATAGTTTTCAATTCTACATTCATCAAAACCAGGTAAATTCCCAAAACACCTCCTATCAAAAGAAATGTTTTAATAAACAATCTCCAATCGCCTGTTTTGCTGATGTTTTTTTCTTTAAAGTAGCCGTCCACACTTGCTTTCAAGTCTTGAAAAAAAGCATTATCCTTATTATTAAAAAGTATTTTGGCCATTCTGATTTATTTTTGCACTTAATTGATTGGTAATAAACATAATACCCAGAGCTGTTAACAAAACCCTAACAACTGTTAGTATTAGGTAAAAATACTACAATAAAAAAAATTACCTAATTTAATTTAAAAGGAGCATACATTTCAAACGCCGGAATTGTTGCCGAAAATGTTTTTTTATTAAAAATATTTTCAAACAAATAAGTACCATTCATTCTCCCTATTTCAGTATTTAGATTACAGCCACTAATATATTGGTATTGTTCGCCAGGATTAATAGAAGGCTGAATCCCAATAACACCTTCTCCCTCCACTTCTCTTGTAGCTCCATTGCTGTCAAAAATTATCCAGTGTCTGCTTAATAATTTTACCGGAAAACTGTTTTTATTTTCTATGGTAACTCTGTATGCAAACATAAATTCATTAGTGGAAGGATTGCTGTATTCTGCCTGGTAAAATGTTTCCACACTAACATTAACGCCTTCTGATATTTTGCTGACCATACCCTTAATTTTTTTTTGAATTTTTGTAACCGTTTTTCAAAAGCCATTGTAAAACCTTGTCTCTGTTATCGCCCTGCACTAAAATTTCGCCATCTTTAACTGAACCACCTGTGCCGCAAACTGTTTTCAATTTTTTTCCAAGTTCTTCCTTATCCGCATTTTTACCTGTAAAATTTTCAATTAAGGTCACCATTTTACCTCCTCTGTGTTTTTTATCAAGCCGTATTTTTATTTTCTGCTCCGCAGGAAGAATGGTTTGTTCTTCTAAGTTCTCATCTTCTTCTATTTTAAAGTTTGGATCAGTTGAATAAACAAGACCAGAAAGAGAATTTATTTTTTTTGACAAAGCAATTAGATTTTAGAAATTAGATATAAGACACAAGACTGTATAAATCAAATTTTGTTTAAATCTTCAGGCTGGTAAAGCTCCTCCTTTGGTGAGATCAATGGAAGCTTTCAAACTTAAATCTAAACTCACTGCCTGGTGAATAACTGCACCACTGCTAATATAATCAACACCTGTGGCTGCATAACTTTCAATGTTTTCTAAGTTTATGCCACCGCTTGCTTCTGTTTCATATTTACCGTCAATTATTTTAAGCGCCTCCACAATTTTTTCAGGTGCAAAATTATCCAACATAATGATATTCACTTTGCCTGTCTGCATAACCTTTTTTACATCTTCCAAACTTCTTGTCTCAACTTCAATTTTTAAATTTAGATTATTTTCCTGCACATAATCGTATGCATTGCTAACTGCTTTTTCAATTCCTCCGCTGTAGTCAATATGGTTGTCTTTCAACATGATCATATCATATAAACCAAAACGATGGTTTTTCCCTCCACCAATTATTACTGCTGCTTTTTCTAATAATCTAAAGTTTGGAGTGGTTTTTCTTGTATCCAATAATTTGGTTTTAAAACCGCTGAGTTTATCTACGTATTTTTTTGTAAGCGTAGCTATTCCACACATTCGTTGCATAGTATTTAACACAAGGCGTTCGCAGGTGAGTATTGTATGAATTTTAGCAGAAACCTCAAAAGCAGTTTCTCCATTCTTCATTTCATCGCCATCCTTTTTAAAAGCTGTAAAAATAATATCCGGTTGCACAAAACGGAAAATTGTTTCAGCTACATTCATTCCTGCAAGTATCCCATCCTGTTTTATTTTTAATACCGCTTTTCCTTCTGCATTTGCTTTTATGGTTGATAAGGTAGAATAATCACCATCGCCAATATCTTCTGACAGCGCATTTTTAATTAAGTCATTAAGTGCTGTTTTAAAATTCATAATTGCAAAGTTAATAAACAGTTCTTATTGAATAACTACCAAAAAGTTAAGAAAATTTCAAGATAAATAAATAAAAAAAAACTCCCGCAAGCAGGAGTTTAAATTAAAAGCTTTTAATCTTTATTTTTCAAATTTAATTTCCTGCAAAGTTTGTTTATCACCTTTCTGCTTTAGGTTTAAAGTGGTTCTAAAATTGCCATTTGAAGTTACCAAAGTACCAATACAGAATTCTGCACCGCCACTTTGACCTTGGTGTAATACAGTAAATGATTTAACTGCATTATTGGCAAAAAAATCTCTTAAAACAACTTCACCCTGTGTTTTACTATAATTTGAACTTTTTCCATTAACCGTTATTTCAACGGTATTATCAAAGTATTTTGAAACAGAAGCAGCATTGCCTGATTTAATAGCATTTACCACATCATTTAAGCCTGTAATTATAGTAAAAGAACTTAACGCTACAAAAGCAGCAAGTATTGTAAATATTTTTTTCATTGTTTTAAATTTAATTCAGACCCTATTTGCTAAAAGTATGCCATACCGATTTTAGAACGGCATAAACTTTTTGTTTGGCTTGTTTATAACAAATCTCCATTCTTTTAAACATCAACTGCAAACAAACTTAGCTTTGTGACATGCAAAATAAAAAAACTATTCTCATAATAATGGATGGCTGGGGACTTGGTAAAATAAAAAACAGCGATGCCATACAACACGCAAATACTCCATTTGTAAGTTCGCTTTACAAAAATTATCCAAACAGTACTTTAGTTACCTGCGGTGAGGCAGTTGGGTTGCCTGACGGACAAATGGGTAACAGTGAAGTTGGGCACTTAAACCTTGGCGCCGGCCGAATTGTTTATCAGGATTTACAACGAATTAACGTTGGCATAAAAGATAAAAGTTTTGAAAAAAACGAGCAACTTTTAAACAGTATTGCATTTGCTAAAAAAAACAACGTAACGCTTCATCTTATGGGCCTTGTAAGCAATGGTGGCGTGCACTCTCATATAAACCACATTAAGGCCATTACAAGTTTGTGTGCTGCACAAAATTTTAAAAACGTACTTATACATGCCTTTACAGACGGAAGAGATACTGATCCTAAAAGCGGTCTGGATTTTTTAAGAGAACTGCAGCAACATTTAGATGCAACAAGCGGAAAAATTGCAACAATAACCGGTAGATATTATGCAATGGATAGAGATAAAAGATGGGAAAGAGTTAAGATTGCTTACGATGCAATGGTGCACGCAACAGGTGAAAAAACTGATGACATTTTAGCCTCTGTTAAAGCATCTTACGAAAAAAATATTACCGACGAATTTATAATGCCACTTATAAATAATGCTGCAGGTGATACAAAAATAAAAAATGGTGATGCTGTATTGTGCTTCAATTTTCGTACTGACAGGTGTAGAGAAATTACTGAGGTACTTACACAAGTGGATATGCCTTTACAAAATATGCATCCGCTGCAACTTCATTATACCACTATGACGAATTATGATCATACTTATAAAAACGTGTTTGTGATGTATGATAAAGACAATCTGGATAATACTATTGGGCAGGTTATTGCAGCTGCAGGTAAAACGCAACTTCGTATAGCAGAAACAGAAAAATATCCACATGTAAGTTTCTTTTTTAGTGGTGGCAGAGAAATGGTTTTTGAAGGTGAAAAAAGAATTATGATTCCATCGCCTAAAGTAGCCACTTACGATTTGCAACCACAAATGAGTGCTTATGAAGTAACCGATGCTGTGATTGCTGCAATAGATAATACATGTCCGGATTTTATTTGCCTAAACTTTGCAAATGCAGATATGGTGGGCCATACAGGCGTTTGGAAAGCTGTAATAAAAGCTGTAGAAACGGTAGATGAATGTGTGAAACAAGTAGTAACTAAAGCACTTGAAAAAGATTACGCAGTTTTTTTATTGGCAGACCATGGTAATGCAGATTACGAAATAAATGAAGATGGTACACCAAATACAGCCCATTCTTTAAACCTGGTTCCCTTTTTTATAATTGACAATGATTGGAAAGGATCAATAAAACCCGGCAAACTCGGTGATGTTGCACCTACAATTTTAAAAATGATGGGAATAGAGATTCCCGTAGAAATGAAGGGAGATATATTGACTTAAATGGGCTAATTTAAACTCGCAAAATAAGACCACGCAGCATTTTTACAACAATATTTGTCTATATTTATAAGGTAAAACCCTAACTTATGACCGAGGAGCAAATGCTTGCCGGAACACTTAAAAATAATGCCGCTGCGCAGGAGGCACTGTACGACCGTTACAGTCCACGTATGCTTGCTGTATGTTACCGCTTTGCAAAAAGCAGAGAAGATGCAGAAGATATGTTGCAGGAAGGCTTTATAAAAATCTTTACGCAACTCCATCAATACAGGAACGAAGGCGCCCTTGAAGGATGGATTAGAAGAATTATTGTACATACCTGTATCAATGTGCTAAAGAAAAATAAAAAGTTTTCTGAAACAGTTGATTTAATTCATGCCAATGCTTTTCATACCAAAGAAGATATGGTACCGAGCATTATTCAGGCAAAACAGGTGGTTGAATGTATTCGCATGTTGCCCCTAGGTTATAAAACTGTGCTAAACCTTTATGCAATAGAAGGCTACTCACATAAAGAAATTGGAAAAATGCTGGATATAGAAGAAAGTACAAGCCGGAGCCAATATACAAGAGCAAAAGCAATGTTAGAAGATATTTTAATTAAGAAACATATAATTGATAAATCTCAATACAAAAATCAATACGGGAAAATAAACAGTAAAATTTAGCATAACAAAATTTACTATTAACGTACAATGACTGAGTGAAAATGGAAGACAATAATTACAATGACGAATTTGAACTTTTTCTGAAAGAAAGTGCTGATGAGTTTAGAATGGTACCATCCAGAAAAGTCTGGTACAGCCTATATAACAACCTACATCCTGACAGAAAATGGCCATCGATGGCAGTTTGTTTACTCATATTAACGGCAGTACTATACCTCGGTATTGCAAATAATAATTCATTGAGCAGCGCTGCCAAAAAAGCATCAGCCGAAAATTTATCTTATCTTTTAAATGAAAAAAATAATGATACTAAAATTACATTTTCAGCAAAAGATTATTTAAATCCAAAAAATAAAACCAACCAAAAGTTTTCCATAAAAGACATTCATAACGAAGGTATAGAAACTGATCAAAGACAAAATCCCATCAACCCTGAAACAAAAATTTTATTAGATCTTAAAGGTGAAAATTCTTTATTAAACACAGCTGAAAATTCTGTAACCTTAAAAACAACTGCGCCTGTAAATATTTATGATGATATAAATACTTACGCCATAAATAACAATAATGAAAAGAAAGCTGAAGTGGCAAAAAGTTTAATTATTGAAGAGGAAAGAGAGAAAATTTTTGCTGAAAATGAAACCTCAGATACAGTATTAAATACTGAGATTATAACTGCCAAATCAATTGAAAACGAAACGTTATTACAAAAAATTGATTTACTGAATACTGAAAAAAGCTGGAAGGAGGATTATGCATTTAGGTACAAACCCGCTATAAATAAATTTAAACAAAAGAGTACATTATCCTATTTCATTACTCCATCTTTTGGATACAGAAGTTTTTCTAAAACGACAGAAAGCAATACAACGGGTTCATCTTTTATTTCATCAAGAACTAACAATGGCCAAACAAATTTATTTGATAATGCAGCACTTAATTTAGAAGCAGGAGCAATTTTGCAATACAGTACTTCTGAAAAACTAAGATTTAAAGCCGGCTTGCAGGCTAATTATACCAATTATATAGCAAATGTTACAGCGTTAGGTCATCCGACTCAAACTTCAATTTCACTAAACAATATTGATAATAATGTTCGTTCTTCTAACTTTTCTACAAAAGCCGGAAATCATAAAATAAATAAAAATACCATGCAAATTGCATTGCCCTTGGGTGCAGATTTTAAAATTGCAGGTAATGGAAAACTTAACTGGTATGCAGGTGGAACAATACAACCAACTTATGTTATTGGTGGGAATGCCTTTGTATTATCAACAGATGAAAAATATTATATTTCTGAAAATGCTTTGCTCAGGAAGATGAACCTAAATACTGCAATCGAAACCTTTATAAGCTTTAAATCAGCTAACGGAGTTTTATTAAATGTTGGTCCACAGTTTCGTTACCAATTGTTTTCAACCTATAAAAACCATTATGGTTATGCTGAAAAGATATACAATGTTGGGATTAAGATTGGGGTAACTACTGCTTTCTAATTATATCTAATTTTAGTTTTG
This sequence comes from Ferruginibacter sp., assembly GCA_043736415.1. Taxonomy (GTDB): domain Bacteria; phylum Bacteroidota; class Bacteroidia; order Chitinophagales; family Chitinophagaceae; genus Ferruginibacter. The sequence goes on along the minus strand of JAYTCO010000473.1, from coordinate 6,620 downwards.
AAATTCTACACTCCTTCAGAATTGTGAAGACCTTTTATTATAATATTTTATTAATTTGGGCTTATGACTTAATTTTGAAATATGCTTAGCCGTATTTTTTTTGGTACTGTCATTTTTTTTGCATCCTGCAAAACCAATAAAAAGTCACCCGGTGATATCAATACCATAAATAATTCACAGATAATAACCGGAGATACAGTTTCAAATTTTTTTCCTGTAACATCTTATTTAAGGGGTGAAATGTTTAGCATTAAAACCGGAGGAATAACCCCTATAAAAAAAACCACTGTGCAAAAGGTTACAGATTCTATGTGGGTAAAAGAAACCGATTTTGAAACTACCTTCTTAGCATTTTTGTTCCCCATAATTGATACATCTAATCTAAAAAAAACTTTTACTGAAAAAAGGTTTTTAGATCAAACTTTAAATGCATTTACTTTTACTTACGATCCTTTAAATGGACAGGAAAACAGCTTTGCTTTCAAACATTGGGATGTTTACGTAGATCCCGAAACAAATAAAGTAAGACGGATATATCTTACAAAAAAGACAGATGCTGATACAGAACTTTTGCTGACATGGCAAAGCGGCAAATGGTGCAAAATAATTACAGTTAAAAATATTGAAGGAAAAACAACAATCATTAAAGAAGAAAAAATATCCTGGAGTTACGAAGAATAATGACACAAAAAGAATTTTCAGCCATATCATCTACTATACCTACCCAACCCGGTATTTACAAATATTACAATGCCGCGAATGAATTAATTTATGTGGGCAAAGCAAAACACCTACGCAAAAGAGTAAGCAGTTATTTTAATAAAATGAAGACCAGTTATAAAACGGCTGAGCTTGTAAACCGAATCATCAAAATAGAATTTACAATTGTAAATACAGACCAGGATGCATTTTTATTGGAAAATTCTCTTATAAAAGAACACCAGCCACTCTTTAATATTAATTTAAAAGATGATAAAACATACCCTTACATAGTTGTAAAAAACGAAGCTTTTCCAAGGGTTTTTTTAACGAGAAGAAAAATAAAAGACGGTTCACAATACCTAGGACCTTTTACTTCTGTAGGTAAAGTAAGAGACCTGTTGAATTTTATAAAACAAAATATTCAACTCCGTACCTGTAAGCTCAATTTAACTCAGGCAAATATTGAAAAAAACAAATTTAAGGTTTGCCTTGAATACCATTTGGGCAACTGCAAAGGACCTTGTGAAGCATTGCAAACCCTTGAAGATTACACAGAAGGAATTGCTCAGTTAAAAGATTTACTTAAGGGAAATTTAAATCCGGTTATAAATAATTATAAAAATAAAATAAAGGAGCATGCTTTAAATATGGAGTTTGAAAAAGCAGCCATTTATCAGCATAAAATTGAACATTTAAAATTATACGAATCAAAATCTGCAGTTGTAAATACAAACACCGGCACTGTAGATGTTTTTACAATTTTGGAGGAAGGCGATACAGCATATGTAAACTATTTGGCTGTAAGTAATGGCAGTATCATACAAACTAAAACAATAACACTACAAAAGAAACTTGAAGAAAATGCAGCAGAAATATTAGCTTTTGCAGTTGCGCAGTTACGACAGGTTTTTGAAAGTGATGCAAGGGAGATTATTTTACCTTTTGAAATAGATTATATAGAACCAAACACTATTATTACTGTACCGAAGGCCGGAGATAAAAAGAAATTGCTGGATCTTTCTCAAAAAAATGTGAACTATTTTAAAGCCGAACTGCATGCAAAGAAGTTATTAAAGCTTGAAGATAAAACAACAGATGAAAAAGATGCAGTGTTGTTACAACTTCAACAAAATTTACAATTAAAAGAATTGCCGGTGCACATAGAATGTTTTGATAACTCAAATTTTCAGGGAAGTTATCCTGTTGCGGCGATGGTGTATTTTAAAAACGGCGAACCAAGCAACAAAGATTACCGCCATTACAATATTAAAACTGTTGACGGGATAAATGACTTTGCCTCCATGGCAGAGGTGGTATACCGGCGCTACAAAAGGCTTACAGATGAAGGAACGACACTGCCTCAACTTGTGATTATAGATGGCGGTAAAGGGCAGCTAAGTTCTGCAATGGAAAGTATTGACAAGCTCAATCTTAGAGGAAAAATGACATTGGTAGGGCTTGCAAAAAACAAAGAAGAAATATTTTTTGATGGTGACACTGAATCGTTATTGTTGCCCTGGGACAGCGAAAGCTTAAAACTGATTCGTAGAATTAGAGATGAAGTGCATCGCTTTGGTATTACTTTTCACAGAAATAAAAGAAGCAAAGGAACTTTTAAAAATGAACTGGAAGATATAAAAGGAATAGGAAAACAAACAGCAGATTTATTGCTTAAGGAATTTAGATCTGTAAAAAGAATTAAAGAAGCAAGTGATGCTGCAATTGAAAAAGTTGTAGGAAAATCAAAATTAAAAATGATTAGAGAACAATTAAAAAGTACCATTTAAAATCAATTATTTCAATAACTTTTTTCTTCAATAGTATCTTTTATAGCAAGATAACTAAGGTATCTTTCTTCTGAAATTATGCCTGCATTTATGGCAATTTTTACTGCACAGCCAGGCTCATTAAAATGCTGGCAATTATTAAATTTACAATCATTCATTACCGCACGCATTTCAGGATAATATTGTGCCAGTTCGTGTTTAGGCACATCAACCAAACCCATTTCTCTAATTCCGGGCGTATCAATTATACTTCCACCAAAAGGCAAATCAAACATTTCTGCAAAAGTGGTGGTGTGCATTCCCTTGCCGCTCCAATCGCTTACAGCAAGTGTTTTCAAGGCAAGATTCGGAAATACATAATTTATAAAAGTTGATTTTCCTACGCCGGAATGTCCGCTAAGTAAAGTGGTTTTATTTTTCAACAGGTCTTTTACTTCTGCTGTTCCAATATTTTTTTCAATGCTCATCAGCATTATTTTATAACCTATTGCTTCGTAGTTTTTTTTTGCCAGTTCAAATTTTTCCTGCTCTTTTTCTTTGTATAAATCTGCCTTATTAAAAACAATAATTGCAGGTACACGATATGCTTCTGATGTAATTAAAAAACGATCTATAAAGCCAAAAGAAGTTTTGGGATCTTTTAAAGTAGCAAACAATAAAGACTGGTCTAGGTTTGCAGCTACAATATGGTGCAGATTTTTATTGTGTGGAGAAACCCGGTTTATATAATTTTTCCTATCATAAATTTTTGAAATAACCAGATTCCCTTCCACTGCTTCCTCGTCTATCTCAACCACATCACCTACAGCTATAGGATTGGTAGATGTTCTGCCTGCAATTTTAAGTTTACCTTTTAAACGGGCATTAACGAAATCGCCTTCTGAATTTTTTAAAATATACCAACTTCCTGTAGATCTGTAAACTGTAGCCTGCATGTTTGCAAGTTAAATAAAGCTTAGGGAAATTTTCTAAAAACGAGGTAACGAAGTAAGATTTCCAGCAGTAAAAAAAAAGCCGCACCAATGGCAAATGGTAAAAATTTATCTGTAAACCTGGTTGTCGTTGTAATTTCTACCTTGCTTTTTTCAAGTTCATCAATAGTGGCGTAAATGCCGGAAAGACCATCATTGTCTTTTGCACGAAAATATTTACCACCGGTTTCTTCTGCTATCTGCTTCAATAATTTTTCATCAATAGAAACTTTTACCGTTCTTATCTGTACACCTAATGCAGTCTGTTCAGGCTGCGGTGCAAACCCATCTGTACCCACACCAATTGTATAAACTTTTATTCCAAATGCTTTGGCAATTTCTTTTGCAGTTTTTGGGTCAATAAGTCCGCCATTGTTTTCCCCGTCTGTAAGTAAGATTACAATTTTAGATTTTGTTTTTGAGCTACGAAGCCTGTCCACGCCCGTACTTAAACCCGAACCTATTGCAGTTCCATCCTCCAACAAACCAAAATGTATATTTTGAACAGCAGAAATGAGAACACTTTTATCAGTGGTTAACGGACACTGTGTAAAGCTTTCACCGGAAAAAATTACAACCCCTATTCTGTCGGTAGGTCTTTTATTTATAAAATCTATGGCAACATTTTTTGCGGCTTCCAACCTGTTAGGTGTAAAATCCTGCGCACTCATACTTCCGCTTACATCAATGCACAATACGATATCTATTCCTTCTCCCTCTGTATTTTTTTCTTCATTTTTTGTTTGCGGGTTAGCCAATGCGGTTATAAGAAAAGCAATAGCAAACATTCTTAAAATAAATAAAATATGCCTAAAAGAAACTTTCCAGCTGCTCAACCCTTTTGCAGCAGTTGTTGAAACCTGCAATGATGCTGTTCTTCGGTTGTTTGTTATTACATACCATATAATAAATAATGGAATAAGTATTAGCAACGCAAAGAAATACGGCTGAGAAAATTCAATATTAGAAAAATAATCGAAAAGCAAATTTTAAACTTTTTTAGTACGTGATAATTCTATTTCTTCAATAGCGGTTTTTAAATAATTTAAGGCTGCTTCATTTTCTGTGTAAGATGAATTATATTTAGCAAACTTTACTGCATCTCCTGTAGCCAAGGCTTCTGTTGCATGTGATGCTGTTTCTGCTTTTAATTCATGAGATTTTAATTTCATCAATATTTCTTGTGTTGTTTTGTTTGAAAAGTTTTGGTTAACTGTTCTACCATAATAATTCCTTAAAATATCTGCAAGTTTTGTATGATATTCTTTCACACCCAAAGAACGTTGCTCATTTGCTTTTTTAAGATCTTCCAAAGCAAGTAATGCTTCTTCGTAAGCTCCTTTGGTATTTACAGGAACAACAACTTTTTTCTTATTTCTAAAATATCTCCACACAAAAAATAAGATGATAAGCAAGAGCAAAATACCTACGGCAATGTATGCCCAAAACCAATCAACAAACTCAACGTTTAAAATAGATTTTATATCTCTTGGCAAACCACCTTTATCAAGCGGCATATAACCAACTTCAATTTTAACCTGGTTAGTACTTAAAGTTTGCGAAGCGGTGTTTAAATGATTTATTCTGTAAAGCAAACCCGGAAAAATAAAAGAGCCTGAATCAAAACTTGTAAATACTATTTTTTGTTGCCAGACTATGTTACCGTCTTTATCTTTTCCGTTGCCACCATTTTTTTCCAATATTTCAAAATGCGGAACAGAATCAGGAATATTTATGCTAACTGTATATTCGGGAGAAGGAAGATCAACTGCAAGTGTATACGTAACACGCTCACCAATTAAAATTGTATTTTTATCTACTGAATTACGAATACCCTGTGCCGATAATGAAAAGCAAACTATTAAAAAAACTACGGTGATTAATAATTTATTGATATGTGTGATGTAAAATTTATTCATTCCAAATTGTTACTTTCTTTTTAAAAAGAATTTCTGTAAAATTTTTACGTAATCGTCGTCTGTTTTAACGTGCAGCAAATCTGCGCCGGCCTGTTTAAAATATTTTGAACAGGTATCAGTCTGCTCAAAAAAATGTTGCGAATAGTTATGCCTTACCATTGGGTCATCACTGTCTATCCATTTTACTTTTTGTGTTTCCGCATCTTTTAATTGCAACAATCCTGCTTCAGGTAATTGCATATCCATTTTGTCGTAAACTTTAATACCGATTACATCATGCTTTTTGCCAATTACTTTTAAATCATTTTCATAACCTGTAGCTAAAAAATCGCTGATTATAAATGCAATACTTTTTTGCCTTGTGGTGTTATTAAAATATTTTATAGCTTCATCAATGTCAGTACCGGAAGATGTTGGTTTTAACCCCAACAATTCTCTTACAATATATAATGCATGCGGTCTTCCTTTTTTGGGCGGAATATATTTCTCAACCTTGTCGCTAAAAAAAATCACGCCAACTTTATCATTGTTATTTACTGCGCTAAACGCCAATACTGCAGCCATTTCAGTTATAAGATCTTTCTTTCTTTTACCGACTGTTCCAAATAAATTACTTGTACTTGTATCAATCAACAACATCAGCGTAAGCTCTCTTTCTTCTTCAAATAATTTTGAGAATGGGGTATTAAATCTTGCACTTACATTCCAGTCAATAAAACGAATATCATCACCCGCACTGTATTCCCTCACTTCTCTAAAACTCATTCCCTTTCCTTTAAATGCTGAATGATATTCACCCGTAAAAAGATTGGTAGTTATTTTTTTACTTTTTATTTCCAGCTCCCGAACTTTTTTTAATAAAGCAGTCGAGTCAGCAGTTACATCATTAATTGATGTTGATGCGCTTTCAACTTTTGCTTTGCTAAAAAATTTCATTTAAATCAATTAAGAATAAATCTTCAATTTGTATCAGTAACTTTCTCCTTACTTTATTTTGTAAATCCCTGATTAGTGTTGACCGTTTTTATTAAATTTCATTATTAAAAATAGTAATCACTTTTCTATGTTCTTTTCTTGTTTTCTTCCAGACTTCATTAAATTCTGTAGGTTTCATCCGATCTAAGTTATTATGTATTCTTTTATTATTATAATTTTCTACAGCTCTTTTTGTTTCTTGCTTTAATGATTTAAAATCTGATGGTTTCCAATGATCTAAATATTCTTCTTTAATAGTTCTGTTT
>JAYTCO010000472.1:0-6937 GCA_043736415.1 Ferruginibacter sp. | reverse complement strand
CATATAAAATAAAAAACGGAAGCAGGGAGACGAGGTACAAAATTCCGTAAACAATATAATACATGCTTTTTTATTGAAAGCGCAAAGTTAGGTGAGTGAACGAAATTGAAAATATTATAATACCACTTACAAAATAGTATTCTGCAAAATTTTCTGCTTGTTAGGATAATCAGTATTAAAATGCAGCCCTCTGCTTTCTTTGCGTAGCTCAGCACTTTTTATAATTAGGTATGCTACGGTTATCATATTTCGCAGTTCGCACAATTGCGGCGATACTTCGGTGTGCTCATACAAATGTTCTGTTTCTTCGTGCAATAAATCTATTCGTCTGTTTGCCCTGTGCAACCTTTCATTGTTTCTCACAATACCTACATAATCACTCATCAGCAATTTCATTTCTTTAAGGCTTTGCGTTATTAAAATCATTTCTTTAGGAGCGGAAGTACCGGCAGTATTCCAGTCAGGAAAAACCCTAACAACCTCCGAAGCAGAACCAGCAATTGCAATACATTTAATCGTATCTATAAATGCTCGGTGTGCAAAAACCATTGCTTCCAAAAGGGAGTTGCTGGCAAGCCTATTGGCACCATGCAGACCTGTACTTGCACACTCACCTGCCGCATACAAATTTTTAATAGAGGTTCTTGCAAACTCATCCGTTTTTACACCACCACAACTGTAATGCGCAGCCGGCGAAACAGGTATCATATCTTTTGAAACATCCACACCAATGCTTAAACATTTTTCATAAATATTTGGAAAGTGATCTTTAAAATTCTGCTGGTTCATATGTCTGCAATCCAGATAAACAAATTCAGTTCCGTTAATTTTCATTTCATTATCAATGGCTCTTGCAACAATATCTCTCGGTGCAAGGTCTTTGCGTTCATCGTATCGCTCCATAAAAGCTTCGCCTGCAGCATTGCGCAAAATACCACCGTCGCCTCTCACAGCTTCTGTAATTAAAAATGAATGTCCACGTACGCCGGCCTCATATAATGCGGTCGGGTGAAACTGTATGAACTCAATATTTTCTATTCTTCCCTTTGCTCTGTAAACCATTGCCACGCCATCGCCTGTAGCAATTGCAGGGTTGGTAGTGCTGCGATAAACCTGTCCGTTACCACCTGTTGCAAGCATCGTTATTCCAGCTATAATCTTTTCTATTTTATTGGTCGATAAGTTTAAAACATAAACCCCGTAGCATTCAATATCAGGGGTAGATTTTGTAACCAAATAACCGAGGTGATGTTGCGTAATAATATCCAGTACAAAGCAGTGATTGATTAATTCAATATTGCTGCACTTTTTTATTGCTTCCAGCAGTGCACGTTCCATTTCTTTGCCGGTAACATCTTTGTGGTGCAAAATTCTGTTTTCGCTGTGCCCGCCTTCCTTACCCAATTTATAATCACCTTCCGGGTCTTTATCAAACTGCGCACCCCATGCAATTAATTCGTTTATCCTTTCCACACCTTCCTTCACAACAATCTCTACAATGTGTGGGTTGCAAAGCCCATCACCTGCAATCAATGTATCTTCTATGTGCTTTTGAAAACTGTCGTGGTCAAAATCTGTAACACCTGCAATGCCGCCCTGCGCATACTTTGTGTTGGTTTCATCACTCTGCGTTTTGGTAAGAATGGTAATTTTTTTATCCGGCATTTCCTGCGCAGTTTTTAGCGCATATGTAAGTCCCGCTATACCCGAACCAATTACAAGAATATCTGTTTGCATGTAATAATATTTTTATCAATGTAGATTTTTTGAAAGACCATTTGGGGCTTTGTGCAGTGCAACTTTTATCAACATTTGTCCGCTGCCCGCCTCCAATGTTTTTGCTCAAAGGCAGCAAAAACGATTTTCGTCTAAGCAGCGCAGCCCTTCTTCATTTTATCTTTGTTCAACTTTTAAAAACTTTTCGTCACTTCACGCTAGTATTTCCCTCCCTAGGAGGGATTAAGGGAGACCTCTATCCACACACCGCTTTCCTTTAATAAATTTATCAATTCATCCACTGCCACTTCGCTGTTTATATTTTTCTTCACTACTTCCTTACCTCTGTACAAAGTTATTTTTCCTATACCGCTGCCAACGTAACCAAAATCTGCATCAGCCATTTCCCCCGGACCATTTACAATGCAACCCATCACAGCAATTTTTAAACCTTTTAAATGATTCGTTACATTTCTTATTTTACTCGTTGTTTCCTGCAGGTCAAACAAGGTTCTACCACAGCTTGGACAACTGATGTATTCCGTTTTAGAGATGCGGGTACGCACTGCCTGCAAAATTGAAAAAGAAGTGTTGTTTAAAAACTGGTAATTGTTTGTTGCAGCCAAATAAGTTCTTCCACTTACTTTATCATTTATAATTTTTGATGGATCGTTTATCAACCAGATTCCATCTCCCATTCCGTCTAATAATAAACCACCGGCTGTTGCACTAAATTCTATTAACTGTGCATCAATGGTGTTCTTCATACTTTCTACCGCTATTACAATTGGGCAATGTATTTGTTTGCTTTCAAGGTAATTTATAAACATCCTCATTTGCTGCATGGCATTTTTCTTTGCAGAATAAATACACAACACAACATTGTTTGTCTCAGCTAATTTTTTTATTAATGCACCATTATTTTCCTCTACACAAACAGAAATAAAATTTAATTGTGCATGCACTTTTTCTGCTGCCAAAAATTCATACGGTGTAAACAGCGGAAAACATTTTCTTTCCTCGGTGGTTGCATTTTGCCACACTTTATAATTGCATATAAAGTTTAATGTTCCGGGCAAAGCAAAGTCAATCAATTTATCTGCTGTGTAAATATAATCAGCAGCAGCATCTGCAATATTCCATTTATCAGTCAAGGCATCATATCTGTAACCGATTGTCTGTAAATCAGCAGCAGCAATGGTTTTAGCCAACATAAAATCTGCCATTACAATCGGCACATTTTTTCCACCAATATTATTTACCGCATTTGTTGTGCGTCTTTTATATTCAAATGGAGAGTAAAAGAGCGCAGGTTGATGGTTGATAGTTGATGGTTCAATACCATACTGAGGCTGAGTTTCGTTCGTCTTATTATAATTATCTAACTCGGCAGTATTTGCTTCTTGATTTAAGTTCTCTTGTGTCTCATGTCTAACATCTAATGTCTGATATCGCTCTACCAAATCAATACAAACCGGTATTTCAAATTCAGGATCTTCTGTAAGACTAACCCTTATTGTATCACCAATTCCATCTTCCAATAAACTACCAATTCCAATGGCAGATTTTATTCTTCCATCTTCGCCATCCCCTGCTTCGGTTACACCCAAATGCAATGGGTAACATTCGCCAAACTCATCCTGCATATGCGTAATGAGCAAACGGTAAGCCTGTACCATAACCAATGGGTTACTGCTCTTCATGCTCAAAATAATCTGGTGATAATCTTCTCCTCTTGCTATCCTTAAAAACTCCATCGCACTTTCTACCATGCCTATTGCAGTATCGCCGTAGCGACTCATAATCCTATCACTTAAACTCCCGTGGTTTGTACCAATGCGCATGGCAGTACCATGTTCTCTACAAATTAAAACAAGTGGTGTAAAACGTTCTTTAATCCTGTCTATTTCTTCAGCATATTCAGCATCGGAATAATCGATCTGTTCAAACTTTTTCTTGTCTACATAATTGCCCGGGTTCACCCTGACTTTCTCAATAATTTTAGCTGCAATCTCTGCGGCATTTGGGGTAAAATGTATATCTGCAACCAATGGAATATTGTAACCAAGTCGGCGTAATTCATTTTTAATATTAAGTAAATTTTCTGCTTCGTTTTTTGACGGCGCTGTTATACGTACAAGCTCTGCACCTGCTTCTATGCAGCGAATAGTTTGTGCAACGGTAGCAATGGTATCCATTGTATCGGTGGTCGTCATTGTTTGTATCCTTATCGGATTATTACCACCAATTACGAGGTTGCCAACTTTTACTTCCCGGGTTTTTAAACGCTTGTAATTTGAAAGAGATTCGCAATATGAGTTCATATATAATCTAAAAAAAAGTGAATATTACATTCAGAAAAAACATTGCAGAATGATTACTTGCAATGCCTTGCAAAGGTAAAAAACTATTTATACATAATTATGGCGGAATGGGGAAATGGGTTTACCAATCCTTCTCCGGTTTGTTAGGGGATGAAGTGCCAACTTTATGCAGTTTATCCTGCAGTTCTTTTTCTTTTTGCAACAGCGCCTGCAATTTTTGCTCAGCATCTTTTTGCGTTAAATTACTTTGCTGGGGTTTAGGTTGTTGATCGTTTTTATTTTTATTATCGTCCTGCTTGTCTTTCTTATTTTGATCATCCTGTTTTTGCTTATCCTCTTTTTGCGTTTGCAAAGCAAGCTGAAGATTATGCCTTGCATCTATATTATTGGGATCAATCTTTAAAGCATTTTTATAATTCAAAATACAGTCTTCTGTTTTTTTATCATTTTGAAACACCACTCCTTTGTTATATAAAGAATTGCTTTTTTCAATAGGCACATTCATTGCTTCCACAGCTTTTTCGTAAGCTGCTATCGCCTCATCTTTTTTATCAGATTTATATAAAGCATTTCCTAAATTATAATTTGCTACAGCATTATTTTTTTCGGCAACAGTATTGTAATATTTTATGGCAGTCTGGTAATCTTTTCGTTTATATGCATCGTTCCCCAGCTTTATGTTTTCGTTTTCAGCCTGTGCCGTTGCAGATAAAGAAACAGAAATCAGCAATACAGCAGCAATTAATTTTTTACTTTGTATTCTTACTTTTTTTACTTCTGCAATAAACAATTCTATTATTAAAAAAAGTAAAGCTGCACCCAGTAACAACTGAAACCAGCTTTTATAATTAACCAAAGAGTCGTCATTAACCGTTCTTTTATCCATGGTTGAAAGGTTGGTATACAAAGCATTTACAACTGCATCGGTATTGGTAAAAAGCTTGTAGTCACCGTTACCTTTTTTTGCAACATCAGCCAATGCCTTCTCATTTAATTTTGTAATTACAGTAACACCCTGTTCATCTTTTTTAAGTTCATTCGTTACCGGATCCATAATTGGTGCACCTTCCGGTGTGCCCATTCCAATGGTATTTATTACAACTCCCTGCTGTGCCATTTCTTCCGCAACTTTTAAAGCATTTTCTTCGTGGTCTTCACCATCGCTAATTAATACTACTGCCTTGTATTTTTTTTCTTTGCTGCTGAAAGATGAATAGCACATTTTTAATGCCTCACTTATTACTGTGCCCTGTGTAGGAATTGTTTGTGGAGTTGCTGCAGACAAATACATTTTTGCTGCGGAATGATCGCCGGTTAATGGCATTTGCAAATATGCTTTACCCGCAAATACAACAATACCAATTCTGTCGTTATCCAGCTTATCAATCAGTTTGGTTAAAAGTTGTTTTGCCCTTTCAAGCCTGTTTGGTGTTATATCCTGAGCAAGCATGCTGTTACTTACATCCAGCGCTATCATTACATCAATACCGTTTCTTGTTATTTTTTCACTTCCTTTTGGACTGCGGAAATTAGCAAGACTTAATAAGATTAAAGCCATTGCAAAAAACAATAATAAAAATTTTTTGTACGGAGATGAAGTATTAAAATTTGCTGTAAGTTCTTTTACAAGCAGCGGATCACCCATTTTTTTAAAAGCAACCCTGCGCTTTTGGCGAGCATATAAATAGATAACAATTATTACCGGCAGCAAAACCAGCAGCCACAATAAATAAGTGTATTGAAAAGGAAGTAGCATCTTAGCCTGCAAATTAATGATTGAAAAGACAGGTCATGTTAAAAAAACAATAAACTGTTTTATCGCTTGCCTTCAAAAAAACCATAGTGTTTTAAAATATCTTTTGTTATTGCCAACCGATTTGTAGTCATATCATAATTACGGTCTTTTGATTTTAATATTGTTGCAAAGAAATAAACATGCCTGTTTTCTTCTATCCAGCCTATCGCCCAGCCAATAGCATTGTTTGTTTCATCAAATCCCCAACCGGTTTTATAGCTTAATTTATAAGCCGTGTTGTCTTCCATCAACATTACATCTCTTACTGTTTGCTGCACACTTTTTCTAAAAGGAAGCTGATCAAAATATAATCTTTTCATTAGGCCAATTTGCTCATCAGGAGATATTTTTAATTTATTATTTAACCAAAACGAATCAATTGGACCACTTATATTTCTGTTACCGTAAGAAAATGAATCAATATAATTTTTCATTGTATCTCTCCCTATTCTTCTTGCTACTTCCTGGTAATAAGGCACCGAACTTACTTTAAAAGCTTCCTTCATACTTAAATCCTTATTCCAATCTGCCGTCGGCCTTACAACAGCATCCCATTTGATGATCATATTTTCATCAAGTATTCTTCCTGTTTCCAAACCTATAAGCGAATTAACAATTTTAAAAGTTGAAGCAGGTGTGTACCTCGTAGTATCCATTGCCATATTGTAAACAGTAATTGAGCCGTTGCTGTTATCCATCATGGTAAAGCAGCCTTCCACATTTTTATCATCAAAATATTTTTTTAAATCATTATCTATTTTAGCTTTTTTTAAAGAGCAGGATGTAAGGATTAAAAGCCCGAAAAGTATTATGAAAAAGTTGCGTAGCATATTTATTTTTTATACCTATTTTAAATTTTTTTTGATTGCAGGTGCGTTGCAGTTGCATCTAACGCTTCGTAAAAAGCTTCACCAAATTTTCTTACAAGTGGTTCCTTTAAAAATTTATATACAGGAACTTTTAATTTTTTACCCAATGTACATGCTGCTTTGCAATGGTCTTCCCGTGGCTCGTAGTTGGCAAATTGTGTATTGCCATCTTTACTTTTTTTAACAATGATGGGAAAAAGGTGGCAGCTGATCGGTTTTTTCCAGGTTGTTTT
>JAYTCO010000471.1:0-6962 GCA_043736415.1 Ferruginibacter sp. | reverse complement strand
AAGAAGTTTTTGATTTTTTTGAGATGAAAAAAGAATTGCCTATAATTATGGTAAACAAAAAAGGAGAATATGTCGTTAATTAAAATATCGTCAATAACAAAATAGCCGCAAAACATTTTTTGCGGCTATTTTGTTTAGTTCCGTATGACAGCCTGCAAAGTTTCAGGGGTTCTTTGTTCAAGAATAGTATTTTTATCTTTAGTAAGTTTTTCAATTGTTGCATTATCATAATGGCGAATCGTAAGGAGCGATAAATCTCTTTCAACATCAACATCAAACAACAAAGATGCGTCTGCGGCTATCTGACCGGTTTTTTCTGCATGACCATCAAAACAGCAAATAAAAGAAATGGCAGTATTTTGCGTAAGATTTGGCTGCAATTTTACTGCATTAAAAATTTTATGCAATTGCCCCAAAGCTCTTCCTTCCATAAATGAAAAATCTTTCGAACGAAAATGAATTAAAACCTGCTGTCCTTTTAATACAATTATAGGAGGGAGGTTTGTTGCTTTATCAGCATTTATAATGGTTCCTGGTAACTCTGTGTCAAGAAAACTTTTTACATAGAGTGGTATATTTTTATTTTGTAAAGGTTTTATCGTTTTTGGGTGGATAACCTGAGCACCGTAATAAGCCATTTCAATAACTTCAGTATAATTCAATAAAGGAATGTTTACCGCATCTTTAAATTTGTTTGGATCAGCATTCATTACTGCAGGCACATCTTTCCAAATGGTTAACGATTCTGCATTCATAATATTTGCAAAAATTGCTGCTGAGTAATCACTTCCTTCTCTGCCCAGTGTGGTACTTTCATTTTCATCTGTAGAGCCTATAAATCCCTGCGTCATTATTACATCAAAGTCATTGTATAATGGTAAAATACTGTTCTTTATTTTTGATGTTGTAAAATCAAAATCAACACTTGCGTCTCTAAAATTATTATCAGTTCTAAAAATGTCCCTTACATCTATCCATTTTACTTTTACTTTTTGTTCTGCTAAATAATGGGCTACAATGCAGGTGCTGAACAACTCTCCACAGCAAACAATCTGATCATAATAATAATCATAAATGCGTACAGGTTTGTCATGCAGCATCCATTCAATTTCTGTAAAAAAATCTTTCAACTGGTCTTCAGCAGCTTTCCAATTGTGAACCAATAAATATTTTACCACTTCCAGGTGATTCTTTTTAACCTGTTCAAAAAGTAAGAGTGCATCATCTTTTCGGTTATCAAAATAAGCTTCTGCAATTTTTTCTAAACCATTGGTTGTTTTGCCCATGGCAGATACTACCACCAATAATTTCTGATCTGCATTATCTCTAATTATATTAGAAGTGTTTTTTATTCGCTCAATATTATTTATCGATGCTCCGCCAAATTTGAAAACAAACATGTTTTATTTTTCTATTTTAAGTGTATGTTGTAAAATTTTTTTTGCTGCGCTTTTAAAGCTGCCATTGCTGCGAATTTAATTGCTCAGCATGAAACTTTAAAATCTAATATACATGTACCACACAACACTCATCAACCTGTTAAGTCATTTTTTCTAAAATTATTATTACTTTGCATTTCTCATACAATTGTAGAAGTATGTTTTTTTATTATTTAAAATCTGCAATTATAAATCTTAAATCGACTACATGGCTATAAACAGAAATATACTTACCCTTGACGAATTTACGATCCAGGAAATGCGTGCTTTTCCTTTAGCAACGGGGGAATTGGCGGGGCTTTTAAGAGATATTGGGCTTGCCTGTAAAAGAGTAAACGTAGAAGTTAATAAAGCAGGATTGGTAGATATTTTGGGCGATCACGGCACTACCAATATACAGGGTGAAGAAGTAAAAAAACTGGATATTTTTGCAAACGACCAACTCGTGGGTGTTTTGCGACATGGTATAAGCTGTGCAGGAATTGGCAGCGAAGAGTTGGATGACATTGTGATATTTGATGATGAGACAAGCAACAAATCAAAATATGTTTGTCTGTTTGATCCTTTGGATGGAAGTTCTAATATCGATGTAAATGTTTCCATCGGTACCATCTTTAGTATTTATAGAAGAGTAAGTGAACTGGGAAAGCCGGCAACCAAAGCAGATTTTTTACAGCCCGGCAACAAGCAGGTAGCTGCGGGTTATGTTGTATTTGGTTCATCTACTATGTTGGTATATGCAACAAAACGGGGCGTTAATGGCTTTACTCTCGACAGACAAATCGGTGAATATTTAATGAGCCATCAAAACATACAATGTCCCCCGTCAGGCAAAATGTATTCAGTAAACCATGGTAACTTTTTTAGGTACGAACAGCCAGTAAAAGAATATATTACCGCATGTCAGAAAAAAGATAAATTAAACGGCGGTCCTTACACACAACGTTACATTGGCAGCATGGTATCTGATGTGCACCGCAATCTTATTAAAGGTGGAATTTTTATGTATCCAGGCACCACTGATAAACCGGGCGGCAAACTTAGATTGCTGTATGAATGTAATCCATTTGCATACATTGTTGAAAAAGCCGGAGGAAAAGCTACGAACGGAAAAATTAATATCTTAGATATTGTTCCAACAGAATTGCACCAGCGCACACCTTTTTTTGTAGGAAGTATTAATATGATGAAAGAACTGGAAAGTTATTTATTTGCAGCTCCAAAAGATGCAGTAGTTTAATTTTGTAATCCTGTTTTAAATATATCATTACATAACTTTACTGCAATGTCAAATTCAATAATAAGGGTTGAAAATCTTGTAAAAAATTACGGTCAGTTCGAAGCTGTAAAATCTGTTTCATTCAATGTTGAGGAAGGTGAAATCTTTGGGCTGCTCGGTCCAAACGGTGCAGGTAAAAGTACTACCCTGGAAATTATAGAAACCCTGCGGCCAAAAACTTCGGGTAAAGTTTTGGTAAACGGTTTTGATCTTGATAAAGAACCCGGAGAAATAAAAAAAATTATCGGTGTTCAGTTGCAGACTTCGGGGTTTTATCCAGGGCTAAATTTGTTGGAACTCATCAAACTTTTTAGTGGCTTGTATAACAGAGATGTGGATGCAATGGAGTTGCTTAAAAAAGTAAATTTGGTTGATAAGGCAAAAAATAAAAGCAAGGAATTAAGTGGCGGTCAAAAGCAACGTTTCTCTATTGCGACCACGTTAATAAACAACCCAAAAATAATTTTTTTAGATGAACCTACAACCGGTTTGGATCCTCAGGCACGACGAAATTTATGGGATTTAATTCGTGAAATAAGAGCAGCAGGCACAACAGTAATTCTCACTACACATTACATGGATGAAGCAGAGCAACTCTGCGACAGAATTGCCATTATGGATGAAGGCAAAATAATAAAACTCGATACGCCGGATAAGATGATAGATGAACTTGTTGCAACAGGATTTGAAAGGCCTAAACAGGTAAAGGCTGCTAATCTCGAAGATGTTTTTATTCATTTAACAGGAAAAGAAATGCGCCCTGATTAAATTTTATTTTATTTGTAAAAAATTAAAAATCTAGAATATAAAAATGAAGAAATTAATGTTAACCGCTGTTGCAGCTATTGTTTTAATAAATGTTAGTGCACAAAAGAAAGCGTTGCCTGTAAAAAAAACTTCTCCTGTTGCAGTAAAATCAACTACAGGTTTTAAAAATGCGGTAGATAGTTTTAGTTATGCAGCAGGAATGAATATTGCTGCAAGCCTAATGCAGGCAGGCGCTACAAAAATAAACTCCACATTATTTGCAAAAGCATTAAACGATGTGTATACAAAATCAAAAACAGCTTTAACCATTGAACAGGCAGGTATGACGTTACAGCAAAAGTTACAGGAGTTTACAAAAAAGAAAACCGATGTACAAAAACAAGAAGGGCAAAATTTTCTTGACCTTAACAAAAAGCGTAGTGGAGTAATTGCATTGGCAAATGGGTTGCAATATGAAGTTTTAAAAGCCGGTGATCCTAATGGTGCAAAACCAAAAGTAATTGATACTGTAGTAGTAAATTATGTCGGCACACTAACCAATGGTACTGAGTTTGACAATTCCTTTAAACGTGGGCAGGCAACTTCTTTCCCGCTAAATGGTGTTATTAAAGGGTGGACAGAAATTTTACAGTTAATGACAAAAGGTGCACATTGGAAAGTGTATATTCCGGGTGATTTGGCTTATGGTGAATATCCTCCACAAGGTTCTCCAATAACACCAAATGCTGTACTTGTCTTTGAAATAACCCTGGAAGATATTAAACCGGCTCAACCTGCGGCTACAAAATAATTATGGAAGATTTAAGTTACCCCTTAGGTAAATATATTGAACAGCCATTCTCTCAACAGCAATTGAAGGAATGGCTGCTTGATATTGAAGTATTGCCAAAGGCACTTGAATATGCTATCACAAATTTAGATGCTGCACAACTCGAAGAACCTTATCGCCCCGGCGGTTGGAACAGCAGGGAAGTTGTGCACCATGTTGCAGACAGCCACATCAATGCTTTTATGCGTTTTAAACTCGCCCTAACAGAAGACAATCCAACCATAAAACCTTACAACCAACAGGCATTTACAGAGCTGAGCGATGTGAAAAATATTCCCATAAATGTATCGCTCACATTGTTACATGCGTTGCATGCACGCATGCTCGAGGTTTTAAAAAACATAAAAGATGAACAGTGGAACCGCACAGTTGTACACCCTGAATATGGCAAACAAATGAGCGTTTGGTATTTACTCGGTCAATATGCATGGCATGGCAAACACCACACGGCGCACATAAATAAATTGCGTGAACGAATGGGTTGGGGTTAATTGTTTAAAGATTTGGGGCGGTCAATATCTCTTGATTTTTAAGCATTTGTTCGGGCTATCTGTTGCAATCTTTTTGCTCAAATGCAGCAAAAAGTATTTCCACTTCTATCCCGCAGCCATTGTTCTGTAAATCTTTTTTCAACTTTTATTATGCAATAGATTTTAATTTATTTTCCTTTAAAAATTCTGCAATGCCTTTTACAATACTCTCAAAAGAATACATCAGTAATCACCCATATTTTACTGCCCGTAAAGACAGTTACAAAACCCCATCCGGTAAAATTGTAGATCCTTATTTTGTGGTTGAATTGCCGGAATGTGTGTTGGCACTCGCCATCACAAAAGAAAATGAGGTCTTGTTGATAGAGCAATATCGACATGCTATACAGGAACAATCAATAGAATTTCCCGGTGGTTTTATTGATGATAACGAAACGCCTGAAACAGCGATCGTTCGTGAGTTACGGGAAGAAACCGGTTATAGTTTTTCAGCATTTCATTACTTAGGTAAAACATATTCAAATCCTGGGGTTTTAACCAATGCCACGCATTTATTCATAGCAACCGGCGGAGAAAAAACATCAGAGCAATCCCTCGATGCAAATGAAGAAATAACGGTCATGTTGAAACCCTTAGAGGAAGTAAAAACCATGGTGCAGACGTATCAATTTAAACAAAGCATGCACGAACTTTGTTTTTACAGGGCTACAGAATTTTTAAATAAATTATAAAAGTTCGCTTTCAGCTATTATAAAAAAACTGCCGCAAATCATAATTACATCTGTAACTGCTGCAACTTTTTTCGCAGCATTTACCGCTTCATCTACGGTTTCAAAACATTCACCAACCAATCCCACTTTGGCAGCTTTTTTTTGCAGTTCAGTATTTACCAACGCCCGAGGTATATGCGCATTTGTAAAATAATATTTAGCATTATTCGGAAACAGTTTTAAAACATCTTCAACATCCTTATCTCGTACAAAACCCAGCACAAAATGAAGTTGTGTAGTCAAGTGAGTTGTAATTAATTGATCCATTACCTGTTTTATGCCATCTTTATTGTGGGCTACATCCGCAATGATGGTTGGATGTTGCTGTAAAATTTCCCATCTTCCACGCAAACCGGTAATTTCTTTTACCTTTTCAATACCGCTATGTAAAGCAGTTTCAGGGATATTAATATCCAGTTTTCTTAGTTCCTTTACTGCAGCCAGTACCGTACAAATGTTTTTTGCCTGATACAAACCTGATAAACCACACCTGAATTTTTCAGTAACATTTTCAAAAATGTCCAGCACGTTACAAAGCAATAATTCTCCTTCAGAATCTATATAAGAGATAATAAAATTTTCTTCAGCAAAATGTATAATAGCATTTTTACTTGAGGCAGTTTCAATAAAAATCGGTTTTGTTTCAGGTAAAGTTTCCCCAATTACAATGGGTATATTTTCTTTTATTATACCCGATTTTTGAGTGGCAATTTCTTCCAATGTATTTCCTAAAATATTTTGGTGGTCGTAACCAATATTCGTTATTACCGAAAGTATGGGGGTTATAATATTTGTACTGTCGAGCAAGCCACCAAGCCCGGTTTCTATTACCGCAAAATCTACCTGCTGTTCAGCAAAATATTGGAAAGCCATAGTAACCGTCATTTCAAAAAAAGAAGGTTCTATTTCTTTTGTAATTGCTTTTGTTCGTTCTGTAAAATCAACTACAAAGTTTTCAGAAATCATTTTACCATTTACTCTTATGCGCTCTCTAAAATCTTTTATATGAGGAGAAGTATAAAGCCCGGTTTTAAAGCCTGCTTCCTGCAAAATAGCGGCAATCATATGTGAAGTGCTGCCTTTGCCGTTTGTGCCGGCTACATGTATAGTTTTGAATTTTTGTTGGGGATTACCAATGCTGTTGCACAATGCAATGGTGTTATGTAAATCTGTTTTGTAAGCAGCACTTCCAATTCTGCTAAACATGGGTAGCTGGCTGTAGAGATAATCAAGTGTTTGTTGGTAGTTCATTTGCAAAAATGTAGAAATGATTTATATAAACGGCACTTTAATTTTCGTTTAAATGAAATTCAATTTCCGATTTTAGTATGGGTAAGTATTTTATAACTATTCCCCAAATAATATCATCGGAAACGGTATCATATC
>JAYTCO010000470.1:0-17034 GCA_043736415.1 Ferruginibacter sp. | reverse complement strand
TGCTCTTGCTATTGCATTATTAAACTCCTCCAGTGTAAGAAGCAAAGGAACTTCTGCTGCTTCTGATTTACCAGTTACCCATACAACTGCATACTGTGGGTCTGCTCCAAACTTTCTTTCCTGATTGTCCTGTACGAGAATATCTCCTACTACAACTGTTTTCATTTCTGCCATGATTATTGTTTTATTGTTAAAAAATATTTTAACTTTTATCTGTTACCATTGCAACTCTTGGGCGAGTAATTTTGGGGTTAGATGTAATCTTGTCTCTGCGATATTTTGACGTCATGCCTGCTTGTTCATATTTTCAACAGGAATCCATTTTAAATCAGAAGTTAAAATCCTTTGCCCTGGAGCACGCAGTACCAATTAACTCCTACTACCACAGGTACTGGCTTAGGTAATTCAATGTTGTTAAACTGTACTTTTCAAGGTGTTCCCAATCTGTTGGTTCAGCCCTTAAAATGGATTTTTTACGTCTTTAAGATAAGTAAATGATTTAAAATATCTTCCGATTATTTTATTGTAGAACCTCCACATACGAGATATTGTTTTTTTATTTTTCATAACCAAACATTTTTTTAATAATTCATTCATGATTCTAATTTTAGTTTAAGTTTAAAAATAAGTTCCTCCAGTATTGGATATTTATTAATCATCATTGTTGATTTGTAGTCAATCACAAATATTTCAGCAGCTTTATCTTCCGGTACTTCCCATTCTACTCCTGTTCTTAAATTTTTGAAAGTACAATCATGTAGATGATGGTAAATATCATCGTTCTTTTTAAGACACAAATAAGCCGTTTTTTGAGCATCTTCCATTTTATAATGTTTTTTGTTCTGCAATACACACCTTATTTTGCATTTTTACAGCCAAATAAGCTTCAAGCTGCCCTTGTAAATGTTTTTTGATAGGATAGCTAAGCTGTACAGATAATCTATCCTTTAATCGGTTAATCTCAAAATCAATGTATTCAATTTTTACTGTGATGTGGGTCGGCTGTGTTTTCATTTATAAAATTTATACATCAAAAAGGACAATCGTCTACGTCTGTATCATTTAGTCCCATTGAACCTAATATATTTTCACCAGACTTTACTGATAAAGCTAATTTAGGGTCACATGGAGTTTCGTTTGAAATAGGGTCGCAAAATCTTTTTTGTGACCATAAAAGTCTAAGATCAAATTCACCATTACTTCCACCTGTTCTCTTTCTTTTTGTTTTTATCTGCCTAATTTGAACCTCCGGGCTATTTTTATCAATATGAAAATTAGGTCTATGATAAATTGTTATGTTATCTGATTTATTACCCCACATTGCACCTCCAGCTAAGTCATACATTTCTACTGGAGCAAGTTCCTTACCTTTTTCGTAATTAGGATTTTTTGGGTGAGCAACTATGTTATAACAAACAGAATTTAATAAAGCGAATCTTTTAATATCTTTTAAAATGTTTGATAAAAATTGATCATCTCTTTCATAAGGCTTTTGTTCTTTATCAAGCTGATTAAATGGGTCAATCATAACTCCATCAACCCCTTTTTTCAAAACTAAATATCTAAATTTTTCGTGTATAGATTTTATGTCGTGTTCATCTTTTGGATACACATAAAAAAAGTGTTTGTTTATAAAATCACAAGCTTCTGTGTATTCATCCTCACTCATTTTACTAAGCCATTTGCCAACATACATTTCTACAATATCGTCATAAAAATCATTGGCAGGGTAATTCTCCGGTGAAAATATTGCCCATTTCCAACCGTCATAAATTGATTTAATAAGCATCAACTGAATAACAAAAGTTGTTTTGCCGTAATTTGCATAACCAGAAAAAAGATTTATATCTCCTTTTTTCCATCTGAAATATTCGTCTACAACTTTAAATCTGGTTGTTGGCGCTAACTGTATTCCTTTTCGGAAATTTTCAAGCATACCGGCAAAAATATCTTCCAAATAATTTATACCATCTACAGGTGTTAATTGTGCTGATAAAACAACATTTACAAGATTTTCTTTGCCTAAATACTGTAAAACTTCATTTAAATCTTTGCATTTTCTTTTTGTACCATCCTTTTGCGGTACACATTCATTTGCAGGATATTCAAAAAGCCTACATTTCTCTACACCTAACCTTCTTACCAATTCTTCCCGTAACTGAAATCCTGCTTCATCACCATCTGTACAAATAATAAATTCATCTATTGTTGCTAAGTAATCAGAACAATTATCAATATATTCCAATCGCTGACTACCCTTACTGGCCCCATTTGGAACAGACAATATCCCCCATCTTCCTAATTCATGCTCTACAACTTCACCGTTAGGGTCTGGTTCTGGTTCGTAGTAATTTGAAAACCCTGCTTCATAGCAAGCCAAAGCATCCCATTCTCCTTCTGTAATCAAAGCACAATGTTTTTCGTTTAGGGTCTGCATTCCCCAAAAAATCATTTCAGCATCCTTAACAAGCTTAAAATTTTTAGCACCATCCCTAAACTTTATATTAATTATATCTGTATCTCTGATGTAAGGAAATGCCACACAGCGTTCTTTTTTTTGTGTCTGAGGCATCCATTCATCTTTTCCAAAAACGTTGAATTTTGATAGGGTTGCGTGCGAAATAGAACGTGTTTTAGCATACTCTACAATCTTTTCATTCAATATTTGGTTTTCCCACATTTCTTTTGTGGGTTTTGAGTATTTTTTTTCTTCGTTCCTTTTTTCTGAAAATCTTACATTCCCTTTCCAAGAGCAATGGTGGCAATTAAATTCCCCACTTGTGATATTTACCGATAAACAAGGGTCTTTTTTATTTCTTCTGCCTTCGCTACACTTAGGGCAAGGTACTTTTTCAGATCCGCTTCTTCGGCGGAGGTGTATTCCTAAATTTGATAATTGGTCGTAGTACATTTTTTAATAAATTGAATTGTAAACAATGCTTGTCGCCTTTAAATCTCCACTTTGTGCTAAAATCTTTTGCTCTGCCCCCAGAACTTGAACGCTGCCATCATCAAAAATTACATTTTCAATTTTTTCATCAAATTTCACAGATTTTGGTTTTTTAAAATTTTCGTTTGTAATATTAGTTTTAACCTTAACCATATCCTTATCCTTAACCATATCCTTAATCATTTTACAATGATTATCAAATGATTTATTAATTATTATGTAATCATTACCAAATGATTCAGGAATCATTCTTTGTAACTTATAAGTAAAAATATCCTTTACCACAGAGACTATTGCAGGTTTTCCACTCAATAATGTAGAGTATTGAAACTTTAGAAATTTAGGAATAAACCAATAATCATCAACAATTATAATTCTAAAATTAGTAAAATCTATAATGTCTTGTTCTTTTAAATTTGTCTTACACATGATATTTAAAAGAGATATACTTCTTTTGCAAAGACCGGAATGGTTGCAGTTATCTAATAACCATTGCCAAACTATTTTGTAATCATTACTTAATGATATATACCAGTCGTCTTTCCATTTTTCAGAATCAGTGAACCGTTTTGCCATTTAGTTTTTGGTTTTTAAAAATTTTACTACTTTTTTCCATTCTCTTTTACGTACAGGCAAAAAATTTTCTTTATTATAAATGATAACATACTTTCTATTATCATATATTCTAAAATTTAATTTTTTGTCATCTGTTTCTAAATTGACCTTAATTTTCTTAGCCATTAGAAATTAGTTTTAAGAGATTCATTAATGATTTTTAAATTTTCAGGAGTTAAATCCCTTTTTGTTTTAGCATTACCTTTTAAAATGAAATGAAGGTGAGTAGAAGTTACTCCAATTTTTTCGGCAAGCCATGATGCTTTGATACCGTTTTCCTCTAAATGCTTTACAATTTTTTCTTCTTTAGATAGTTTAATTTTTTCCATAGAGCAATATTAAAAATATTATTTTGAATAAAAAAATAAAGATACCGTAATATTATTTTATTTTCCGAAAAATAAATTTTACATTTGTCAAAACTTATTTATTATGTCAAAAACAACAACAAAACAATTCTTTGTAAAAAGACTTTACAATGGTTTTATTTTAACCGAAGAAGGTAAAGAAACAGCAGTTGAAAATGAAGAAGCACTACAGGTAATATTCATGAGAAAAATTACTTTTTTAAATAGTGCTATCACTACAAAAACAACATGCAATTTTGGGCTTGTAATTAGCCTTGAAGAAAACGTACCTCAAACTTCAAATAAAAATTATGGAAATTAAAAAAATATCAAGATCATTAAGCTATGAAATGATAAATGCAGCAACAGGATTAAAGCTTTGGGATAAGTTAAGTGCTGAAACAGAAATATCAGAAGGAGATAATCCAAAAGAGGTTTACAACCATTTGAAAAAGCTTATTGAAGAAGTACATCAAGAAAGTTTCCAGAACATGGAATCATTTTTATTAAATGATAGCTGCCTTCCTGCTATTGATTATAAAGAGCAGGATAAAAAAGAATCACAAGCAGAAGAATACAGACAGAAAATAGCTGCCTTTACTGATACAATTTATTTGTGTAAAACAAGGGAAATGGCAGAAAAAGTTTTGCAAAAAGTAAAAGAATATTTATCTGGAGATAATTACGATAGTATTAAGCCATTTGAAGATTTAATAGATAGAAGATTTGATGGACAATTAAGTAACTAAACATTTTTAAACCAAAAAAAATACAACAATGTTAGAAACAATTATTAGTGAAGTACCAACACTTAATTTGGTAGAAGTAAACAAAAATATTTCGGAAGGCTTAGCCAGAGTTGAGGAAGTAAAACATAAGATTGAACTTTTTAAAGAGGAATCAAACTCTATAAAAATTGCTGATGAAAATGATAAGGCTGGTTATGCAGCAACAAAAGAATTTTTGAGTAAGGTACGTCCAACAAGAACAAATTTAGAAAACGAAAGGAAAGCAGTAGTAAAACCTTTTAACGATTTGATTGGAAATGTCAATGATGCTTACAAAAATGCTACATCACAACTGGCCGCAATAGAAGCACCACACAAGCAGGACAAAGAAGATTATGAAGCAGCAGAGGAAACAAGAAAAGCAGAAGCGGTAGCAGCAAAAGAAAAAGTGATTAATGATAAGATTGCACTTTTATTACAGAATGGATTAGAGTATAACTCCGCAAGCCATTACTACCGGAATGATAGCGGTAGAGCCATTACAAGAATGGATATTACTAATATGCCGGTAGAAGATTTTGAAAGGTTTTTAGAAATGGTAAAATCTGATTATGAAGTAGCGCAGGACAAGATACGTGAGGAATTAAAATTACAGGAAACAATTAAAAAAAGATTTAACGAATTGATTTTACTCACAGTACCTCAAAACGTTTCCAGCTTTTTAATTACCGATGCAGACACAGAAGAATTAACTCAACTTTCATTTGATGATTTAAAAATACTTGATGAAACTTCTTTTGATAGCATAAAAGATAAAATGGTATCTGTACTGAACAAAAATATTGCGTACTACAAAAAAATAAAAGATAATGCAGTAGCAGTAAAAGCCAAAGCGGACCAAGATGAAAAAGATTTATTGGAAAGAGAAAATAAAATTACAGAGAAAGAATTAGAATTAAAAAAATCGCAAATCAAATTAATTCACAGCAAATTACCTGCATTTACTTTTGAGGTGGCAACACCTATTGAAAACAGCTTATTTATTTATAAAAATTATGATAAGGTTATTACAATTTCTGTTTCTCATATTTTTTCTAACGATGGCGCTATTGACGATGTTAATTCTCAAATGCAAGAACTTATAAAAGAAGGTGAAAAAGCAGCAGCAAAAAAAATTGAAAATGATAATATAGAATCTGCAAACCAACTTAAATTAAAGCAGGATAAAGAAGCAAAAAGAAAAGTATTAAGCCGTAAAGAAATTGCTATTATTGACCCTTGTGTTGCTGAAATATTTAACCAGATAGCGTTTCTTAGAAAACAAAAATTAGAATTGGTAAATGTATATGCTATAACCTTTATTCAATCAGTAGAAGCAGCTATTGAAAGGTATAATAATGATTTAAGACACTTAAGATAAAACAATGTCAAACAAAAAAAATTGCTCTTTAGGAAACATATACGCCTTAGATGATGAAGGTAAACTTCGATGGGTAGCCAGACCATTACATAACAATTCTAATAGAATTGTTATTGCTAAAAAAAGTTATAGCTATGATAGCTTTTTGAATGGTGAAATTACTCTTACCGAGTATTTATTGCATCAAAATTGCCATAAACTTAATAATGCTTAATTTACAATAAAAAAAATGGCTAAGAAAGTTTATCAGTAGGTAGGGGAGAAAAATTACCAGTTTCCCAGGGAGCGGATTAACAGCAAAAGGCCGAGCAAAATATAATGCTGCAACAGGTAGTAATCTAAAACCTCCTGCACCAAACCCTAAAACACCAGAAGCTAAAGCAAGAAAGAAATCTTTTTGCGCAAGATCAGCAGGATGGACTGGAGAAAGAGGAAAGGCAGCAAGGAAACGATGGGGTTGTTAAGATTACTGAAATTACCAAAAGTAAATTGCAGAAAAATAAGACAAAAGAAATTCGTTTAAAGTAAGTAATTTTATTTTCATATTTTATAAAATCTAAAAATAAATTTAAAATGGCAAAAGAAAAAAAAGAAGAAGAAGTTATTGTACCTGATGCGATACCACCAGTAGCAATGCCTACTTCTTACACAAAATTTGAAAACGGTAAACAAGAGATTGTAGCCACAGAAGATTTAAGTGAAACTATTGCAGTTGGAGCAACAACAGCTTCAACAACTAAAGCCGCAGCTAAAGCACAAGCAGAAGCACAAGCAGAAGCAGACAAGTTGGCCGCAGAGTAAAAAAAGACTTTAATTTTAAAAAGCCACTAATTTTAGTGGCTTTTTTTATTGCAAATTATTTCAGCACTTAATTTCATAAGCCTGTATGCAGATTTATACAAATCCTCTTTGTACGTTTCTGATAATATTTTTATTGCTTTCAAAACGGTTGGTTCTGAAATCATTTTACGAAAATTAAGCCTTTCCCTTTCTTTCAAATATTTAGGCATAAGACAAAAATATAATAAAAAGTGTCGCAAAAATAATTACACTAAAAAAAATATATTTATTTTTTATTTAGATTTGAACTACCAAAAAATCATATAACACATGGAAAACGAAACAGCACCAGTCGCAGAAACGCAACAACAAGCCCCAGAAACAGAACAACAACAAGCACCACCAGCAGAATTAGATGATGCCACATTTTTAGAATCATACAACAAAAGATTTGGTAAAGATTTAAAAAGCATTGATGAACTAAGGCCACCAGCACCCGAAAAAACAGAAGAAGAAATAAGGGCTATTCAAAATTCGGAAGATTTAATGCTTACCGAACGATTTGTTAAGCAAGGAGGAACAGTTGGAGGATTTGCAGCCCTAAAACAAATAGCTGCAGCAGATGTAAAAGAATTTTCACTACAAGATACCAAAGCAGAATTAAGAACTGCTGGCTTTGCAGAAGATGAAATTGATGAAGAAATAAAAAGAAGGTACTTTTTGCTTTCAGCAGAAGAAAAAGAAAACCTTGGCGAATTTGATGATGAAATGCTTAAGAAAAATGAGTATTTCTCAAAAAAGTTAGAGAATAAAAGTTCTTATAAAATAGATCAGGCTAAGAACCTGTTAGCAAAACTTAAATCTGATTACGAAGCAGAAAAATACGAGAAAGAAGTAGATGCACGTATATCCTCTACGGTTGAGGACTATGCAGCGAAATTTAATCGTACAGTAACCCTCGATCTCGGTGAGTCCAATGGGCAAAAATTAAACCCGGTTGAATATGTTATTGACGAAGCTGACATAACAGAAATTAAAGAAACGCTGGCAAACAAGGCCAAACGTGAAACCCAATTGTATAATCAGGACGGGTCCGAAAACGTAACAAATCTCTTTGATGCATTCGTCTGGAAGAAGATTGCGGCTTCTGTTGCCAAAAAATCCTTGTTACAAGGGGCTACAGAACAAGTTAATTTTTTTAACGGTACATTTCCATCAAACGCACAAGCCGTTTCACCTGGATATGTAGCAAATACAAGGACAGGACAAGTAGGCAAAGCGATTGAAGGCACAGAGAAAGTAAGTGTGAGGACCAGTTCAATAACTAAATAAAAATGGCTGCAATAGTACCAAATGGCACAATGCCAGGAAAAGGTCAATTTTCCCTCCCATCAGGCGTTACGCTTAATGGAGCATTTTTACAGGCAGCGCAAGCTTCTCGCTACAGCGCTGACCCAGTTTTTAGAAAACATTATTACTGTAACCTTATTCAGCAAAACAGCTTCGGTTTGTGGCTTACTGAAAACATGGGTTACGGAGAAACCTGCTTTAAAAATTATTCTCTTGTACGTGAGTATGCTACTGATAATTTAGTGCATTTAAGCAATACAATAGCGGTAGTAATTCCAGCTTCACCTGGTACAGCAGTTCTTTCAATAGCTGCAAACTCTCATTACGTGAGTGGCAACTACGTTTACCCACAAATTGGGGATGCACTTTTGTTACCTCCAAATGGTGATATTGGTATCATTACACTGGTAACACCGGGAGTAAACACAACAACACTTACAGTTCGTTTAAAATCTTCTTTGGTAGCGGTTACAGTTCCGGCCCTTGCAGATGTAATTGTTCTTACAGGTAAGCAGTTGGCAGATTGCGAGTGCCCAACAGGAACTTTCCGTATGGAAGATACGCCGGTAGAGCAGCCAATTACTCAACAAGCTATTGGTGAGTTGTCAGGTAGAATTTGTGGTGATGCATTATTGGCTTGCCAAAATGTAAAGTACAAGTATATGTACATGGATGCTGATGGCAACCAGGTAGAAACAGAATTGTGGTATGGTGGTGAACTACAGAAAATGTACAAGCGCCATGAGGACAGTAAAATGTACCAGTACTTGTTCGACCCTTCCTTTGGTATCATCAACACATTACGTGCTAAATCCATCCGTTGGAACTGGGCTAACCGTGATATATTGACAGAGCAGGATATTGCAGATTTGAAAAGAGCAGTACAAGCTTCTGGTTTGGGCTGTACCGAGTACACTTTTGTATTAGGTTCTTTGGCTTACGCTGCTTTCCAAACTTTGGCAAATAGTCTTTCTTTGAACCGTATTTCTTACGGACAGTTTAACCCGGAAGATTGCAAGTGGATTAATTTACAATTCTGTACAATCTCTATTAGCGGAATGACAATTCACGCTTACGAAGAAAATAGCTTCTCTAACGGTAAAATGTTAGGTGCAGCAGGTTTTGACTATTTACGCAGAGGTATTGGTATGCCAATGTGCGATAAGCCAAGTAACCTTAAGAGAGTTGGTGAAAACGATACAAAATTATTCACAGTAGTACATTTTAGAGATACGTTGGGAAGATTGCATGACAATTTAACTGATAGTAATGGTATTTTGAACGGACCAGGCGGTAGAAATACCTTTGGAACCGGTTGTGATTTCCATGAGTTCTCTATCAAATCTACTTTTTCAGTAGAAGTTTCTTGCCCTGAATCATGGGTATTGGTAAACTTCCCACTGTAGGAAGATTGTTGTAGGTTTTTTGGTAAAAGTAAGGATGGTAGCTGGGGTTAGACCCAGTTACTTTCTTTTTTAAAAAAAAGAGGATATATACGCAGCCCTCAATAAAAGTTGCAGTACTCACACACTTAACAATTAAAAAAATGGCAGACAAAGTAGCAGAAATTAAAAAAACTGCACCACCCGAAACAAAAATATTTGAACTGATAGAATCAGGACCAAGAGTTCAGTTTTTCAAAACCTTTGAAGATGGTAGCAGAATGCCAGTTCAAAACTACGATGAATATACCCCACACATGGTATATACATTTACAGACAATGAAGGCAATAGCAGAACCATAAGGTTCTTAAAAGCTTCAAATGAAATTGACATGGACAAACAGATTAAAGCTGGGTTTGATGCCAATACAAAGATTACAGAAGCGGATAGAGCAGAGTTAAGATTTAAGAAAAGCAAGCTAATATCAAATAAAAAAAACGTATTAGCATTCTTTGCAGCTTGCCCAAGTAACCAAGCTTTTGACGGTGATCGTGGAGATTACCAAGTTATCTTCAAGGAATTTAAGCCGGAGATTTCAAGAAAGAAAAATGCTGATTTAGCATTGAAGCAAGCAAAAGCTATTATTGCTATTGAAGATTTTACAGACGAGCAAATGGATACTAAATTGCTTAAAATAAATGGTTCTTCATACAGTTTACCGGAATCAAGTGATGAAAAGAAAGAAGCCCTTTTAGATATAATAAATGAAGTTTCCGGACAAGACTTATCAATTTTAGAAACCATTATAGAGGAATTAAAAGCAGATGATTTAGAAGTTCTTTTAGGATTGGCAATAAATAAAAAAGTAATTTCTTTTATTGAAGCACCAGGGCAAATAATGATAAAAAGAAACGGTACATTTGTTAAGTTGCTACAAGTTTCCGAAGATCATACCGAAGACCAGAAAATATCTTTGTTTATTGATACTTTAAGAACAGAAGAAGGTAAAATAACTCTTACCGCAATTAAAGAAGCTTTAGCAAAATAATTTTAAACTTTTAAATTTATAAATCATGGCTTGTATGGGAGGATGCGGAGGTACACTCACACCAAAAAAACCAATGCTTGCAGCAGCTACACAAAGACCAACAGGTAACAATGTAGTTAGTTCAGGAGGTAAGCTTACATTCGGTAAACCCAGAATAAACAAGGGTAAATAATTTTTGGGCTGACAATTTTTTTGTCGGCCCTATTTTAATTTTTAAAATAAATAATTTTGGCACAGACAACAGTAACCAATAGCCCCGATATATCGGTCTTAGATATTAAACTAACTGCAGATTTATGCGGAGGAAATTTCTTAGTTAATTTAAGTCCTTCCATATTTATTGGTAACGGTGCGCAAAATGTACTTGGAGCAAAAGTAAAGATTACCAACCCATTTGATGTTGATATAAAGCAATATGCAGCAGCCTTCGATTTAAACAAGGTTTCACCAATTCCGCTATCAATTTTAAACAGTGCATTTCAATTTCCAATACCTAAAGTAAACAATAACTATCAGTACGGACTTTACGTTGTAACACTTGAATTAACAGATAGTTTAAGTATTAAACATACTGTTAGCCACAACTTAGGTATATGCGAACCAAACCCAAAAGATAAAACAAAACGAAAAGGTACTATTAATGCTCAAATGATAGCGAACTGTGTGAATGGCTCTCTTACAGTTTTAATAGATGAACCACCAGTTTATAAAGGCAAAGCTTTTGAAAGTAAAACACAAACATCAACTCTTACATATCCTACTGGCTCTATATTAACACCACTTGTAACAACAATGTCGGCCTTTAGCGTTTCGCTTTATGAAGGCGTACACTTGCTTAAATCAGAACTTTGTGTTACCTATAATTTAGGAGAAAATAACTATGTAAAAGTTCCTTACGCTGTAAAATGCGAAAAGAATATTCTTTGCACAGTTGATCTATGTTGCATTTATGACAAACTTGCTGAAATAAATTTACAGCTGGGAGATAATTGCAGCGCATCAAAAAAAGATAATTTAATTGATGTAACATTTGATGCCTTAAGGTTATTAAAGACTATTGAACTGGGAGCATCATGCGGAGAAGATATTTCAGAATATATTGAGCAGTTGGAAGTTTTATTGAATTGCAAATGTTCATGTTCTGCAAATGAAGGAACGCCAGTAGTAAACAATACCCCATCAACTCTTAAAAATCTTACTATAACCGGTTGTAATGTTGTAAAATCAGTAGTAGGGCTTACAGACAGTTATCAAATTGAAAATTACGAATACGAGGTAATAACAAACCCAACAAAAAGCTTCATTACTATTGGCGCACCTATACTAACCGGGTGTGTTAAAGTGCAGCAACTTGATTTTAATGTAGCTGGATTATACACAGCTTTAAAAGCAGAGATAGCTACAGAAACAGAGCATAATTATTGGGCAAGCGTTGTAAACCAAACCTTGAACGGAATACCTTCAAATTTACTTACCTGTTTAGGTCTTACAACCGAACAATGGGATGCAAAAACTTTTAGAGATAAAGTTCTTGCAATGCTCGCTAAGTTTTGTTCTACAGCTCAAAATTCAAGTTGCACAGGAGTAGTTTCAGATAATGTAGCAACATTGAGGGGGCAAAATACTGTAATAAACTGGGTTTTAGGTAATGGTATTTCTGTAGATGCAACATATCCTTTTAGTGTAGATGTTTTTGTTGACAATATTTTTATTGATACTGTATTATCTCCAAGCAAAGGGTTAGTTTTAACAGGATTTAATAATGGCGTTCAGCATACTTACACATTAATTGCTAATTGTAGCAATGGCTCAACAGGAAACACAGTTACAGGCACGTTTAACTTTAATGGGTGTAATACTATACTTGCTCCATCATTAAGCAGCAACAACGTTGTAAATGCAGTTTGTCCTTACAATTTAAATAGCCTTGTAACACCTGTTGCTGGATTTACGATTGTATGGTATAATTCAAGCATTGTAAGTGAAGCAACATTAGTACCTAATCCTTCATTAGTAACAAGCGGTACTTACTATGCTTACTATTTAGATGTAAATAAATGTTCAAGCCCTGCAAGCCAAGTAGTAATATCTTGTGCAGTAGCAGGTAACTGTACAGAACCATTAAGATTATTTGTAGAAAAAGGAACATCTGGAGTAAATATTACATTTGCTTCACCCGCTAATCCTGCCCCTTCTTATCTTGTAAAAAGAAGATTGGCAAGCAATCCTGATGTAGCAGGTAGCTACACGAATATTGGGGCGCCGGTATTTAATGCTTCTAATATCAGATTTCAAATAGTAGATAATACTGCAATTGCTAATACATTGTACGTTTATAAGGCAGAAAGCCAATGTACAGACGGAGGAAGACCAAGTGCATTCTATACATTTGCTGATATTCCTTGTCCTATCGTTACTTTAACACCAAGCAACACCAGTATAGGGTATAGCTTTACAGCCAACACAGGAGAAACAACAAAACTTGATGTTGCATTATACGATGAAAATAATAATGTATTATCATCAATAAGTTTTTTCCCTCCTTATACAGTACCATTTGTTCAAACAATTAACAATTTAGTACCTAACACAGTTTATAAGATTGGAACAAAAATATTTATTGGAAGCTATGAGAAGCCTTGTAATCTACAAACAACTTTAACATCACCAGGAGTTTAAAATGATACGAGTAATAGAATTATACCAAGATGCAGCAAGGGACGATGCAAATAAATCAGAGAACGGCTATCTGTCTTATGAAATGTTTAATCGTTACCTAAGAAGGGCAGAAGGTATTCTTTTAAAATTTCTTACCGGTGATCTCATTATGGCTGCAGACTTTCCAATGCCGTACAACACACAAAAGTGCAAAGATTATTTAAAAAGGTTTATAACCACAGAGAAAGGGAATAATGGTTTTGAATTACCTAAAGATTATTTTTATTGGGATAACCTTTATAAAATTGGAGATTTCAAAAAGCAAGATTGCGATAGCGACGATGAAATTGAGTTAGAAGATCATTGCGATACAGCTATCCCAATATTAGACGGACAGGTTTTTAAAAATAGATGCAAAAGCTTTATACCAGGACTTAAACCATCAAGCGGAAGTCCTATTGCAAAGATTGTAGATAATAAAATAGTTACAGAGCCAAAGAATATTGGCAGTATGGCCTTAGATTATATACGATACCCTAAATACGGAAGGATAGAAGTAATGACCGACACTATACTTAACGATGAAGTTCCTGACCCAAATAAAAGCGAAAATTGCGAATGGGATGAATGGGCCAGAGAGCCATTAGTTTGGGTTATTGTAAATTTATTCTCTAAACACACAAGAGAAAAAGCATTAAGAGAAATGAACACACAGGATAAACCAAGAGGATGATAATAATAATGTCAATATTATTTACAACAGCTTTAGTACTGGGAGTGAAGATTGTAACACATGAGAGAAGCGCTTTAAACTGGTTAAAATTAAAGGTTGAGGAAAAGTTACCACGAATAGCTGACCCATTAATAAGTTGTGAATTTTGTATGCCTACTTTTTATAGTTTAGCAGGTTGGTTTTTTACCTTTTTATTTCTTTATCTTAGTACCGGTTCTTTTGAAATAAAATATTTGCTTTTTTACCCGGTTACTATCGTGGCAAGCAGTTTTAGTGCAGGGTTTTTATGGACTTTATTAATACTTCTTTTAAAAATAAATGATAACAATTAAAAACTAAAAATCATGGCGTACGTTCCAACACAAGTAGGTAAAAAAATGAAAACGGGAATGAAGGGTGCTAAAAAAGCATCTGCTGGTACATTAAAAAATGTAGCGGTAAGCAAAAAGGTTCCTGCACCAAAGTCAAAAAAGTTTTAAAAAATGGGGAGCCTACAATCATATGCAGAATTAGCCTGGCGACAGGTTTATCCTAATCCAAACGATGAAACCAATATAACTTTAATTGAGTTCATTGAAACGGCTAAGGGAGAGTATGCGTATGGCGTATGGGAACAGAACCGTTTAGAAAACTATCAAATGGGGGAAAACAACATTCCCCCAACTTTGCTGACTAACATTGAAATTGTTGTAAAAGACAAAATTGCAGATATTAGCCATGTAAAAGCAATGCGAAGCTTACCAAACAACACATGGATTCAGCAGATCGGTGAATTTGAGTGTGATGGCTGCAAGTATCTTATCATGGACTTAAATAAGTACAAGCTGCTTTGTGATGATGATAGCAGAAATGATCTTGAAAAGATAGTAGTACCACTCGGTAAAACTTTACGTTTCCCGAATGGTACTTTCGAAACAGATGGTAAAGTTCAAATGATATTCGCAAATTTAGGAACCGAAGTAGATGAAGTACTGGAAATAGATGATGCCCTTGGTTCTATGGTTAGAAGAAAGCTTGTAGATATTTATTCAAAAAAATCACCGGAGGACAAAACAAACAATTCAAACAGTAACCTTTAAAACTTTTAAAATTGTCTGTTTTAAATAATACAATACCACTTAGCAAAATAGTTAAATCTGCAGCAATAGATTTAGGAGAGGATTTTACAAAAGTAGAAGCCACCTTCAACCATTTTGCAGTAAGGGGTTTTAAAAAATTAAGTAACGAATTACTTCGTTTGGGTATAACAAGAGTTATACTTCCTATCCATCCATCATTTAAAACTGTAAGCTTACCTCTGGACTTTAAAACAGAATCTTTTGTTGGTATAATTGATGACAACGGATATAAACACGCTTTTGAAAATACACCAACCATTACAACAGAAGTAGAAGAAGAAAAATGTGTTGATAAGTGCGAAAAATGCCATCAGGCAGTAGATATTTGCGAAAAATTAGAAGTTGTAGAACAAAGGACCAGTGTAATAATAAATGAGCAGACCTACGAGAATATTACGTACCGATACTTGGAAGCAGGTACTTATTATGTAATAAAAAAGATTTGGATTTACAATATAAGCCTGGGAGAAGCAGAAAAAATAACCACAAAAGAATTTATTACAGAATTTGATATGCTGGAGTGCGGTTGTATTGCACCATCCACAGAAAACATAAATAAAATACACGAGCATTGCTTTGAATGTTATTCATCATGCTATACACCATGTTGCTATGGAGATGTAAACGGATTAGGAGGGTATAAGATATATGAGGAGAAAGGAATTATACAATTTGACAGAAAAATACAATACGAAAAAATTTACTTAGAATATAACGGCTGTTTACCAAAGAAAAACGGAGTGTTCCACGTGCCGGAAGTAGCAGAGGAAACTTTAGTATCTTTTGTAAAGTATAAGTCAGAGCAGCATAAAAAAGGTGTGCCACAGATTACAAAGGATAGAATGAAGCAAGATTATGTTACAGAGAAAGGCAATCTTTCAGTAATATTAGGAAGGTTCTCATTAAGTAGTTTTAGGCAGATCATGTACAAGGGTCCTAAATTCAATATCCGGGAAACAGATTACTGCAACTTTGTTGATACACTAAACTACAACCACACAGCAAACCATTTGCCTACGTCAGCAGCGCAAGTATTTATACCACCACCGATAAGACAAATAGGAATTGAAATTGGTACTTTTAAATATACTGGCATAGGTGATGAAGACTCATTTACAAGGGATGCTTTAAAAGGCAAAAAAATATTTGGAGTTTTTAAGGATGGTTCATTGTTCACTCTTATACAAGTAGATCAAACATTAAACCCACTTAAAAAAGAAGTAAAATATATAAAAGAAACAGGGCAATTCATTTTTACAGTATCTTTTCAACCGGAAGAAGATGCATTTATACAATATCAAGACATAATATAAAATGAAAAAAATATTATCAATATTAATAATTCTTATAATTACCTTAAATGTTTTTGGACAATACACACCACAAAACAGGTATGGTGATAAAATAGCGAGAGCCGTATTTGACAGCGCTTTATTTATGCCTACAGGGTGTGGAGAACCAACCTCTTTAAAAAGCGTTGATCTAAATAGAGCAGCTATATTTTATGATAGTTGCAATACAAATCTTTGGTTATACAATCCCAAAACAAATCTATGGGGACTTATTACAGGCGGTTCGGGTTCTCAAACATTTCCAGGTGGTGTTATTACATCTTTACCTGCTATTGGAAACAACCCTGGGGTTAATATTTATTCTTCTGATTTTATTGTAAGTCAATTTTACGCATCACAACCTCCAACAGCTTCTCTAAGTGGCGGGGGTACTTATGAATTTACAGTAATAGGTAGTACCAACAAAGTATTAAACTGGACAGCAGGAAGGCAATCTGCAACAAATCCTATTTTGTCAATAGTTGTGGGTGGAGTAGCACAGTTGTTTACTTATCCAAATGCAGGAATAACAGTCTCAGGTACAAAAACGGTAAATGTTCAAAATAATATAAA
>JAYTCO010000469.1:0-2986 GCA_043736415.1 Ferruginibacter sp. | reverse complement strand
AATGCCCAAGGGCTGGCGGATAGAAGTGGAAATCCTTTTTGCTGCCTTTGAGCAAAAAGATTGTAACGGATAGCCGCAACAAATGCTGAACAAAGTTCCCTTTGCCTACAGCCCCAAAAATTATTAAACCTTTAAAACCGCCACCTCACAAAAGCTTCCATTGCGGCATATTCTGCGAGGCCCAATTTGTTATATAAATCGGCAGTTGTTTTGTTTCGGTCTTCCGCTCGTTTCCAAAATTCCCGGCTATCTGCCCCCTGAAAAACCACACCGTCTTTTTGGCTCTGGTGTTTAAAAATTCCGCTGCGTTTTTTTAGTATCTGGTCGGGGCTCATAGGCACTGCCATTTCTATCATATCTATATCCCACTCGGCCCAGGCACCTTTGTACAACCAAACCCAGCAATCGTTCATATATTCATTTTGCTTCAATCTTTTTACGGCTTCAAAAACGCCCTCCAAGCAAACACGGTGTGTACCGTGTGGGTCAGCAAGATCGCCGGCTGCATAAATTTGATGGGGTTTTATTTCGTCAATTATTTTTTCAATAATTTTAAAGTCAACCTCTCCTATTTCATTTTTTTCAACGAGCCCAGTTTCGTAAAAAGGTAGGTTTAAAAAATGCGCATTCTCCGGCGGCAAACCGACAAACCTACACGTATTTTTTGCCTCTCCCTGTCTTATAATTCCTTTAACCTGCCGCAATGCTTCAATATCTTTTTCGCCATTACTTTTTATTTTTAAAAAGGCAAGGGCATCGTTGTACATTTTTTCTGTCTGTTCACTTTTTAAATTGAATTGATCATTGTAATCTTTTACAAACTCTATAAACCGTAAAGCCTCATCATCTGCCACTGCTATATTTCCACTGGTTTGGTAGGCCACATGCACATCATGCCCCTGATCAACCAAACGCTGAAATGTACCACCCATAGAAATGATATCATCATCAGGGTGAGGGCTAAAAATGAGCACACGTTTTTTAGCAGGGATTGCACGCTCGGGCCGGTGTGTATCTTCGGCATTTGGCTTGCCGCCGGGCCAGCCTGTAATGCTGTGTTGTAACTGGTTAAATACTTCAATATTTATGTCGTAAGCCTGCCCGTACAATGCCAGCAAATCGCTTAACCCATTTTGGTTATAATCGTTATTGGTTAATTTTAAAATAGATTTTTCTAAAGTAAAGGCAAGATTTGTTACTGCTTTTTTAATGAGGTTTTTGTTCCAGAAAACATCATCTGTAAGCCATGGTGTTTTAATACGTGTAAGTTCTGCAGAACTGCTTTCATCCAAAACAAACTGTACATTTTGGTGTCCCTGCAAATAAGATGCAGGCACAAATTCTGTTACAGGTCCTTCAATGGCTTCTTTTATAATATCTGCTTTCGTATCGCCCCAGGCAAGCAATACAATTCTTTTTGCTTTTAAAATACTACCAATACCCATCGTTATTGCTTTGCGGGGCACATTGGCCAAACCTCCAAACTCATAAGCAGCATCAAAACGGGTTAAATTATCAAGGGTTATCAACCTTGTTACAGAGCTTACATTGCTACCGGGTTCGTTAAAACCAATATGTCCGTTTCTGCCAATACCTAAAAGTTGAAAATCTATACCTCCATAAAAAGCCATCTTTTGTTCATACGCCTCACAATGTTTTTTTACCTCTTCAGGATTTATATCTCCCTGCGGAATAAAACAATTTTCTTTTTTTATATTAATGTGGTAAAATAAATTTTCGTTCATGAACCTGCTGTAACTCTGTATGGCATCGGGTTGCAAACCATAATATTCATCAAGGTTAAAGGCGACAACATTTTCAAAATTTAAACCCTTCTCTTTGTGTAAACGAATTAATGCGGTATAAACTTTTTTTGGTGTTGCACCTGTGGATAGGCCAAGAACTGTTGTTTGTCCGGCAGCATTTTTTGTTGTAATAAGAGTGGCGATTTCGTTTGCCACAGCAATACAAACTTCTTCCATAGAAGTGTATATAACGGTGTCAATTTTTTCGAAAGATAATAAACGACGGGGAGTAGTTATTTCGTTGTTCATAATAATTATT
Organism: Ferruginibacter sp.; assembly: GCA_043736415.1. GTDB lineage: Bacteria > Bacteroidota > Bacteroidia > Chitinophagales > Chitinophagaceae > Ferruginibacter. The sequence goes on along the minus strand of JAYTCO010000469.1, from coordinate 922 downwards.
TTGTTACCAATTATTGCAGATAAATATAGTTTGTTTTTTTAGTATTAAACCGCTAAAATGTTTAAAATAAATGGACTTAAATTTAAACTGTAAATTGTATAAGCATTCATTAATCAAAAAATAAAATGGAGGACTTTATAAGGGTTACAGAGAGCACAAGTCATTACAATAATCTGGAAAAAATGAGTGTACATGAGCTGCTTACAAATATTAATAAAGAGGATGAAACTGTTGCTACTGCTGTTGCTTTGGCTATCCCACAAATAGAAAAACTTGTTACTATTATTGTCGACAAAATGCTTGCGGGTGGCCGATTATTTTATGTAGGCGCAGGAACAAGCGGACGATTAGGCATTTTAGATGCGAGTGAAATACCACCAACTTTTGGTATGCCCTATGGTATTATTATCGGCTTAATTGCAGGTGGTGAAAAAGCCATACAAAAAGCAATAGAAAACGCAGAAGATAGTCTTACTCAAGGCTGGAAAGATTTGCAAGAATACAGCATAAATAAAAACGATGTTGTGATTGGCATTGCTGCCAGTGGAACCACACCTTATGTGATAGGAGTATTGGAGGCATGCAGCATAAAAAATATTATAACAGGATCTATAAGTTGTAACCAAGGCTCACCGCTGAGTGCAGCTGCAGATTACCCTGTAGAGGTGGTTGTGGGCGCTGAATTTGTAACGGGTAGTACCCGAATGAAAAGTGGTACTGCACAAAAGCTTGTGTTGAATATGATATCAACAGCGGTAATGATACAGATTGGCAGAGTGGAAGGAAATAAAATGGTAAATATGCAACTTACAAATGAAAAATTGGTAGACCGTGGTACCAAAATGTTGATGGAAAAATCAGGGATGGAAAACTATGAAACTGCGAAAGATTTGTTGCTGAAAAATGGAAGTGTAAAAAAGGC
>JAYTCO010000468.1:0-17070 GCA_043736415.1 Ferruginibacter sp. | reverse complement strand
CGGTTTTATAACCTGCTGCCTGTATAGCTTCCAAAACTGTTTCTATTGCTTCTTCATTGCTTTGAATGTTTGGTGCAAAGCCACCTTCATCACCTACGTTTGTACTGTATCCTTTTTTCTTTAAAACAGTTTTAAGCGCATGGAAAATTTCAACACCCCATTGCAAACCTTCACTAAAAGTTTTGGCGCCCACTGGCATTACCATAAATTCCTGAAAATCTATTTTATTATCTGCATGCGCCCCACCGTTTAAAATGTTCATCATCGGTATAGGCAAAATCTTTGCATTTGTACCGCCTATATATCTGTATAATGGTAAGTTAGCTTCCAGAGCTGCAGCTTTTGCAACTGCTAGGCTCACGGCAAGCATTGCATTTGCACCTAATTTACTTTTGTTGGCAGTACCATCAAGTTCACACATCATTGCATCAATACCGGTCTGATCAGCAACATCCCAACCAACAAGGGTTTCAGCTAAAACTGTATTTACATTGTTCACGGCTTTTAAAACAGATTTACCACCGTAGTAATTTTTTTTATTGTCACGCAATTCGACTGCTTCATGTATGCCTGTGCTTGCGCCACTTGGTACAGCTGCACGCCCCAGTCTTTCATTTTCTGTAAGAATATCTACCTCTACTGTAGGGTTACCACGACTGTCTAAAATTTGGCGGGCATAAATGGATGCGATGTAGCTCATTTCGGTTTAATAGGTTTTGAAGTTTAAGGGCCTTGAAGATAAAAGATGCCTTTTTAATATTTCAAATTTATAAATAAAATTTGGTTTCTGTATGTCGAAAATATCAGCGTCAGGCAGAAGTCGTTAAATCTCTAAACACATCTTCCAGGCTGTTGTTTTGGTTTTGCAGCGAAACGATGTTTAAGTTTTTATCGATGCTCAACTTAAGTATTTGTTTACGCAGGTTTTCAGCATCGTTTGTTTGTATGCGAAAAGTATTACCGTTAGAAGATATATTTATGGCGGCCTGTAAATTCTTAAGGTCACTTATATCGATATCTTCCTGAAAAGTTACACTAACAAACTGTTGCCCTGCTTTTGCAAGCTGTAGGTTTTGCAGGCTGTCGTCTGCTACAATATTTCCTTTATTGATGATGATTACCCGGTCGCAAATGGCTTCTACTTCCTGCAAAATATGCGATGAAAACAGAACGGTTTTATTTTTTGCCAATGCCTTGATTACGTTTCTTATTTCTATGATCTGGTTTGGATCAAGCCCTGAAGTTGGTTCATCTAAAATAAGTACTTCGGGTTCATGAATGAGTGCAGCTGCAAGCCCCACACGCTGTTTGTAACCTTTGCTCAATTGGCCTATTTTTTTATTGGCTTCCAGTGTAAGCCCAACGGTTTTAATTATTTCTTCTGTTCTTTCTTTGCTGTTTTTTAGTTGATGAACGCCTGCGGTAAACAACAAATATTCCCGCACATACATTTCGAAATAAAGAGGGTTTGCCTCCGGCAGATAACCGATCTTCTTTTTGCTTTCAACATTATTTTGTGACACATCAATTCCACAAACCTTTATATTGCCTGCATCTGCATTAAGATAGCCTGTTATCATTTTCATGGTGGTAGATTTACCCGCACCATTTGGCCCCAGAAAACCTACAATCTCTCCTTTATTTACCTTAAAAGAGATATTGTTTACAGCTTTTTGTGTACCGAAATTTTTAGAAAGATTGCTGATGCTGATGGACATTAAGAATTATTTATCTGAGTATTTATGATTTCCCAGAAATAAAAATTGGATAGTCTGGACTATGGTTGTTAAAAATATTTTTGATGATAAACCGCTCATCTTTTTTGTTAAACGTTATAAAATAAGTTGTTTTTTTATTAGGCTTATAAACGCAGTACCATTCTCCATGCGTTTTAAATTTTGTTTTTCTGCTACGTTCTTTTGGAATATTGTTTATAAATGCAATTAGTAAATTAACGTAGGCTTTTAAGCCAGCTTTCGTTCCAAAATATTTTGCGTGATGAATAGCTTTTAATAGTTTGGTTAGTTTGTAATGTACTAATGGCTGTATAATTATTTCCGCCATAATTCATTTACAGTTTTGTGCAAAGAGTTTTTTAATTCTTCTACGGTCATTCCTCCACGTTCCCATTCTTCGTCGAAAGAAGATTCTTTAATTACACCAAGCTGCTCAAGCATTGGTGTAATTGTATCCTTATGTTTTTTTACATCAATTGTTACATGTGTAATTTCTCCTTGTTGATTTTTTTTTGTGGCAATGCCTGCTATTCGTGCCATGGTTTTTTTATTTAAAATTACTAATTATTTCATGAATAAAATTATCAAGGGATAGCGATAAAAAAACAAAAACATTGAAAAAGTCCCATTTGGAAATGGGACTTCTCAACTTAATAATATGTTTTACTCTCCTTCCTTCTTTGGCCCCTGCGAATTTCTGTTTTGTGGAGGTCTGGGACCCTGTGGCCGTGGCGGTCGGTTATTGTTTTGATTTCTGTTTTGTGGCGGTCTTGCATCACTATTTTGCTGCTGCGACCTGTTGTCCTGCTGCTGTTGCGGGGATCTTGCTTCCCGATTTTGTTGTGGGCCTCGAGGATTATTATTAGCTCTTTGTTGTGGCCGTTGCCCCTCATTATTGCCCTGCGGCTGACGACTGCGTTGGGCCTGGTTTTGCTGCGGTGGCCTTTGTTCGTTTTGTTGCTGGCTGCGTTCCTTATCTCTACGTTTGCGGGTAGTTTTCTCCAGGCTTTTTAAACTTATCTGGCCTACAATATCTGCATATTCAGGCTCAACTTCTTTAGGCTTCGCCGTTACAATTTCTGCAGCTTCCAGTTCCTCAGGTTTTATGCCTTCCTTGTTTTGTGCTTTAATTTTTTTAACGGTATCAAGCGCTAATGGAATATGGGCAGATGTGCCCGGAAGGGCATACCACATTAAATTTTTGAAAATATCTTTTTTTACTAAAAATGCACGGCCTTTTCCAGTTTCCAAGGTATCAGCATCGGTTGGGAAAAATTGCAGTGCATCCATATAAGTATCTAACTCATAATTTAAACAACATTTTAAACGACCGCACTGGCCACTTAATTTCGTTTGGTTAATACTTAGATTTTGATAACGGGCCGCATTGGTATTTACACTTTTAAAATCTGTAAGCCAGGTTGCACAACATAGTTCCCGACCGCAACTGCCGATGCCGCCTACTTTTCCTGCTTCCTGCCTTGCACCAATCTGACGCATTTCTACTTTTACTTTAAACTCGCCGGCGTATAATTTTATCAGTTCTCTAAAATCTACTCTGTCATCTGCTATGTAAAAAAAAGTTGCTTTTTTACCATCGGCCTGCACTTCTACTTCGGCCATTTTTAAATCTAAATTCAACTGCCGGGCCATTGCACGGCTGCGAATTAGTACCTGCGCTTCTCGGGCTTTGCTTTCCTGCATTTTTGCAAGATCAGTTTCGGTAGCACGGCGCAAAATCTTTTTTATATCCGGGCTTTTTTCGTCTATGTTATTTTTCTTTAGCTGAAGACGCACAAGTTCTCCGGTGAGGTTTACCATACCTACATCAAAACCGCTAACACCTTCAAGGGAAATCATTTCGCCTTTTTCAAAATAATGTAGGGTAGTATTTTTAAAATAATCTTTACGGCTGCCGTTGTTAAAGCTTACTTCAACAATTCTGCAACTGCTCTCGGGGTCTGCAAAGGGTAAGTTTGCAAGCCAATCGTGTACATTCATTCGGTTACAAGCACCGCTGCTGCAACTGCCTTTACTTTGGCAACCACCGGGGGTTCCTGTTCCGCAACTTCCACAAGCCATTTTATATATTTTACAAATCGTTAGTTAATGTTTTGATTTTGCTCACGGATTTTGCTGATTTGCACAGATTAAATTTGTAAGTTTTTATTAATAGTTTTCCATCAAAAGGTTTTCAGCAAAACAAGAAAGCCAAATAGATGTAACAAAGATGAAATGTGCGACGCCACCGAAGCTGAAAAATGATGCTGATTAGCCCGGCTAAAAAAAATTCTGCTCAGAATTTAAATTATTTGCACAAATTCTATTTGTAAACCTCTTTTTTATTTCTGACTTTGTTATTCAAAAAAGGGATGCTCACAGATTGATCTGATTTACACAGATTTACTTTGTGAACCTTTTTCTTCATTGCGCCTTTGTGGTTCTCAGAAAAACTATTGTATCAAAATTAATGATTTGTTGCTAATAATATGGTATAACCTGATGGTGAGGGAATGGAAGAGTATTTTTGCATTGGCATTGCGCTCAATGTAATAGGCGGCTTTGTCAAGTTCTTCTGCTATGGCTTCCTGCTGAGAAACATCGCATATTTTATTAATTCGGTTAGCAAAATCTACATAAGCCGTTGGCATATTTTCGTTTAACCCATTTGGTGAAACCCTTAACCGTATTGCCTGCTCAAGCAAATGCGTAAAGTATTTAAGAAACTGTTTTTGTTTTTCACGGCCAAGTTTTGCTGCTTCTTCCACCCATTTTACCTGGGCTGTAGGGCCGGTTTTTAAAATACTGTTAAGCCAGCCTCTTAGCAAAACTTCCCAGTTATCGTCTGCATGTTGAAGTTGCTGCAGGGCTTCGTGGTAATTACCTTCGGCAGTTGCGGCAATTTGAATTGCTTTTTGTAGGTCAATATTTTCTCTTTGTTGCAGGGCAATCTGTATATCCTGCGGATACAATACAGGAATTTTAATAAGCTGGGTGCGGGATAAAATAGTAGGCAAAACGAGGGCATCGTTTTCTGCAACAAGTATAAAAAGAGAATCGGGTGGGGGCTCTTCAATAAGTTTTAATAGCTTATTACCGTTTTTACCGAGGAACTCGGGCATCCAGATAATGAGGATTTTATAAGCGCTCTCAAAACTTTTAAGGCTCATTTTATGAATGATGTCGCCACATTCTTCGGAGGTGATATTACCCTGCTTGTTTTCAGCATTAATACTTTGCAGCCAGTCGAAAGAATTGCCATAAGGGTTGTTACTAACAAAATTTCGCCACTCCGTTATATAATCACTACTGATGGGCTTGTCACCGGGTTTGCGTGGAATAACCGGATAGCAATAATGAATATCCGGATGGATCATTTTTGCAGCTTTTATACAAGCGCTACAAATGCCACAGGCGTCAGTAAAAGCGGATTCAGTTTGGGTTTCTGCTTCCTCGCCAAACATACTTACTGCAGGTATAACTTTTTTACGGGAGACCTGCAGCGGATTTTTTTCGCAGGTAATATATTGCGCAAATGCAAGCGCCATTGGCAAACCGACACTGCCTTCTTTACCCAAAAACAACAAAGCATGACTAAGCCTGTTTTGCTGTATCATGTGGGTTAGCTGAGCTTTAAGATCTTGCTGGCCTATTACTTGGGAGAATTGCATGGTGCAAATTAGTCAAAAGATAAAAGATAAAAGACAAATGACAAATGACAAAAGACAAAAGACGAAAGACGAAACAGAAAAGAGAAAAGACAGAAGAAACAAGGCAGGAAACTCAAGCCAAAACATAAAAGACACAAGTTTAAAAATTGTCAATATTTTGTCTTGTGTCTAATATCTTGTATCTATTCCCTCTACAGTTTACTTGTAATTTCTTCGCTCATTGGTGTGGTGCCGCTGTCAAATTTGGCAATTACATGACCGTTTTCATCCAACAAAAATTTGTTGAAATTCCATTTAATTTCAGCATCCAGTACACCATTTTCAGCTTTGTTTGTAAGCCATTTGTAAATGGGTGCTATGTCGTTTCCCTTCACTGATATTTTTTCTGCCATGGGGAAAGTAACGCCATAATTTTTTTCGCAGAATGTTTTTATTTCTGTGTTGCTGCCCGGCTCCTGACCTCCAAAATTGTTTGCAGGAAAACCAACAATCACTAACTTGGTTTTATACTTTTCGTACAACTCCTGCAACGCTTTATATTGTGGTGTGTAACCACATTCCGATGCGGTATTTATAATTAATATTTTCTTGCCTTTGTAATCTGCAAAATTAATATTGCTGCCATCCAGTGCTTTTACGGTAAAGGAATGAATGCTTGCGGCTGTTGATATTTCGGTTGTGCTCATATTTGTTTTTGTTGAATTGCTTTGTGATTGTGCGCAACTCATCAACATAATGGCTGCACTTATAAATTTTATCATTTTATTTTTTATTGAAGTTATGCATGAAAAGGGATTTACTGTTTTTCGTAAGCACCTATATCGGGTATTCCTATATTTCGATTTTTATCATCAAGGTCTTTTAAAAGTGCCGTATTAACTCCTTTATTAATACCCGGCGCCAATGCATTTTTAGTAATTCTAAAATCGTAGAATCGGTGTGTAACATCTACACTGTCAAATGCGGGATCAATATTTTTTATTGATTGGGTAATCACTGTATTGGCAGGGTCAGTTGTTGCTCGGTATAGGCAATGATCAATATTTACGGTAAAGCTGTTGCTGCCTGTTTTTTTTGTTTGAAGCTCATTTTCAATAAAACCTCCATCGCCATAAATAATGCAGTTGCGCATGGTTGCAGTAAGTGTCGCAGTCTGGTTGGTAGCATCCGCATCTGAAAAATAAACAGCAGGTTTTTGATGTAAAACAAAATTATTTGAATAGGCTGCAACTGTACAATGTGTAAAAGAATATACGCCGCCTTTCTCAATATAAACGCTTTTGCCATTGTTGCTAAACAAACAGTTTTCTGCAAGCACATTGCTGTTGTTACAAAGAAGACCTGCATCAAAGGCATTGTCAATAATGGATTGTTTTAAAATTAATTTTGGGTTGGTATTTACCGAAGGTTGCAATACCACAACTGCCTGAAAAGCATTTTTTATGGAAGTAAATTGTAATAAATTGTCTTTGCTTGTAGCCCTAAAATAAATACCGGGCCATGATGCCGGAAAGTTTTTGTAGGGATCATCCAAGCGGTCACCGTTAAAAATAACAGGCTGTGTGAAGGTGCCATTGCAAACCAACTGCCCATCGACAAGTATTGGCGCATCTGCATGGCAATAAATTTTTGTGCCTGCATTAATAGTGAGCGATGCTCCATTTGTAATTTGCAATCCACCAATAATTACATAAGGTAAGTTATTGGTAAAAGTAACATTGCCGTTAACCAAACCATTGCGGATAAAAACAGCGTTTTGCCCAAAGGCTTCGAGCTGAATAAACCTGGTAAGCCCATTGTAATTTATAGCTATACTGTCGCTTAAAATGAAGGGAAGGTTTGCAGTTGTTGGATTTACGGTTATAGTTACAAAAACATAAATACTGTCGTTGCCTGCAATTTCTATGTTGTTAGCTTCGGCAGTGGCAACGCCGTTAACATTCATTTTATAAGAAGATAGTGGACCGCCGCTCAACTTTATTTTAGAGAGCAATAATTTTTGATCGTTGTTATTTAATATTTTAAATGACTTTGTGATGGAACCCGTTACTGTAAAAACGGTATCAAACTTTAGGCTGTCTGCAGATGTTTCTAACCTTGCATCTTTACCTGTAATAAAACTGTCTTTTTTGCAGGAAGTAAAAAAGCTGCAGCTTAGCGTGAGACCCATTAAAATGAGAAGAAAATTTTTCATTAAAACAAATTTTTCATTAAAACAAATTTACAAGGAAATTATTTACTTGCTGTTGCCAGAGTGGCGATACTGATTTTAATTCCATCAATGTTGTTTAATACCTGTGCACATGCATCTAATGTTGCACCTGTTGTTATAACATCATCTACCAACAAAATATGTTTGTTTTTTAAAACTGTAGCATCGGTTACTTTAAAACTTTCATCTACATTATCCCATCTTTCTGTTCGGTGTTTTTTTGTTTGTGTTTCAGTAAAGCGAATGCGAACGACGTTTTTTAGAAGTATCGGAATATTCATAGATGTAGATAAACCCTGGCAAATTATATCTGCCTGATTAAAGCCACGCTTGTATTCTTTTTCTGCAAACAACGGCAACGGAATTAAATAATCAATATTATTAAAACGGTTACTCTGCAGCATAAGTGTACCCATTATTTGGCTTAAATAAATACCTGCTTCTCTGTTGCCTTTGTATTTTAAATCGTGAATAAGGTATTGAATAAGATCTCCTTTTGAAAAATAAAATCCACTGGTTGCAGCAACAATAGCTAACCTTCCTGTAAACATTCTTTCTATTGGGTTGTTGGGGAAATTTTCAAAAGAAGTGTGTGGTAATTCATTTATACAATGTAAACAAAGCAATGAATTTTGTTGCAATAAATCGCTGCCACAGCCAATGCATAAGTGTGGATAAAAAAGATGAGTTGCAGCGTTGAAGAACCTTTTGAACAAGTAATTTATTTTACAAAATTAAAATTTCTATTTTAAAGTTATCCCTTATCAACTATAAAAAACGCGTCCTAAATGGATGCGTTCTCAAATTTATCTTGTTGCTGTTGGCAGCGGTTTATCTCTTTTAGCCATTTCATTTCTGTTGGCAAATTCCCACGCTGTATGAAAGATCATGCGAACTCTTTTTTCATAAAGCTCAAAGTTTATTTTATCTACTGTATCTGTAGGTTTGTGGTAATCTGCTTTTAGCATACCATCATAAAAAAACAATACGGGTACTCCTTTGCGTGCAAAATTATAATGGTCACTTCTAAAATAAATTCTGTTTACATCATTCGGGTCATCGTATTTATAATCTAAAACAAGCTTGCTGTATTTGTTGTTTGCAGCTTCATTAACAACAGGAAGTTCGCTGCTTAATTTATCGTGCCCAACAACATAAACATAGTTTAACGTGTCGCCTGTTTTTCTTTCTGTGTCTACTCGTCCAACCATGTCAGTATTTAAATCTATAGATGTTTTATCTAACGGAAATATAGGATGATCGCTGTAATACTCGCTGCCCCACAAACCTTTTTCTTCGCCGCTTACCGTCATAAACACCAGTGTTCTTCTTGGTCTGTGGCCTTCTGCTGCTGCCTTTGCAAATGCTTCTGCCATGGCTATAACGCCACATGTTCCGCTGCCATCATCATCTGCACCATAATAAATTTTGCCATCATGTTTACCCAAATGATCATAATGCCCGGTTAGAAAAACATATTCATCTTTCTTATCTGTACCTTCTATTATGCCAATAACATTGCTTGCATTTATGATGTTGCGCTGCTTCTTAAACTCATAAAAAATATTTGTAGTGCCTTCTGTTGGTTGTGGCGAAAAAGTATTCTTTGCCTTTGCATCTATAATTGCCGAATCGAATAAAACAGGAAAAATAGTTTTTGCATAGGCATGAGAAATGAGTGCATAATTTAATGATCTTGGGTTGCCAGACGGCAGGCTTTCAAAGTTTACACCGCCACTCATATTGTTGTCTACCTGGCGCTTTGAAAATGTTTCTGCATTTGGATTTACAATTAAAACACCTACGGCACCTCTTGCTTTTGCAGCATCCAGTTTTTTGCCAATGCCGGGATATGTCCACGCAGAAGTCTTACCCACTGGGTCAATAAAATATTTGCCATCTCTTTTTGGTTCTCCTAAAAAGATTACAACAACTTTTCCTTTCACATTAATGTTTGCATAATCGTTGTACGCAACATCATCAATACCATAACCTGCAAAAACCAGTTTGTTAGATGTAAATCGTGTATTGTCATTAGATCCCAGAGGTATCAAAAAGTCCTTACCGTTTACAGCACTTATGCCATTCACAGAAAATAAAGGAGGCGATACAATACTATCCTGCGTAAGCGGATAAAGTTGCTGGTAACTTTTTAATGCATCAGGTTTTTTTAACCCCATTAATGCAAACTGTGTTTCAATATATGCTGCTGCTTTCCGCTGACCTTCGGTACCTGTTTCTCTGCCTTCAAAAGCATCGCTTGCAATAATCGTAAGATGCTTTTTCAATTCAGCAGCTGTAATTTTTTGTGCATATTTTGCTGAAAAATCTACCTGCGCAAATGAGTAAGTAAATAAAACAGCAAGTGGTAAAAAGAATAATTTCTTCATTAAGGTAGTTTTGTTTTTGGCAATTTATAAAAATAAAGGAACAGAAAAGTAGAAATTACATGAAAGGTAATAATGTTTAATCTTGTGCATTTTACTGATCCCCATCATGGTTTTGCACAATGGCAATCTTGTCTACTCTCAACGAATGCCTGCCTCCTTCAAAAGCAGTAGCTATAAAAGTATCTACCATTTGCATAGCTAATTCCAATGTAACAAACCTTGATGGTATGCAAAGAATGTTTGCATTATTATGCATGCGTGCAAGAGATGCTAATTCGTTTTCCCAACAAATGGCTGCACGAATATGTTCATGCTTGTTTGCTGCAATAGCAACACCGTTGGCACTGCCACACAATAAAATACCAAAAGCATATTCTTTACTTTCCACAGCGTTTGCAACGGGATGAGCAAAATCAGGATAATCAACCGAGTCGGCACTGTATGTACCAAAATCACGCAGGGCGATTCCTTTTTCGTCTCTTAAATAATTTACCAGTTTGGCTTTGTATTCAAAGCCTGCATGGTCGCTACCAATGGCTAAAGGTTTTGTAAGATCGAATTGCATAATTTATAATTTATAATATTTTAGTTTGACCAAAAGCTAGCAGTGGCATAAACTACATGATCAAAAACCCAACTTATTTTATCAAAGCTTATTCGAACATCAAAAGAAATTCAAATAAAATTATTTACAAATGCCAGTGTAATGCTTCCTGTTATTCTACAAAATTGATCACAAGATCTTCATTTTTTAATTTTCTTAAAAAAAGTTTTTCTCTATTGTTATTTTAAATTTATTTAAAGTTGATAAGAACATTAGTTAAGCCCTAACGGTTTGTTTTACGTTTCCTGTTCTTTTTAATACACCCCAGCCCTGCAATTCTCCTTTAAGCGCTTTGCTAAACGATTTAAATAAAATATAATACATTAACTGCCTGTAAATTAATTGCTGAGGAAACAGCCATAGCAATTTCCTGTAATTTTCTTTTTGTCTTTTCCCATCTGTGCCCTGAGTATGTTTTAATGCCGAGTTTTCAAAATTATAAGCAATAGCTGCACCCGCCATATCAACCAGAGTAAAAATAATATAATACAATACAATATGACCAAGGCTTGCAGGAATAATGCCAAGGGCTGCTGCTATGAGACTTAAAACCAGAATGATATCTGCCAATGGCGCAAGAAAAGGCAAAATCATTTGGAAGATAAGTATATGAGGGAGTGCTATCATACCAAAATTTTTATATTTGGGGTTAAGAAAAGCCTCTTTGTGTTTCCAAAAACTTTGCATAATACCAAAGCTCCACCTAAACCTTTGTTTTAAAAACTGGCTAAAAGTTTCGGGTGCTTCTGTGTAAGAAATAGCCTGCCTGCAATTGCGTATACGGTAACCTTTTTTGTGCATGCGCATAGTAAGGTCGCAGTCTTCTGCCAGTGTATCGGATGTGAAACCGCCTGCTTCTATAACCGCTGTTTTTTTAAACGCACCTATAGCACCCGGTACAACTGTTATACAATTCAGGTAATCAAAAGCTGAGCGATCAAAGTTTTGAGAAGTGGTGTATTCAATACTTTGCCACCTTGTAATCATGTTTATTTCGTTGCCCACTTTTACATTACCCGCAACAGCACCCACAGGCGATTCGCCTTCAGCACTGTAAAACTTTTTCATTAACTGCGATACGGCATCCTGCTTTAACTGCGTGTCTGCATCTATACAAACTACATAATCATTAACAGCTAAATTAATTCCATAATTTAATGCAGTTGCTTTGCCGCCGTTGGTTTTTGTTACAACCTGTACATTTGGTACAGCAGCAAAAAAATCGCTTACTTTTTTATAAGTAGCATCTTTGCTGCCATCATCCACAAAAACAATTTGCAGGTTTGGGTAATCCTGTTGTAAAAGACTTTCCACTGTTCTTACTGCATTTATTTCTTCATTATATGCCGGTACAATAATGCTTACACCTGGCTGCTCATGGCTAACAGGTAAAAAAGCTTCTTTTCTTTTTTGTTTAAATGCAAGCACTGCCATTAAGACTATGCGACTCATAGACAAAGCTATACCTACAAGGAAAAGTGCGAAAATAAAATGTGTACCCCAGTATAAAACCATGCTAAAATAATAATCGAACCGAAGTTTTAAGTTTTGTGGTACAGCAGGCATAACATCATTTTTTGTTTTACCCATTAATGCTGCCACAGTTGTAAAGTCACAATTTTTATCTTTAAAATATTTAATAATTCTTGGTAAAGCATCAATGGTGGCTTGTCTGGTATCGCCACCGGCATCGTGCAACAAAATAATATTGCCCTTACCATCTTCTGCAAGCCTAACAATTCTGTTAAAGATGGTATCTGCATTTACATGATAATCATCCCAATCCTGTGGATCTATACTTTCGCCTACAGTAATGTAATTATCTTTTTTACTTCGGGCAATAGGTTCTATTTCCTCAAATGTCTGGGGCTGACTATCCGCATTGTAAGGAGCTCTAAATAAAATGGTACTTCTGCCGGTAATGGCTTCTATAAGCAATCTGGTAGATTTCATTTCGAGATCTGCCCGCTGTATACTCATTTTCGCTATGTTGCTGTGCGTAAAAGTATGGTTGCCAATTTCGTAACCATTTTTGTAAATTCTTTGGAGTATGGGAATATTGTTGGCTACATTAATACCAACCACAAAAAAGGTGGCCGGCACTTTTTCTTTTTCCAGAATATCCAGGATTTTAGGTGTCCATTCCGGGCTTGGTCCGTCATCAAAAGTGAGAATGATTTTATGTTTTGGGCCTATCTCAGTTGTATCTTCCCCAAACTTTTCATACACATAACCTGATGGAAGCTGCACAAAAGTTTGTTCTGTTATTAACTGCTCAGCGTTGTCGATTTCTAATTTCACCAAACCCGGTTGCGGTGTATATAAAATTCTCAATAACTCACCTTCGCCTACCGGTGTCGGTTTTTGATTCACGTCAAAAGGCAATTGTAACAGCGTGTTATAATCAAAAGGTTTTACTGCCAGGGAAGAATTGCTTAGTGATCTTCCATAAAAATTCCATAACCTGCGATCCTCTTTGCCCAATACCCATAAGGCTGTACCTGCGGTGCCATATTCATCGGCAAAGCGCATAATGTTATATGCAGTAACGGCACCCGTAAACCATACTACATGTTGCACAATTTTGCCTTTTTCCTCCTTAGAATATTCGTAATGCAGGTTAAAATTATCATTATCAAAGTCTACGTTGGCGTTGGAAAGTTTAGCAATATCCAATGCCTGAGAATAAGTTAGGGCATCGGGTTCTATAAGTTTTCCATCATCATCTTTTAATACTTTTCCATTATTATCTACACTCCAGTCACGACCATAACCTGCAAGACCCAGAATTATTTTTTTATTATCTATTTTTTTAGCTGCGTCATCTAAAACTTCTTCAATCCATTTTTGTGCAGATATGGGCCCGGGACCGCTTTGGGCATCACTAAACTGGTCATAAGCCATTAAAATAATATGATCGTTGTATTTATTTAATTCTACAAAATCATAATCTTGGTTCATGGGAACTACATCCTGCGTTACCATTAGACCTTTAGCATGAAACACTTCATATAATCTTTTTTGAAATGCGGATAGCGGCGCATTAGAAGTTTCATTTATTTCTTCAAAATCAATATTTATACCCTGCAGGTCGTATTTTAATAATGTATCTCTAAGATTATCTATAAATTTATTTCTCTTAATACTGTCATTAAGCATTACATGGAGCAATGCACCATCAAAATCCCCAATTGGCGCTTTGGAAGAATTGTAATTGCTGAAAATTGGTAAAATTTTCAGGTTGTTTTTCTTCATAATTGCCAGACCGGCCGAATCAATACGTGTCTCTATTTGACTGTTATCTTTTAAATTAATAAAAAACCATTGGGGGAAAATGGTATTTAGCTTTGAGGCATTTGCTTCCAAATCGCTGACAGAGGCTGCGTGATTCCATGCGGGGTCGTAAAAAGCCGCTCTTATGTATTCATTTTGCTCAGCAGGTTTTTTTCCTTTTGCTTTATTTATAGAATCTTCTCTGTCTTTAGATTCTAAAAATGTTTTAAACCCTTTGCCTTTAAACTTTTGCGACATGGATAGTTTGAGTGCCTTTGAAGATTCCTTGTCATCTTTAAAGTATCCGTTATTGGTTTTAATAATTGTAAGTGCGGGAGAAGTACCCTGCACTACTGCGACTATTACCACACTAATCAAAAATATGGCAATAACAAGAATTATTCTTGTAGTCCATTTAATACTGTTCCACCTAAAAGCACTGCTAGTTTGAAAGATTTGGTTTTCTTGCGACATGTAAAATTTTACCTATTGTAAAGTTGCTTAAACTATGAGTTAAATAGTTCAGTTCAAAATAAGTTTAATGATAAATTTGTATAAATTTTTTATTAGATGGGTAAAAATATTGTTTAGCACCCTTGAACGTAAACATATATTTTAAAAATAAAACTTAATTAAAATGAAATTATAGCATCAATTATAGGTGATATCATTACAAAAAGAAGCCCCCGTAGAAACGGGGGCTGTTTACCAAAACTAACTGCTTATGAGAAATTTAAATTGATCGTTGTTGTGACTAATAAAGTACAAATGAGGTGCCAAAAAATAAATCTCAATTGTTAAATAATTGTGAACACTCTTTTACAATTTGTAAATGTTTAAAGTATGAATTTAAGAAAGCAAAAAAACCTCCGATTATTATGAAATTACCTTTGTGCAGTAAGCTTTTCAGCATTTTCGGCAAACTGCAATGCCTCTATAAATTCCCCTACTTCTCCGTTTAAAACAGCATCCAAATTATAAACCGTCATGCCAATTCTATGATCTGTAACTCTACCCTGTGGAAAATTATACGTTCTTATTTTTGCGCTTCTATCCCCCGTACTAACCAAACTTTTGCGCATGTGGGAAATTGCTTCCTCAGCCTTTCTAACCTCCTCATCATACAGTCTTGTACGTAACATTTCCATCGCCCTAAGTTTGTTGCCAAGCTGCGATCTATCTGTCTGGCACATAACTACAATACCAGTCGGTTTGTGCGTAAGAAAAACTTTTGTTTCTACCTTATTTACATTTTGTCCACCGGCACCACCACTGCGGGCAGTCTCCATCTTTACATCACTTTCCTTCAGTTCAAAATCTATTTCTTCCGCCTCGGGCATTACTGCAATTGTTACTGCACTTGTATGTACACGGCCACTGCCTTCCGTATCGGGCACACGCTGCACCCGGTGCACGCCACTTTCAAATTTTAGTAAGCCGTACACATCATCGCCGGTAACTTCTACCTGCACTTCTTTGTAGCCACCTACAGTTCCTTCACTTTCACTGAGCAAGGTTGCTTTCCATCCTTTCTTTTCAAAATATTTGAGATACATACGCAACAGATCACCGCTAAAAAGAGAAGCTTCATCGCCACCTGTACCTGCACGTATTTCCAGAATAGCATTCTTTTCATCGTAAGGATCCTTTGGAATAAGCATATTGCGCAATCCTTTTTCCTGTGTTTCTTTCAGCTCCTCCAAAACAGGTATTTCCATCTTTGCCATATCCCTCATTTCAACATCATCGCTGTTAAGCACTTCCTTGTTAAATTCAATATCATCAAGCGTTTTAATGTAGGCATTGCGTGCATTAATGATCTTTTCCAGGCTACGGTATTCTTTACTTAGTGCCACATACCGTTTGTTGTCGCTCACTACTTCGGGGTTGGTAAGCGCCACACTTAAATCATCAAACTTTGCTTTTATGGCATTTAACTTTTCTAACATGAGAAAGTATTTAGTATAGAGTAATTAGTTTTGATACCTGTGCATTGCACAATCAAATTTTTAATTGAATAAAATTCTTTGTGCAACTTTACATAATTGCGATTTAGCTATTGCACTAATATTGCGGCTGCGAAATTACGTTTTATCATTTTACCATGTTATACAGAAAATTAAAAGGTAGTAATATTTTTGACGGGTATACTTTGAGGGGTGAAAACAAAGTGCTTATAATACAGGAAAATGGCATTATAGACAGTATTGTTGATGAAGTGGGGGCAGGGGGTAATATTGAATTTTTTGACGGGATCTTGTGCCCGGGATTTATAAATGCCCATTGCCATATTGAACTCAGCCATTTAAAAGGCAAAATACCTCAACATACAGGGTTAGTAAACTTTGTGCAGACTGTAATGCAGGAACGTACTGCAGGCGCTGAAGAAAAGCACAACGCCATTGAAGCTGCTACACGAGAACTTTACGACAGCGGAACGGTTGCAGTAGGAGATATCTGCAATACAACAGATTCAATTTCTATAAAACAAAACGGCAATATGCACTGGCATAATTTTATAGAAGTCAGTGGTTTTGTAGCTGGAGGTGCGCAAAAAAGATTTGATGAGGCTACCAAAATAATGAATGCTTTTATAACGGAATTAAAAGCCCCGAAACATACTATTGCATTGGTACCACATGCGCCATACAGTGTATCTGCCACATTGTTTGGTTTGCTTAACAATGCCTCTGCAAACAAAACCATTAGCATACATAACCAGGAATGTGCTGCAGAAAATGAATTTTACGTAAACAAAAGCGGTGACTTTTTAAAACTGTACAGCAATTTTGGTATTGACATCAGTTCGTTTTTGCCAACAGGCAAACGATCTTTAGAAAGCTGGTTGCCTTATTTTACACAGCAGCAAAAAATAATAATGGTGCACAACACGTTTACCAAAAAAGAGGACCTGCTTTTTGCAGCGAACATTACCCGCAAAGATCAGCTTTTTTACTGCCTTTGCCCCAACGCCAATTTATACATTGAAAATACGCTGCCCGATGTAGAAATGATGCTGCAACAAAACTGCAACCTTGTGGTGGGTACTGACAGCTATGGCAGTAACAACCAGCTAAATGTTTTTGAAGAAGTAAAAACCATTTGCAAAAACTTCCCTACAATTGCCCTTGCTACTGCGTTGAAATGGGCTACAGCAAACGGCGCCAAGGCTTTAGGGATTGAT
>JAYTCO010000467.1:0-7020 GCA_043736415.1 Ferruginibacter sp. | reverse complement strand
CAGCAGGCTTATGTAGATAATTTAAACAAAGCAATTGCAGGCACAGAAAATGAAAACAAAACAATTGATGAACTTGTAAAAAGTGCAGGAACAATAAGTCCTGCGGTTCGCAACAATGGTGGCGGACACTGGAACCATACTTTTTTCTGGGATTCTTTAAAAAATAACAACGGCGCAAAACCTTCAGGAAAATTAGCAGCAGCTATTGATGCAGCTTTTGGAACTTTTGATGCATTTAAAGAAAAATTTAATGCGGCCGGAACAACACGTTTTGGAAGTGGCTGGGCCTGGTTAAATATAAAAGATGGTAAATTGGAGGTAAGTTCTACCCCCAATCAGGATAATCCCCTAATGGATATAGCAGAAGTAAAAGGAACGCCAATATTGGCTTGCGACGTTTGGGAACATGCTTATTATTTAAAGTATCAAAATAAACGCCCCGCATATTTAGAAGCTTTTTGGAATGTGGTAAACTGGGACAAAGTAGCTGAACGTTTTGAAAAGGGATAATCACTAATAAATTTTAGAAAAAAGCTGTTCGTTTGAACAGCTTTTTTTATGTAATAAATTTTATAAGTGTCTAAATATTTAAGGTTGCAACATTATAAAATTAAACGGCAACATCTTTGGTATAGATTGTTTATTCAATTACTAAAAAAATTATTTTATGGCATTTATTAAATCAACCCAAGCAGATGGCGAAGCGGTAAACATTTATTACGAAGAACTTGGAAAAGGAAAAAATGTAGTTTTTATACATGGCTGGCCTTTAAGCGGTGCCATGTGGGAATATCAAATAACACAATTACCACAACAAGGTATGCGCTGTATTACTTATGACAGGCGTGGGTTTGGTCACTCAGATAAACCTGCAGGGCCTTACGATTATAATACTTTGGCCGCAGATTTAAAAGCAGTGTTGGACGGTTTGGATTTGCAGGATGTTACGCTTGTTGGATTTTCGATGGGTGGTGGAGAAATCGCTAAATATTTTTCCTTATACGGCGGTGCAAGGGTAATCAAAGTTGTATTAATAAGTGCAGTAGTTCCATACATGTTAAAGACAGAAGATAACCCCGATGGTGTTGAACAAGAAGTTTTTGATGGTATGGCAAAACAAATGATAGATGACAGACCCGGATTTTTAGAAAATTTTAATAATGATTTTTATGGTGTTTCAATGTTGAGCCATCCTGTTAGTGATGCTTTTTTACAGCAATGTATTAATGCAGCAATGGTTGCCTCACCTATAGCTACTTTGGAATGTGCAAAATCATTTTCATCTACAGACTTT
Organism: Ferruginibacter sp.; assembly: GCA_043736415.1. Lineage (GTDB taxonomy): Bacteria > Bacteroidota > Bacteroidia > Chitinophagales > Chitinophagaceae > Ferruginibacter. Next base: position 5,726 of record JAYTCO010000467.1, on the reverse strand, counting down.
AGAAAAGATGTTTTAAAAATTAATGTACCAACGCTTATTATACATGGTGATGCAGATCAAATTGTGCCCATTGCACCAACAGGGAATCGTTCTGCCAATTTAATACCTGGTGCCAAATATGTAATTTATGAAGGAGAACCTCACGGTTTATGGTTTACATCAAAAGAAAGATTGAATCAGGATTTGATAGATTTTATTTAAAATTATATTCCTTGAAAATGCCGGCTTACTAAAAGTCGGCATTTTTTTTATACATGAGCAAATGAAATGATTATTTTATGGTACAGGATCAAAACCATGGCCACCCCAAGGATTACAGCTTATTACTCTTTTGGTTGTTAGCCAAAAACCTTTAAACGGGCCATGTTTTTTGAAAGCTTCCAAACCATATTGAGAGCAGGTTGGTGTATACCTACACTTAGATTTACCAAGCCACGGCGATATTGCCAACTGATAAAATCTGATGAGTACAATAAAAGGGAAACTGATTATTTTATTGAAACTTTTCATCTGTCAATTTTATAATTCTTTTTAAAACGTTGCCCATTTTTTCAAATATTAAATTGTATGTAGGGATTTCTTTTCCGGTATAAATAAAAAAAATATTTAGTGTGTTTTTATTTAAAGATAATTGAACATCCAAGTCGTTTTTTTGTAAACGATATGCTTCTCTCATTAACCGTTTTATTTTATTCCTGTCTGTAGCTTTTTTAAAATTTTTAGTGCTCGCAGAAAAACCGGCTTTTAGTCCAACTTCATTCTCAACATTCATCCACAATACTCTAAATGGAAAATTGGAAAAGCTTTTTCCTTTAGTGAACATGATATCAATAGCCTTGCGGCTTTTAAGCCGATCAGTTTTTTTTAAAAAATATCGTTGAATTGTAAGCAAATCTGTAAGTGGATTTTAAAATGCAGGTAAAATTAAGCTTTACGGTCTACCTTAAATAATATCGTAGTTTTTTATATAATCGGTAGATAGCAATTTTAAATATCTACCCTTGTGTAGAAATTAAACCTCATATACATCCCAAAAATTTTAATCAGAAAAAAAGAAAGGCTTTTTTAATTGAAGAACATAAAAATAAAAAATGGCAAACTATTTTCTATGTGTTTAAACAAAAACGAATTTTTATGAAACCAAATATTGGAATTACACCACAGAATCTGACAAAAGTAACAGAAATTTTATCCGCAATATTAGCAGACGGAATGGTGCTTTATATTAAAACACGAAAATTTCATTGGAATGTAGCAGGTGAAAGTTTTATGGAATATCATAAACTGTTTGAAAGCCATTACAAAAAGCTGGAAGAAGCAGCAGACGAGATTGCAGAAAGAATAAGTAAGTTTGGCGCTATGGCAATTGGTACTACAAAAGAATTTTCTGAGATGTCACAATTAAAAGAGTTTCCCGGAAAATATCCATCATCTTCTGAGATGCTTAAAGAGTTATTAAATGATCATGAAACCATTATTAAAACCTTGCGTGAAAAAATAGATGAATGTGCTGATAATTTAAAAGATGCCGGTACAGCAGATTTTTTAACCGGACTTATGGAAGAGCATGAAACTTTAGCATGGACACTGAGAAGATACCTTAGTTAGTTTTTATTGGTATAAAAAAAGCCACTTTTAAAAAAAGTGGCTTTTTTGTTTTAAATCTCAATTATTTATATTGTGGCATAATTCCATTAGCCAAATCTGTCATCTTCTTTAATCCATCTTCAGGCAAATTACCCTTTTTAAATTCCGCCATTACTTCAGGTAATTTATTTTCCATTTCTGTTAAAAAATGCTCTTCGAATTCTTTTACCTTTTTTACGGCTACGTTTTTCATTAACCCCTGCGTTCCAAGATAAATAATTGCCACCTGTTTTTCTACGGCGTATGGAGTGTATTGCGGTTGCTTTAAAATTTCCACATTACGGGCACCTTTATCAATTACGTTTTTAGTAGCAGCATCTAAGTCACCACCAAATTTAGAGAATGCCTCAAGCTCGCGGTAAAGTGCCTGATCCAATTTAAGCGTACCTGCAACTTTTTTCATTGATTTAATCTGTGCATTACCACCAACACGGCTTACGGAAATACCTACGTTAATTGCAGGTCTGATACCCGCATTAAATAAGTTTCCTTCAAGAAAAATCTGGCCGTCAGTAATTGAAATTACGTTGGTAGGGATATAAGCAGAAACGTCACCGGCCTGTGTTTCAATAATTGGTAATGCAGTAAGAGAACCACCACCCTTTACAAGATGCTTGATAGATTCAGGCAAATCGTTCATCTGGCGTGCAATTTCATCTTTAGAAACCACTTTGGCGGCTCTTTCAAGTAAACGGCTGTGCAGATAAAATACATCTCCTGGATACGCTTCACGACCTGGTGGACGGCGTAACAAAAGAGATACTTCTCTGTATGCTACAGCCTGTTTAGATAAATCATCATAAATTATAAGTGCAGGACGACCGGTATCTCTAAAAAATTCGCCGATAGCTGCGCCTGCAAAAGGTGCGTAGAATTGTAATGGAGCAGGTTCAGATGCTGAAGCTGCAACAATAGTTGTATAAGCCATTGCACCATTTTCTTCCAGCGTTTTCATAACACCGGCAATGGTAGATGCTTTTTGCCCAATAGCCACATATATACAATAAACAGGTTTGCCTGCTGCGTAAAATTCTTTTTGGTTGATAATGGTATCAATGGCAATGGCAGACTTTCCGGTCTGTCGATCACCAATAATTAATTCTCGCTGACCACGACCAACAGGAATCATTGCATCAATTGCTTTAATACCTGTCTGCAAAGGTTCTTTTACCGGCTCTCTAAAAATAACACCGGGTGCTTTTCTTTCCAGCGGCATTTCATATAGTTCTCCCTGTAGCGGCCCTTTACCATCAATTGGATTACCAAGGGTATTAATCACTCTTCCACACATTCCTTCTCCAACTTTTATGGATGCAATCTGTCCGGTACGTTTCACTTTATCACCTTCTCTAATCTCCCCGCTGTCGCCCATTAAAACTACACCTACATTATCTTCTTCAAGGTTCAGTGCAATAGCTTTTACACCATTGTCAAATTCTACAAGTTCACCTGAACGAACATTTTTAAGTCCATATATACGTGCAATACCATCACCCACTTGTAGTACAGTACCAACTTCTTCTAAGTTTGCCCCTGCATTGAAATTACTTAATTGCTGACGCAGTATTGCTGAAATTTCATCCGGTTTAATTTCTATCATAAATTATCTGTTGCGGTTATTAATTTATATGAAGCTATTAAAAGCTTGATTTTTGGGCGCAAAGGTAGGAGTTAATAGGCGGATGCACAAAAAATTAAGTTTTGTAAACACAAAATTTATATTTCCTAAATACAAAATTTTAATAAAATAGAGATAAAAATTTAAAGCATGCACTTTTAATATGAGCCTTTAATGCTTATCTTCATAATTAGATAAAAAATTAAAATTTTAATATTTAAAAAGCTCTAAAATAGTAGATATTCTAAATAAATTCTAGCCATGAAAAAAATTTACTTCAACTATATTTCATTATTTCTTTTAATAATAATTTCATGCTCAATTTTATCAGGTTGTAACCACAAATTTGAAAATGAAAGTGACGAAGAAAATGATAAATATGACGGTCCGGATAAAGCTGCGGAGTTTGAGAGAAAAAGAAATACTGATCCTTCCACTGGTGAAGTTTCATATAGAAGAATGTGGGATGCTGTTTTGGAAACAGAAAATTTAAAAAATACAAACAACTATAGCAATTCCTCTTCAAAAATAATGGCACCCCTTACCTGGATAGAAAGAGGTTCAAATAGTGATGCTGTTGGTCCAAGTAATGGTAATACAAGGCCAGGTGGTGGTGTTACATCCGGAAGAATGAGAACTGTATGGGTAGACTTAGCAGACCCAACAGGAAAAACTGTGTGGGTGGGTGGTATATCTGGTGGGTTATGGAAAACAAATGATGTAACTGCCGCTGTTCCTCAATGGACTTTGATAAATGACTACTTAAGTAATCTGGCCGTTTCAGGAATTTGCCAAGACCCTACAAATACCAATACTATGTATTTTTGTACCGGTGAGGCTTATTTTACCGGAGGAGGTGTTGGAGGAGTAGGTGTTTTTAAAAGTACCGATCATGGTATAACATGGACGTTGCTACCTAGCAGTTCTACCCTCACTAGATGCACAAAAATATTATGCGATGCTGCAGGAAATGTTTACGTCAGTACAATGGGTATTTCTATACCTGTAGGTTTACAACGTTCAACAAACGGTGGAACATCATGGGTAAGTATAAATCCTTTTACCACCACTTCTCGCATTGTTGATTTTGAAATAAGTTCAAACGGTACTATGCATGTAGTTGGTGGACTTAGCTCTGCTGCAGGTATTGGGGGATATAAATTTACGGCTAACCCAGCTGCATCTACACCTGTCTGGCAATCCGCAACTACTCCTTACACGATACCAACCGGAAATGGCGCCAGAGTTGAAATAGCCTGTTTAGCAAATACCGTATACGCAGCAATAAGCAACACAAATAAAATTGATTCAGTGGCTAAATCTATAGATGGCGGGCTAAACTGGACGACTACGGGATTAACTGCAACCAATGTTACAGATCTTAATGGAGCTCAAGGCCAAGGAACATATTCAAATGGTATAATTATAGATCCATCTGATCCAAATACTGTTATTATTGGAAGCTTAAGATTACTTAAATCTACAGATGGGGGAATTACTTTTGATAAAATATCTGAATGGGTTGGTACCATAGGACAGTATGTACATGCAGATATTCATAACATGGCATGGTATGACAACGGAAATAAATTAATAGTTGGGACTGATGGCGGGTTATTTTACTCAAACAATAAAGGATCAATTTTTTCAGATAAAAATACCGGAATTAGAATAAAACAATTTTATGGAGTAAGCATACATCCAACCTCAACAAACTATTTTTTAGCAGGTGCTCAGGATAATGGAACACATCAGTTTAATGGTGCAGGCCTTACTTCGTCCGTTGAAGTGCTTGGTGGGGATGGAGGTATTACAGCAATTGATCAGGATGAACCGTTATTTCAAACGGGAGCCTATGTTTATGCAAATTTCAGACGGTCTTCAAATGGAGGGGCTAGTTGGATTTCGAATGGCAGTGCAAGTACTTCTGGTCAGTTTATAAATCCATACGATTTTGACAACTCAGGTAATAAAGTTTACGCAGGCTATGATGGCCAGCAATATCTTAGGTGGGAAGATCCTCACTCAGGGTTTACTTTTACTCCTGTGAACATACCTGAATTTGGTTTTTTACCTGCGCCAAATTCAACAGTTACTGCAAGTGTTGCAAGTGTTACTGTTTCACCTTACACAGCAAACAGGGTTTATTTTGGGTTGACCAATGGTAAAGTTTTTAAAATTGATAATGCTGACCAGCCAACTCCCACAGTTACTGATATTACTCCCGCAGGTATTGCAGCTGGCTATGTAAACAGTGTAATTATTGGTGTTAATGATCAGGATATTACTGTTACCCTTGCTAGCGCATTTGCGGCTTCAACTACAAGTATTTGGAGTACAACTAATGGTGGAACCAGTTGGATAGCATGTGATGGTAATTTGCCTGAAATGCCTGTTTATTGGGCATTGTATCATCCTGATACCGATACAAAAATGTATATCGCAACTGAGGCAGGAGTAT
>JAYTCO010000466.1:0-17118 GCA_043736415.1 Ferruginibacter sp. | reverse complement strand
TACCCTCCTCGATTTTAGCCGCATAGAAAGCGGAAGACAACAGGCAGTTTTTAACCTGGTTGATATAGTTGCGCTCACAAAAAATCTTGCAGCTAACTTTCGTTCCGTAATAGAAAAAGCAGAATTAAAACTTATACTACAGGCCGACATCATCATTCAGCCCATGTATGTAGATAGGCAAATGTGGGAAAAAATTGTATTCAATCTTTTAAGCAACGCTTTTAAATACACCCTTAAAGGAAGCATCATTGTAGCGTTATCTGCAGAAGAAGATTTTGCTGTATTAAAAGTTACAGACACCGGCGTTGGAATTCCTGAAAATGAATTGCCTAAAATGTTTGAACGCTTTCACCGTGTACAAAATGTTACAGGCCGAACTTATGAAGGCACCGGCATTGGCTTATCGCTTATAAAAGAACTTGTGCAAATGCACCACGGCACCATAAATGTTGAGAGCAAATTGAATGAGGGAAGTGTATTTACTGTAAAAATTCCTACCGGTAAAAAACATATTGCCGATCATCAGATTTCAAAAACAACAATTGATTCAGATGAAATTTCTTCTGCTATTTATGTAGATGAAATTGATACACTACTTAAAAAAGTAAAACCTGAATTATTAAAGACACCTGATGTAAAGGAAGAAAATATTCTTCCAACCATTCTTGTTGTTGATGATAATGCCGACATGCGTGAACATATCAGTTCCATTCTGTCAAATAGTTTTAATGTTATCACGGCCAACAACGGTATGGATGCGTTACACAGGATAAAAGAAACTATTCCGGCACTGGTACTTTCAGATATTATGATGCCGGTGATGGATGGCATCGGCTTATTGAAAGAAATTAAAAACAATAAATCCACTGCAAATATTCCTGTCATTTTCCTTACAGCCCGTGCCGGGGAAGAATCAAAAATTGAAGGGTTGCAAACAGGTGCTGATGATTACCTGGTAAAGCCATTTTCCAGTAAAGAATTGCTGGCACGGGTGCAAGCGCAAATAAATATTATTAAGTTTAGGCAGACGCTGGAAGGCAATGTGCGTAATTTATTTATGGAAGCCCCTGCGATTATATGTGTGCTGCGGGGTTCCACGCATATTTATGAACTCGCCAATGCAATGTACATGCAGCTTATTGGCAATAGAGATATTGTAGGCAAGCCAATAAGGGAAGCCTTGCCTGAACTTGAAGGAACAGGCATTTTTGAAATATTAGATGCGGTTTACACAACCGGAGAACCTTTTATTGCGAATGAATTGCCGGTTACATTATCCAGAGAAAGCGGTAAGCTCGAAGAAGGTTTTTTTAATTTTATCTATCAGGCATCTCATGATGCAAACGGACATACAGACGGCATATTAGTTCATGCAATAGAAATAACTGATCAGTTACTTGCCCGCAAAAAAATTGAAGAAAGCGAAAAGGTGCTGGAACAAAAAGTAATTGAGCGCACAGAACAACTGGAAGAAAAAAATATTGAACTGCAGAAAATGAATAAAGAGCTTGAAGCATTTGCCTACGTTTCAAGTCACGATTTGCAGGAACCGTTAAGAAAAATTCAAATTTTTGCAGGACAGATCCTCGCAACAGAATATGAAAATCTGTCTGAAAATGCAAAAGAATATTTCGGCCGTATGCAGATTTCTGCCACACGTATGCAATCACTAATTCAGGATCTGCTTGCCTTCTCCCGTCTAAGCACATCAGAAAGAATATATGAACTCACTTTCCTTAAAAAAATAGTTGACGAAGTAACAGAAGAATTTAAAGAATCAATAGGAGAAAAAAATGCAGCTGTAACATTAGGGGAAATGTGCGAAGTAAATATTATTCCATTCCAGTTTCGCCAGCTGATGCACAATCTCATCAGCAACGCACTTAAATTTTCAAAACAGAATGTGCCTTTACGTATTATGATAGAAAGTAAAATCGTATCAGGTTCTGACTCTCCTTTAAACAGTCCGAAAACCTGTCATATTACAGTTACTGACAATGGCATTGGCTTTAAAAAACAATATGCTGAAAAAATATTTGAAGTGTTTCAAAAGTTGCATGTAAAAGAAAAATATGCAGGAACAGGAATAGGGCTGGCCATTGTAAAGAAAATTGTTGAGAATCATAATGGCATGGTGACAGCAGAAAGTGAATTGGGAAAAGGAACACGTTTTAATATTTATATTCCTGCCTGATAAAAATAAATTCATTTGCAAAGACATTTGGCACAGCTCTAAAAGTAAACTGCTTTGCTGATTATTGCATAATGTGTTACCCTCCGCCAGGTCTAAAATTTGATTATAATTTTATGTGGTTTTTCTGCTTAACCCGCAAATGGTTCCCCGGCTTAGTACCGCAGGTACTGACCACCACGTTCGTGGTTGGGAAAAAACGAGTGATAATGTGCCGTTTGGGTAGAGGTGGAAGATAATTAAACCATCCCGTCCTTAAGGACACCCCTCCGAGGGATGGGAATTAGCAGCTCCCCATTCCGCCGAGGCGGGCAGTCCTTAGGTGGAAGGGAATGAAAAGCCCATACCATAATGTAGAAACTACTGCAGCGTTACTATTTCGTTGCAAGAAAGTATCTTGTAGCAAATAATGAAACCAAATCATTATTAAAACCCTGCAAATATGAAATCGTACAACAGCAATGCAGCATGGAAAGAATTAAACGGGTTGCTGCCAAGTGATTTTCAAATTAAAGAAGATAATCTACCTGTAGAAGAAACCTGGGACTGGAAAGGTAATAAAATGCACCTGGATAGATATCCAAATCCAACTGCCAAATATAGAGTTTTCTTACATCACGGAGTTGGTACCAATGGTAGACAACTCAATATGATTTTTGGCCATAAAATGGCAGCACTTGGTTATGAAGTGGTGGCAATGGATAATCTGGGGTATGGCTTAACTGAGGTAAACCAAAAAAATATTAAGTACGAAGATTGGGTGCAGTCTTTTACCGACTTTATACATGCAGAAAATAAGAGAGATTATAAAAAAACCGTTTTATATGGCTTAAGTGCCGGTGGTATGCTTGTGTATTGTGTGGCTTGCAATTTAAAAGAAGTGCATGGTATTATAGGTATGTGCTTTTTAAAGAATAATGATAAAAGAGTGCAATACGAAACGGTGAAATTTCCCAAAACCAATTGGCTGGCCTTACCGCTTTTGCGCACTTTATGCAGCCTTGGCTTAGGTAGAGTTTGTATTCCAATAAAAGGCCTTGCTAAAATGAACGACCTTGTAAATAATAAAAAAGCATTGGAAATATTTTTGGAAGATGAGCTTTCGGCAAACAGCAGTGTGCAATTGCAGTTTATTTATTCTTTGGTTACTTATGAACTTCCAATACCTGTAAAGCAATTTGATAAATGCCCCATATTGCTAACCCAACCTGAAAAAGATACCTGGACACCTTTAGCGGTGAGCCAAATTTCTATGGAAGGAATTAAAGCCCCTTTTACAATAAAAATTTTGGAAGATGCAGGACATTATCCCGTTGAAGAAAAAGGGCTTAAACAACTTATTCAATATGCTGATGAATTTATAAAATCATTGAATTAATTTCTACTTTGCAGCAACCTTTTAGTCCTTGCCTCACAGGACGACGCAATAGTTATTTTAGGACGACGCATCATGTTAAAGGTGGTTCTTACCATGGTATATCGATCCGGACTAACCAAGGCCATTTGTTTTAAAAGGGGACACTTTAATTATTGGAGAGAGCGAGACATAAAAATATGTTCTTGTAAAAACAGATTAGATTCGTAGGATCGTCTTACCTACAACTGGAAGCTGGTAACATCATACTCAAACAAAACTAAAACTTTAAACCGGCTGCAAGAAATAACCTAAACTAAAAAAAATGAAAAAATTCTACACGCTATTACTGGTGCTTATTTATTTAGATGTGTCTGCACAAACAAAAGTTTACGACAGCCTTACCATAGCTAATTTAAAACAACAGATTATTCCAATTGTTGCCGCAAAAGAAAAGCAGGTACAGGAAATGGTGGACATGGTTTTTAGTTTTGGAGAGTTGGGCTTTCAGGAGATTGAAACTTCAAAATATTTAACGGATATTCTTACCAAAAATGGTTTTAAAGTAGAAAAAGGAATTTCAAATATCCCAACTGCCTGGCGTGCCACATGGGGAAGCGGCAGTCCCGTAATTGCTTTAGGCAGTGATATAGATTGTATTCCCAAAGCATCTCAAAAGCCGGGTGTTGCTTATAAAGACCCAATAGTAGAAGGTGCTCCCGGGCATGGTGAAGGACATAATTCCGGACAGGCGGTTATTATTAACGCTGCTATTGCAGTTAAAGAAATGATGGAGAAAAATAATATCAAAGGCACTTTAATAATTTGGCCCGGTGTTGCAGAAGAGCTGGTTGCCAGTAAAGCCTGGTATGTGCGTGATGGATTTTTTAAAAATGTTGATGCCTGTATTTTTACACATGTAAGCAGCGATTTTAGTTGCAACTATGGAGATAACGGAGGGAATGGATTGATATCAGCACAATTTTCTTTTGAAGGAGAAGCTGCCCATGCAGCGGCAGCTCCGTGGAGAGGTAAAAGCGCATTGGATGCAGTAGAGTTAATGGATGTTGGCTGGAATTTTAAAAGAGAACATTTAAAACCAACACAACGGTCGCATTATGTAATTACCGACGGAGGTGATCAACCTAATGTAGTGCCATCAAAAGCAAGCGTTTGGTATTACTTTAGAGAAAGAGAATACAAGGATATAAAAAGTATGTACGAGGCTGGAATTAATATTGCAAAAGGAGCTGCAATGATGACGGATACTAAAATGAATTACCAAATATTAGGCGCTGCATGGCCCGGGCATTTTAATAAAGCTTTGGCAACTGCTATGTATGCAAATATTACAAAAATTGGATTGCCAAAATGGAGCGAAGCTGATAACCAATTAGCCGTAGCAGTACAGAAATTGATGGATGCTCCTAAAAAAGATTTTAAAGGAAGACCAATTGATGGATTGCGAAATACCATTGACACGTTACAAGGTTCTGTTCCTTTTTCATGGGGTGGCGGCTCTGATGATATTGCAGATGTATCGTGGAATGTTCCTACAATTGTTCTGGGTTATCCGGCAAATATTCCGGGTTTAAAAGGACATCATTGGGGCGACGCTATTGCCATGGCAACCCCTATAGCACACAAAGGTTGTTTAGCCGGCGCAAAAGTTACTGCACTTACTTTAATTGATTTGTTTACCAATCCGCAAATATTAAGCGGTGCAAAAGATTATTTTAAAAATGTACAGACAAAAGACGTGCAGTATATTCCGTTTATAACAGAGAAAGACAATGCACCCATCTATTTAAATAAAGAAAAGATGGATACGTACAGAAATGAAATGAAGAAATTTTATTACAATCCAACAAAATATAAAACCTATATGGAGCAGTTGGGTATAACTTATCCTACACTTATTAAGAAGTAAGTTTTATAGGGGTTAAAAATTGCTTTAAGCACAGATGCCGGCCTTTATCCTCATGGCTGGAATGCGAACAATTTTATTTAATAAAATACTGGCTAACATAATGCAGGCCATACAATCGGTAACGATTAATGCAGCCGACCTGCTAGATTTGAAAGATAGAACAAAATCATTAACAAAAGGAAAACTTGCAGATATTATTGCTGTTGAAGGAAACTCGCTGGACGATATTACCACTCTTGAACATGTAAAATTTGTTATGAAAGATGGTACCGTTTATAAAAATGAAGTTCATAAATAGAGAACCTGCAATTGGGGTGAACAAACTAAAAGTAACAAGTATGTCTTCATATAGCTCGTGATAGCAATGTGGATGACTTGTTTGATGACTACAGTTTTCTCTTTGGTAATTATTTATTTATGATTAATCTTTTTTTTAAAGAAAATTGTTATTCTAATATAGATGATGATTTTCAATATATACAATGAATTATGATGCGTTTTGAAAAAGCTACCAACACATTTGATTGACCAACCTAACTTGAAACTTAATGCAGGTGTGGCAGAGGTACACATAATGTAGTAATTATCATTTTTTACTTTTGAGTATAAACGCAACATCTAAATATTGAAGCTAAATTTTAATAAAATAATTAATGATTGATAATAGCATCTCTTCAATAGTAAAAGTCTCCAAACCCGTCCATCCGTTTTTATTTTCCATCCTGATATTACCTTATGGCGTATCATCGGGATATGTATCGGTTACAATCGGCTTTCTCTTATCCCAAGCAGGTGTTTCGGTCGAAAAAATAGCTGCATTGGTGGCGTTTTCGATTCTTCCAAGTGTTTTAAAATTTTTATGGGCACCTTTAGTCGATACGATATTTTCTTTTAAAAAATGGTATTGGATAGGTAGCATAATAGGTTCCATTGGCATTTTTGCCACCGGAATTTTGCCATTCAAAGAATCCAGCTTGCCGCAATTAACGATCATTGTCTTTTTATGCCAAATAGCGATTACCTTTTTATGTATGGCAACAGATGGTTTAATGGCATACAATGTACCTGACGCATTAAAAGGAAGGGCTTCAGGTTTTTTTCAGGCAGGCAATCTTGGCGGAGTTGGCCTTGGTGGTGGATTAGGAATTTATTTATCTCAGCGTTTACCCGCCCCCTGGATGACGGGTGCAATATTAGCAGTAATCTGTTTATCCTGCAGTTTAGCATTGTTCTTTTTTAATGATCCGAAAATTTCCATAAGGGAAGCGAGAATCAGCAATACTTATAAAAACTTATTTAATGATGTATGGGACACGGTTAAAACAAAAAGCGGTTCACTGGGCCTTCTGCTTTGCTTTTTAACCCTTTGTACCGGTGCTGCCAGTAACCTGTTTTCTGCCATTGGTAAAGATTGGTATGCAAGCGCAGATACCATTGCCTTGGTAACCGGCGTGGCGGGAGGCCTGCTTTCGGCAGTAGGTTGTTTAATAGGTGGTTGGATATGCGACAGGATGGATAGCAGAAATGCATATTTGCTGTTTGGTCTGGCAGGTGCCGCCTCTATTGTAGGAATGGGTTATGCACCAAGAACAGAAATGATGTTTATAGTTTGGACATCTTTATACGCAATAGCAACCGGGCTGGGCTATGCAGGCTTTACCGCTTTTACATTGGAGGCAATTGGGAAAGGTGCTGCAGCTACCAAATTCAATATTTTTACCGCCCTGTCAAATTCGCCCATTTACCTAATGACTTACATTGTTGGAATTGCTTATACACACTTTGGTGCAAAGGGCATGTTTAATACAGAAGCAGGTTTTGCAGTTGCTGCAGTTGTATTATTTATTCTGATAAGAAAACTGGTATATCGCAATCAGGTAATGTCTTAACAAGATACACCCAAGGAAGAGATCCATTCAGATCACCGAAAATTGTTGTTATCTGCATTTTATTTTTGACCTCGCAATTGTTAGAACATTAACAAGTTTTCATTAATAATACAAATAAACAATCTTATAAAATATTCGTTCAAACTAAACTTATGGCTAAATTTATAATAAAAATATTATTTGCAGTTATTACGCTATTCTCAGTTTCCTGCCACCACACTGCAAACATATCCGTGATTGGGCTAGATAAAATTAATGGCTATATATGATGAACCTAAAAGAAATCAGCAAAAAAATTATTCAGGGAGATTTTAGCAGCCTTTTAAACTTTGGTAATGGTAACAAAAATGTACACCCTACAGAAGTTGCCAAAATGCTTAGTGCAGTACCAACAGATGCTGCTTTGCAGGCATATAATTCTTTACCAACAACAATACAGGTAAAGGTTTTCCCTTATTTAAATATACCCTTACAAAAAATAATTGCTGAGACCATAACAACATCACGAGCAATATTTATTTTAAATGAATTAAGTTCTGATGACCGTGTTGCTTTTTATTCTTCTTTAAAAGGCGTTGAACGTTCGAACCTCCTAAAATTATTAAACGAAAAAAACAAAGATGCAGTTCATGATATTTTAGGGTATCCCGAAAATAGTGTTGCAAGGCTTATTAATACAGAGTTTGCAACCATCACCTCACAATTTACTATTGGAGAAGCCTCTGAACATCTTAGAAAAAATCATAAAGACACAGAAACGGCTAATGTAATTTATGTTATAGATAAAGAGGGCAAATTAATTGATGATATACCTATGCGCCGTTTTGTATTAAACGAACCTTCTAAAAAAGTGGCAGATATTTTAGATGGTTTTTGTGTAAGCCTGAAAATGACAGACACTAAAGAAGATGCTGTACAAAAATTTAAAGAATACGACAGGGTGGTATTACCCGTAACAAATGCAGACAATATATTGTTAGGGGTTTTAACGGTTGATGATGTAATGGATGCGGCAGAACAAAGAGACACAAAGGAAATACAAAACTTTGGTGGTGTGGAAGGACTCGATTATCCGTATGTAAAAACATCTTTTTTTTCGCTGATTAAAAAAAGAGCTACCTGGTTAATTGTTCTTTTTGTAGGTGAAATGCTGACAGCAACTGCCATGGGATATTTTGATGCAGAAATTTCTAAGGCTGTTGTGTTGGCTTTATTTGTACCGCTAATAATTTCAAGCGGAGGTAACAGTGGCTCGCAGGCTGCAACACTTATTATTCGTGCAATGGCACTAAAAGAACTTACCATTAAAGACTGGTGGTTTGTAATGCGGCGGGAAATTTTATCGGGCTTAACACTGGGTTTTATTTTAGGTACCATCGGTTTTATTAGAATAGAAGTGTGGCAAAGTCTTCACCTGTATAATTACGGACCACATTATTTTTTACTTGCACTTACTATTTTCTTTTCCTTAATCGGAATTGTAATGTGGGGCACATTAAGCGGCTCAATGATACCGATTGTTTTAAAGAAATTTAAGCTAGACCCAGCCACTTCATCTGCGCCACTTGTTGCAACACTGGTGGATGTTACAGGTTTAATTATTTATTTTACAATAGCTGCTTTTATTTTAAAAGGAACTATTTTGTAAAATAAAATATTGGTAAACCTAAGCAACATGCAATTTAAAATAATGAACAAATTATTTATACTATTTATTATCCTGTTTGATGTGGTAATTAGCCTGTATTTAATTTTTCATAAAGCAAGCAACTCAAATTTTTTCATCGAAATAAATATACTCACAGCTTTTGTTATAATGTTTGTTGGTCTTTTGCCAACGCTTAAACAACATTTAAGAAAATGATTAATAATAATAAACCAAATAAACTTGTACGGTTCTGGAAATTGCTCGGTCCAGGTCTTGTTACAGGTGCAAGTGATGATGATCCATCAGGCATTGCAACCTACTCACAGGCAGGTGCTCAATATGGGCTTTCAACACTTTGGACTGCCCTTATTACATTTCCACTTATGGCAGCCATACAGGAAATGTGTGCAAGAATTGGTATGGTAACATCACAGGGCTTAACGGGCACTTTAAAAACAAATTATCCAAAATCTATTTTGTATATAATGGTGCTGTTTAGTTTTCCTGCCATTGTTTTAAACATTGGTGCAGACATAGCAGGGATGGGGGCTGTTGGAAATCTTTTGTTTCCGACAATACCCGCAATCTTTTTCAGTATAGGCTTAACAATTCTTCTTTTAATTATTATAGTTTTTTTACCCTATCAAAAAATAGCTTCTGTTCTAAAATATTTGTGCATGGTGCTTTTGGTTTATTTAATAGTTCCATTTTTATACAAACAAGATTGGATGGTTATTTTAAAAGGCACATTTATCCCAACTATAAAATTTGACAAAAATTACATTAGTATACTTGTTGCCATTCTTGGTACAACCATTTCGCCCTATCTTTTCTTTTGGCAGGCAACAATGGAAGTAGAAGACAGAAAAAACAGAAAAATATTAGTGCTGAATAAAGAGATAATGAATGAAATGAAAGCTGATGTAAATTTTGGGATGTTGTTTTCCAATCTTGTAATGTTTTTCATTATACTTACAACAGGCACAGTTTTATTTAATGGCGGCATACACCAGATTGATACTGTTGAGCAAGCTGCACAAGCATTGAAACCATTGGCAGGAAACTTTGCTTACCTGCTTTTTGCAGTTGGTGTTATTGGCACAGGGCTTTTGGCAATTCCTGTTTTAAGTGGATCTCTTTCATATATCATAACAGAAACATTCGGCTGGAAGCAAGGGCTTGACAAAAAATTCTACGAAGCAAAAGGATTTTATATTGTTGTAACCATATCATTAATACTCGGACTATCGATGAATGAACTGGGCATTTCGCCTGTTAAAGCACTTATTTATTCTGCCATTCTTTATGGACTGACAGCTCCCGTTTTAATTGCAATTATTTTACACATCGCCAATAATAAAAAAGTAATGGGAGAATATACTAATGGTAAACTTTCTAACATACTTGGTTTTTCAACATTAATATTAATGACTACCGCTGCGGTTGTTATGCTTTATTTACAATTTGCAGGTTAATAAAAACGTTGTAGACACCTGGTTGTATTGCAGCGGCTGTTATTTGTTTTAATTATTATTTTAAAAGGAATGGTTTTAATAAAGAAAATAAATTTATTTAATAAAAATGTTGCAGGTATTATTAATTGAAGATGAACAGCGAATTGCTGAACTTATAAAAAGAGGTTTGCAGGAGCAGGGCTTTAACGTAATGGTTGCTTATGATGGCGAAACCGGTAAAAAATTAGCACTTAATAACCACTATGATATCATTATTACGGATATTGTATTGCCTGTAATAAGCGGTATAGATCTTTGTAAAGAAGTCCGTTTGCAGAAACCTAATATTCCCATTATCATGTTAACAGCATTGGGTACAACCAATGATAAAGTAGAAGGATTTGATGCAGGTGCAGATGATTATTTGGTAAAGCCATTTGATTTAAGAGAATTACATGTTCGCATTCGTGCGTTATTAAAAAGAAGTAACAGTAATGTAAATGCGAAAGGGTTTATTTTAAAATATGCAGATCTCGAATTAAACTTACATACCAAAATTGTAAAACGCCACAACACAGAAATTTCATTAACTCCCAAGGAATTAAAATTATTGGAATACATGCTTCAAAATACGGAGAGGGTATTAAGCCGTACAGAAATTGCTGAAAATGTTTGGGAAACAACCTTTGATACAGGAACTAATTTTATTGATGTTTACATAAATTATCTCCGAAAAAAAATTGACAGGGATTTTAATGTAAAACTCATTCATACCAAACCGGGGCTTGGTTTTATTTTTAAAAAAGATTAGCCATGCAGATTAAAACAAGGCTTACACTTTTGTTTACTTCGTTAATTGCTGCACTGCTACTCGCATTTGTATTAACGGTTTATTTTACTTCATCCGAAACGAGAGAGGACGAATATTTTAAGCGGCTTAAACAACAGGGAGCTACAAAAGCCAATTTATTATTTGATACAAAAGTTTTGCCTGAGGTATTGCAGCTAATTTATAAAAAAGCTCCAAATGCCCTTTATCAGGAAGAAGTAGCCATTTATGATACTTCATTTAATCTCCTTTATCATGATGCTGTAGAGCTTGATAAAGTGAAGGAAACCCGTGGAATGATTGACAGTATAATTGCTTTAAAACAAATACAGTTTTATATAAAAAATATGCAGGTGGTTGGTTTTATGTACGAGCACAACAACAACCATTATATAGTTACTTCCGCTTCAATAGATGGTTATGGATTAGCCAAGTTGGCCAATCTTCGCAATACATTGCTGATAGCTTTTCTTGTTTCTATAGTTATTATTTTTTTTGTAGGAAAATTTTTATCAAAAAAAGCATTACAACCCGTTTCTACAATGGTTGATAAAGTAAAAAAAATTACCGCTACTAATTTAGATTTAAGAATTGACGAAGGCAACCGCAAAGATGAAATTGCAGCTTTGGCAATTACATTTAATGAAATGCTTAACAGGCTGGAGAATTCTTTTGATGCACAAAAACATTTTGTATCAAATATTTCTCATGAGCTAAGAACACCGCTCACAGCCATGCTTGCCGAAATGCAGCTTACCATTCAAAAAGATAGAAGTAGTTCGGAATACAAACAATCCATTGAACATATAATTTCAGATACACAAAAATTAATTCGTCTCTCCAGCAGTTTGCTCGATTTAGCCAAAGCCAATTATGACCAGACTGAAATTGCATTTAAAGAAATGCGGTTAGATGAGATTTTATTGGATGCAAGCAATGAAGTAGTACACAACCAACCCGGGTATAAAATAAATGTTGCTTTTGAAAAAGAAATTGAAGACGATGGTTTTATATCTGTACAGGGCAATGAGTATTTATTAAAAGTTGCCTTTGTTAACCTAATGGAAAATGGTTGTAAGTTTTCTAAAAACAAACAGAGCAATGTTTCTATTTCGTATGATAAACAAAACATTATTCTATCTTTTTCTGATAACGGTATTGGTATAAGCCAGAATGAACTGCAACATATTTTTAAACCTTTTTACAGAGGGAACAACAAAAAATTTGCAGATGGAAATGGTATCGGCCTTTTTTTAACGCACAAAATTATCACCTTACACAAAGGAGATTTAACGCTGCAATCAAAAGAAAATAATGGTACCACCTTTACAATTGTCATTCCACATACTTAAATGTAAGCTCCTAATGATTTTCTAATAATTTTCTAAAGCATTTCTAACAGCCCCTTTTATGGGGCTGTTTTAACTTGCGGCAGTTGCGGTAATTGTTTTAATAAGTTGCTGTCGATTACGTTAAAAAATAAGAGAGTATTAAGTTTTTTACCCCGGTTAAAATAAAAGGATTACAGTATGAAACATAATTTAATGTGGTTAAACTCAATTTTGATAATTATGGTTGTTATAATCGTAACAGATTTAAATGTTGACGGACACATACACCCAACCAACAATTTCCCCATATTAAAATACAGCATGATTGGGCTATCGATAATATTATTTTTATCAGGAACACTTTATATTCTCTATAAAAGCAAAAAATAAACATTATGCTCACAACCGTAAGAGATAATATTAAAACCCGTTTTTCCTTCACCTCCGGTCAAAATGGCTTAAACGACGATGCTGCAGGCAAATTAAAAAATGCCAGCAAATCTGACAGCAACCTATTTTTTACCCAGTTTGATAGTAGTGCAGAAGGATTGTCACCCGAGCAGGTACAGGAAAAATTAATTTTTTATGGCGTAAACGAAGTGCAACACGAAAAAGCACCATCGTGGGCCCGGCAATTATTTGCCGCTTTCGTTAATCCGTTCATTGGGGTGCTGTTAATTATTGCCATCATTTCATTTGTTGTAGATGTGTGGATGGCCAAACCCGGCGAAGCAGAATATAAAACGGTTATCATGGTAGGGATTATGGTAATGGTTAGTTCCCTTCTACGTTTTTTTCAGGAGTACCGGAGCAACCGTGCCGCAGAGCAATTGAAAAGCATGGTGAAAACAACTGCTACAGTACTAAGAAAAGTATCCGGTAAAAAAGAATTGGATATAAAAGAATTAGTGCCGGGTGATATTATTTTTTTATCTGCCGGCGATATGATACCTGCCGATTGCCGGATCATTCAATCAAAAGATTTGTTTGTAAGCCAGGCGATGCTTACAGGAGAATCTATGCCTGCAGAAAAAAGAAATTTACCAATACGTGATGCTGTTAATATATCGCCGCTGGAGTTAGACAACATTTGTTTTATGGGTACCAATGTAGTAAGTGGATCAGCTACGGCCATGATTGTTACCACAGGAAACCAAACTTATTTTGGATCAATCAGTAAATCAATCGTTGGTAAAAGTGCAGAAACAAGTTTTGACAAAGGCGTAAACAAAGTGAGTTATTTACTCATAAAATTTATGCTGATAATGGTGCCTTTAATTTTTATTATTAATGGTGTTGTTAAAGGTAACTGGATGGAAGCTTTACTTTTTGCCATAGCAGTAGCCGTTGGTTTAACGCCCGAAATGTTGCCGATGATAGTAACTGCCAACCTTGCCAAAGGTGCAGTAAGTATGAGCAAAAGAAAGGTAATTGTAAAACGCCTGAATGCTATTCAAAATTTGGGCGCTATGGATGTATTGTGTACTGATAAAACAGGAACACTTACGATGGATAAAATTGTATTGGAAAGACATTTAAATATTTTTGGTGATGAAGATGAAGAAGTGTTGAAATGGGCTTTTTTAAACAGTTATCATCAGACCGGTCTTAAGAATTTATTAGATGTAGCAGTATTAGATCACCTTGAACTGCACGACTATTTAAAAGTAGAAGAATACTTTTTGAAGGTAGATGAAATTCCTTTTGACTTTCAGCGTAGAAGGATGAGCGTAATTTTAAAACAGCGAAATGGTAAACATTTATTGATTTGTAAAGGTGCTGTTGAAGAAATGCTGGATTTGTGTACACATGCTTTTGACCCGGGGGAAGACAAGCAACTGCATATTGAAAATGATACGGTAATTGCAATGGATGCAGAAGTGAGAAAAAAAATATTAAACACTTCCAAAAAATTAAATGAAGAAGGATTAAGGGTATTGCTTGTTGCCATTAAAGAATTTGATGACAGGGCATTAACTTATTCTGTAGAAGATGAAAAAGACATGACACTAACAGGGTTTATAGGTTTTTTAGATCCTGCAAAACCTTCTGCAAAAACTTCTATTGAAGCCCTGCAAAAATTAGGTGTTACAGTTAAAGTTTTAACAGGCGACAATGAAATTGTAACAAAAAAAATATGCCGGGATGTTGGTATTTCTTACAGTAATATTTTATTGGGTAGTGAATTAGAAAAAATGAGCGATGATGAATTGCAAAATAAAATAGATGACATTTCCATACTTGCAAAATTAAGTCCTGTTCAAAAGGCAAGGGTTATAAAACTTTTACAGGCAAAAGGCCATACAGTTGGTTTTATGGGTGATGGTATAAATGATGCAGCTGCATTAAAAGAAGCAGATGTAGGCATAAGTGTAGATACTGCCGTGGATATAGCCAAAGAAAGTGCTGATATAATTTTATTGGAAAAAGATTTAATGGTATTGCGCAAGGGCGTAATTTATGGTCGCAGAACTTTTGGCAATATTATTAAATACATTAAAATGACTGCCAGCAGCAACTTTGGTAACATGTTTAGTATGCTGGGCGCAAGTGCTTTTCTTCCCTTTTTACCTATGTTACCCGTTCAAATTTTGGTACAGAATTTATTATACGATATTTCTCAAACCTCTATTCCATGGGATAGTATGGACGAAGACTTTTTGGAGAAGCCAAAAAAATGGGATGCATCGGGTATTCAACGGTTTATGATTTATATCGGACCAATAAGTTCCATATTTGATTATGCTACTTTCTTTTTAATGTTCTATTTCTTTAAAGCAAATTCTCCTGAACACCAAAGTCTTTTTCAAAGTGGATGGTTTATAGAAGGATTGCTGTCACAAACGCTTATTGTACACATGATACGGACGAAGAAAATTCCTTTTATACAAAGTTGGGCTACTGCACCTGTTGTGGCATTAACTTCCATAATAATGCTGATAGGAATTGCCATCCCTTTTTCGCCCTTTGCAAGTGCAATAAAATTGCAGGCCTTGCCATTAAGTTATTTCCCTTGGCTTATTCTCATACTAACGAGCTATTGCCTTCTTACACAAGTAATAAAAAATTGGTTCATCAAAAAATTTAGTCAGTGGTTATGATACGTTTAATAAGATTTATTCTACCGGTGCTGTTATGCGTATGCTTTTTAAAAGGTGCAGCACAGGATAATTATGAAATACAGGTTTATGGTGCTCCTACCGTAAAAAAAGGAAGCACAATGTTTGAGCTACACAGTAACTACACAAAAAATGGCTCAACTGAAACTAAGAATGCGGTGTATGCAACAAACCATATATTTCACGAAACCATTGAGGTTACACATGGTTTTACAGATAATTTTGAAATAGGTTTTTATATGTTTAATGCCATTGGGAGTGATGGCAGAACTGCTTATGTAGGCAGCCATATACGACCACGCATTGCAGCTCCCGAAAAATGGAAATTACCTTTTGGGCTTAGCTTATCTGCTGAAGTAGGTTATCAAAAATCTCATTACAGCGAAGATGATTGGTCGCTGGAAATCAGACCAATTATTGATAAAACAATTAATAAATGGTATGTGGCGCTTAATCCGGCTTTTGATAGATCACTTCACGGATTAAACAAGCGCCAAGGTTTTACTTTTTCTCCTAATGTTAAAGCCAGTTACGCACTATCAAAAATTATAGCACCCGGTATTGAATATTATGGTTCAGTTGGCCCGGTAAATAAATTTCTTCCATACAACCAACAAAATGAACAATTATTCTTAACCTTGGATGTTGATTTTTCAGCAGATTGGGAATTGAATTTGGGTTATGGCTTTGGCTTAACGGATGCTACTGATAAATCTATTATAAAAATGATATTGGGCAGACGAATTGATTGGAACCATAGAAAAAAGAAATAAAACTTAGTTTAATTGAAGGACTGACTTTAAAAATAAATAATTAAAACAGCCACTGAAAAAACCATTTTAGAAAATGAAAAAAATTATTTTACTAATTTCTATTAGCACATTATCAACAGCAGCTTTTGCACAATCTTTAGATAGTAGTAAAAAATGGAGTTATCATTTTCAATTAACAGCTATTAATCAAACACACCCTTCTTTTAAAGCAAAATATTCCGGTGACAATAGTTTGAGCAACACTGCAGAAAGCAGAAAACTTTCTTTAACCACCACTTTATTTTTAGGATATAAACTTTGGAAAAACGGAGCCTTATATTTCAACCCCGAGATTGCAGGTGGATCAGGCATTAGTTCCGCAAAAGGTATTGCCGGTTTTACCAATGGAGAAACATTTCGTATTGGGAGTACAGCGCCTGCTTTGTATATAGCAAGGTTATTTTTAAGACAACACATTCCATTAAAAAATACAGACTACAAAACCGTAGTATCTAATGTCAATCAGGTAGAAGAAAAAATTCCTAATTCAAGAATTACTATCACCGCAGGTAAAATTAGTTTGTCTGATTTTTTTGATAATAATGCTTACAGCCACGACCC
>JAYTCO010000465.1:0-7057 GCA_043736415.1 Ferruginibacter sp. | reverse complement strand
AAAGTGTTGCCACGGTCGGTAAGCCAAACTTTATTGTTGCCGGCCTGCGTTATTTTATCTACTGCAAATTTCATTGAGGGCCCACTGAGAAACTGGCCTTTTTTTACATTTATTATTTTTCCTGTTTTTGCAGCTGCAACCAACAAATCTGTCTGGCGGCAAAGGAATGCAGGTATTTGCAAAACATCTACATACTCGGCAGCCATGGCAGCTTCCTCGTGTGCATGAATATCTGTAGTTGTAGGAACATTAAATTTTTTGCCCACTTTTTTTAAAAGCTTTAATGCTGCTTCATCTCCAATGCCTGTAAAACTGCCGGCACTTGTGCGGTTTGCTTTGCGGTAAGATGCTTTAAATATATAAGGTATCTCCAATCGTTTACAAATGGCAGAAACTTTTTCACCGATTTCCATTACTATTTCTTCTCCTTCGGTAATGCATGGGCCGGCTATGAGAAAGAAATTATTTTTATTGTATTGCTGGGGAGCAAAAAGATTAATTAAATGTTTATCCATGCTGCAAAAATACATTTAATGCATTTACTTAAAAGAAACAGAAGCAAGATGTATTAATGAACATACTTCATATTTTCATTTTACATTTGCCAAAAATCCGAAATTACTGTTATGATAAAAGATAAAATATTGGTTATTGGTGCTAGTGGACAAATAGGTGTGGAGCTTACAATTGCACTAAGAAAAATATATGGAAATGCCAATGTAATTGCAAGTGATTTGAGAGAACAGAATCCTTTGCTGGAAGGTACCGGTCCATACGTGAGTCTCGATGTGATGAACAAAGAAATGCTGCATGTGCAGGTTATAAGACAGGGTATTACACAAATTTATTTATTGGCAGCAATTTTATCTGCCACCGGCGAAAAAAATCCAAATCTTGCATGGAGTTTAAATATGCAGAGCCTTTTAAATGTGCTTGATATTGCCAAAGAAGAAAATCTGCATAAGGTTTACTGGCCAAGTAGCATTGCGGTTTTTGGACCAACATCGCCCAAAAAAAATTGCCCGCAACAAACTATTATTGAACCTACAACTGTATATGGCATCAGTAAATACGCCGGTGAGTTTTGGTGCAACTATTATTTTAACCGATATGGCGTTGATGTTCGCAGCCTGCGTTATCCGGGGCTTATAAGCTATAAAAGTTTACCGGGCGGCGGCACTACAGATTATGCGATAGAAATTTATCATGCAGCAAAAAATAAAGAACAATATGAATGTTTTTTAGCAGAAGATACTTTTTTGCCAATGATGTATATGCCTGATGCAATACGTGCGACTATAGAATTGATGGAAGCACCAAAAGAAAAAATAAATATTCGCACTTCTTACAACTTATCGGGAATGAGTTTTTCGCCCCAGGAAATTGCGGGGGAAATTAAAAAAAATGTTAATGATTTTAAAATTATTTATAAGCCCGATTCCAGACAAGCAATTGCAAACAGCTGGCCTCAAAGTATTGATGACAGTGTTGCAGCAACAGCCTGGGGTTGGAAGGCTGAATACAATCTTAAAGAAATGACAATAGATATGTTAAAGAATGTGTAGAAAAATTGCTAGAAGTAGCTTAAATATTTTTTTAAATTAAAAGCGGTCCTTTTTTTGTAATTCTCTGTACAATAAATTCACTAAAAAAATTAAATAGTTGGCGTATAAAAATAAAAAAATCTTAACATTTTATAAATCATTTAATTTTAGATTTCTGTTACTTTTGCGCCCATTTTAAAAAACACAAAAACAAAAACATGAAAAAATTATTTTTAAGCTTGGCAGTAATAGCAGCTACATTAAGTGCAAGTGCACAAACGAAAACAACAACAAGCCCTTTTAGAGTTAGCCTGGGAGTAGATGCTGTGGCACCTTTTGGAAATTTGGCAGATGTAACTCCTTTTGGTATTGGAGGATCTTTAGAAGGAGATTATGCGGTAGATAATACATTGGCATTAACATTAAATGCCGGTTACATTAGATTTTTACAGAAAAATAATAATGGTTTAAAACTAGGAGTAATACCAGTACTTGCAGGTATTAAATATTATTTTACTCCACAATTTTACAGTTCTGCCCAGTTAGGTGTTGGTGTATTTACCTCAAACGGTAACAGCATTTCAAAATTTGCTTATGCACCCGGTATAGGTTACAAATTCTCTGATAATTTTGATGCAGGAGTTAAATACCAGGCTTACAGTAAAAACAGCGTAACTGATAACACAGCATCGCTAAGACTTGCTTACACGTTCTAATTTTTGGAATATAACTTAATGTAAACCTCGCTACAGCGAGGTTTATTTTTTACAAATATTTTTTGCAAAAAATACACTTAACATTACTTTTGCGCAAAATTAAAATACAAAACATGAAAAAATTAATATTCGCTTTTTTTATAACAGCCACTGCATTTTCTGTAAATGCTCAGAAAAATAAAAATGTAAAATTTAGTTTGGGTGCTGAGCTTGGCGTTCCTACAGGTAATTTAAATACTCTGTATTCTATTGCAGTTGGTGCTACTGCGCAGGCAGATATAAAAATTGATAAAGATGCTGCACTGACATTTAATACAGGTGTAATACAATATGTAGGCAAGAAAATAAGAAATACAAATTTTAAATATCGTTCGGAGGCATTAATTCCATTGCTTGTGGGCGTTAAATATTATTTTACCCCAATGGTTTATGGTTCAGTTCAATTAGGTACAAGTATCTCAACTGCACAAAATGGGGGATCAACCTTTACTTATATTCCAGGTGTAGGTTATAAATTTGATGAGAAACTAGATCTTCTTGTAAAATATACAGGATACAGTGGAGATGGTGGTGCGTTTGGTATACGTTTGGGATATACTTTTTAAAGTTTAAAATATAAAAAAAGAAAGCTGTTTCATTTGAAGCAGCTTTTTTTATTACATTTAAATATGAATTATTCTTATTTAGCCTTGGGCGATAGCTATACAATTGGTGAACAGGTTTTGTTGTCGGAATCTTTTCCTTACCAAACGGTGCAACTGTTAAGGCAAAATAATTTATCATTTTTTGCACCTGAAATAATTGCCAAAAACGAATGGACAACAGATGAATTACAAAGTGAAATTGATAAAACTTTATTTTTAAAAAAATATGATTTTGTAAGTTTATTAATTGGTGTAAACAACCAGTACCGTGAAAAGAATCTGAATGAATACGAATTTCAATTTGAGCAATTACTTAAAAAAGCAATAGGGTTTAGCAATAATAATTTTAAAAATGTTTTTGTATTATCTATCCCCGATTGGGGCACCATGCCATTTGCAAAAGATCGTGACATAGAAAAAATTGCTGAAAAAATTGATGTTTATAATGACAGCTGTAAAAACATCACACAAAAACTTGGCTGTACATTTATAGACATAACCAAGTCGCAAAGAATAGATAGCAAAGACCCTAAAATGGTTGCCTCAGATGGTTTGCACCCTTCGGCATTAGAATATACTAAATGGGCTAAAAAGCTTGCTGCTGCTATTACTGAGGCTTGTTCTGTTTAAACCTTGCAGCTATAATTTCTAACCCTTCTTTATTTATTGTAGAAGTATTTTTAAGCAGTCTAATAAAAACCGCTACTTCTTTTTCTGATGCCGGACATCCAATATTTCCATCGTTTTCAAAACTGTCTCTTAATACATTTCCGGCATTATTTAATATTACAAAAAATGGTAATCCGACAGTTTCCCCTTTAAGTGATGTTAGATATTCAGCTGCACCGGGGGTTTCCAGTTTTTTATTTTCCGCAGTTTCCTGTACCGTTAAATGAACGGTTACATAGCTATCATTAAAATACTTTTTCGTTGTCGCATAGTTCATAGAAGCATCCATTTTTTTGCACCAGCCACACCAGCTTGCATGAAAAATTACAAACACATTCTTATTTTCTTTTGCTGCCTGTTTATATGCAGCAGATAAAATGTTTTCCGTTGTTGGTATACTTTGCGCAAAGCAGGTAAATGCTGTAAAAAATAAAAAACTAATTGCAAGTGCTTTTTTCATTTTATTGATATTAATAAATTGTTACAAAAATTTCATTTTCCGATAATAAATTATAAATTTTTCATTATCAAATTATCCATTAAATATTTCTTCATTTCTGTTTGATATTGTTGTGCAATGTTTGCAGCTTCCTCAGCAAAACTTTCACCATCGCCTGCGTAAATTACTGCACGGCTGGCATTTACCAGCAAGCCACAATCTATATTCATTCCATATTTACTTACATCTGCCAGGCTGCCTCCCTGAAAACCTACGCCCGGAACAAGCAAAAAATTATCAGGAATTATTTTTCTGATATTTTCTAATTCACTTGCCTGTGTGGCTCCTGTAACAAACATTAAATTATCTGCAGTGCCCCATTTACTAACCGTATCAATTACTTTTTCATAAAGAAATAAACCAGTTGCTTCATTATTATTTTCACTCCTAAATAAGCGCTGCAATTCAAAATCTTTTGCGCCTTTATTGCTCGTTAATCCAAGTACAATTGTCCATTTATTTTCGTATTCTAAAAAAGGTCGAATACTGTCTTCACCCATATACGGAGCTACGGTTATTGCATCAAATTTTAAGGTTTCAAAAAATGCTTTTGCGTATTGAGATGATGTATTGCCAATATCGCCACGCTTTGCATCGGCTATTTTAAAATGTGTTGATGGTATGTAGTTTACTGTTGCTTCCATATCTTCCCAACCTTTGCTGCCATTGGCTTCATAAAAAGCAGTATTTATTTTATAGCTTACACAATAATTTTTTGTAGCATCTATAATAGCCTTATTAAAATCTACAACTGCATTTTTATTTTGTTGAAGATGTTTTGGAATTTTAATAATATCAGTATCAAGCCCTACACATAAATAAGATTGTTTTTCCTTTATTTGATTTATTAAAATTTTACGGTGCATATTTAAAATTTAGTGTACGCGTTTTTCTATTTCTTTTGCAATCATCATATCATCTTTTTCATTTCTATTAATAAGATGTTTGATGATATTTTCTTTCTCTTCTCCTGTTTTATTCTGGCTTAATTTAAATACGTTTCCAATTGTTTCAACTTCTATACAAAAACCCACAATTGCTTTTAATAGTGGGGTTACATATTCCTGCGGCATATTATTAAATGCAGCTTTCGTTTCGGTTCCCTCATATTTATTTGTAACCGATTTTACAGCTTCATACGTTCCTTTTTCATCAGTAAAGGTTATTTTTCCTTTTGCATGTACAGTCATGTAATTCCATGTAGATGCGCTGTTGGGGTTGTTGTACCATGCAGCACTTACATAACAATGAGGACCGGCAAAAAGTACAAGAACATTATTATTTTTTTCAAATGCAAGATGATGATCTGTCTTTCTCATTAAATGTCCCTTTAAAAAAACGCTGCCATCTTTTTCCTCAATCTCTAATGGGAGCTGTGTTGCAACGGGATAATTTTCTCCAATACCTGTTACCATCGCAAATGAATACTCTTTCATAAATGCAATAATAAGCTCTCTGTCAGGCTCAGTAATATAGGAAATATTATACATTTATTTTTCTTGAAATAATTCCTGCAAAACATTTGCAAAGTAAAAAATATCTTCAAATGTATTGTATAACGGTACTGCAGCCACACGTATTACATTAGGTTCTCTCCAGTCCGCAAAAATGCCTTTTTTAATTAAAGCATCAAAAACAGTTTTGGCATTTTCATTTACAGATATTGATACCTGGCAACCTCTTTCATCAGCATTTGTTGGGGTTAAAATATCAAACTTTTTTGGGTTGTTTATTTGTTCTAGAACATAAAATAAATAAGCGCTCAGTTTTTTACTTTTTGTAAGTAATTTTTTAAACCCTACTTCTTTAAATATTTCTAATGATGTTTTGTGTGCCGCTAACAACATCATTGGAGCAGTGCTCATTTGCCAGGCTTCCGCAGATGGACTTGGAGTAAATGTCGGTTCCATTTTAAACCTGTTAGTTTCATCATTTCCCCACCAGCCCTCCAGGCGTTTTAGATCTTTATTATTAAAATATTTTTCGTTAATGTATGCACCGGCAATTGCTCCCGGGCCGCTGTTTAAATATTTATAATTACACCAGCAGGCAAAATCTACATCCCAGTTGTGTAATTTTAATTCAATATTTCCTGCAGCATGTGCAAGGTCAAAACCTGCATAAGCATTGGCTTTGTGAGCAGCTTTAGTAATTGCTGCCATATCAAAAACCTGTCCCGTATAATAATTTACACCGCTAAAAAGTACAAGCGCTACACTGTCTTTATTTTCTTCAATAGCCAGCAAAATATCTTCTGTGGTAATTAATTCTGTTCCGGGTTTTGGCTGCACTTCAACAATAGCATCCTTCACATCGTAACCATGCATTTTAACTTGTGACTGAAAAGCATATTGATCAGATGGGAATGCTTTGGCCTCACAAATAATTTTATATCTTTTTGCTGTAGGGTTGTAAAAAGAAATCATCAACAAATGCAGGTTTACTGTAAGATGGTTCATCGTTACAATTTCTTCCGGCTTTGCTCCAATAATTTCGCTGAGTATCGGTGATAACGTTTTGTGGTATTCCATCCATGGATCTTCGCCCATAAAAAAACCTTCAACTCCAAAATTTGCCCAGTTTTCCATTACAGTTAAAACTTCATCCTGTGTTTTCTTTGGTTGAAGCCCCAATGAATTACCTAAAAAATAAACGGCTTCTCTATCTCCGATATATGGTATGTAGAATTTGTCCCGGCAATATTTTAGTTCATCATTTTCATCCAGGCTTTGGGCGTAAGCAAGAGTAAATTTATCGGTCATCTGCATTTATTTTTATTGTATTTGAAAGCATTCCGGTAAAGATAAAATACATCAGCATAAATACTTATCCTTTCGTAAAACAATTAGCAGCTAGTAATATTTAGATTCGGAATAAAAAGAAGGGTTAAAATTTATTTTATAGATTTAAAAAGATCAGGATAGTCACTGATAATTCCATCAACACCCATTTTTTTAAGTTTTGTAATTTCCTTTTTATCATTTA
>JAYTCO010000464.1:0-3031 GCA_043736415.1 Ferruginibacter sp. | reverse complement strand
AGTAACCACAACAGGCACAATAGACGTAGCAGTAGTTAAAATGGTATCTGTAATCTCTGCACCCTGAGGTCTACTAGGAACCGTTACAACAGCGCCCTCCTCAACTTTAGGATAAAAATGAAGGAAGAAAAAGTTTTTTGTTCTTTTACTTTTTTTATTGGCATAAGTAACATAGACTCTCCTTTTCCATGGTCTTATTCCAAAGCCTCCAGCTTTATCAATGTAAAAACCTACATTAGTATGTTCTTTATCAAAGGATATTTTAAGCGGCGACTGCACCTGCCCTTCGATACTAACAAAAGGATTGATTTCCGGGATAAAAACGATGTCGTTTTCTCTTAAGATAATATCGTGTTTCGAATTCTTATATTTCATTGCTTTGTAAAGGTCAATACTAACCGGCTCGTCGAGGGGTTTCACAATTACTGTATCAAGCGCTTTAAGTTGTCCCAAAGAATCTAATCTTGAGGAATCTAATTTTGCCCGCGCAATCTTATTTGAGGTAAATCTTGTGGTGGGTTCAGGTTTGTCTCTTGCATCGATGGGCTTTCTTCTAAACAACAGCGCTCCTGATAGATTTGCATTCTCTATAAAACCCCCTGCTCTTGCTATGTAAGAGGATAACTTTTCAAATTTATTTAATCTCGGATATAGACCAGGATATTTTACAAGCCCTTTAATCTCTATATTTTGTTGAAATTCAAAAGTTGGATTTTTCCTTGCAAAAACTTGATCGTATGGCTTTAATAAAACAAGAGCAGCAGCAGAATCTATCTGTAAATCTTGGTCAATTCCGTAAGATTTTACAACGGTTCTTGTTGGTTTCAATCCTTTTTTTGCAGAATCTACATCAACAATACTTGAAATTTCTAAGCGTCCAAACTCTGCAGAAGGTTTTAAACCCCCTGATAAATACAATAGATCCTGCAATGTCATTCCACCATATTTTCTCAACTTGCCCTCTTTCCGAACCTCTCCAAATATCTCCACAAAAACATCGTCTGAAAATTCTGATGCGTTAAAAAGCTGCACAACATCATTTGGTAATAAAGAAACATTGTTTCTAGAATCAAAATTATTAGTGTTTATATCAGTAAGATTTACTTCCAACCTATCTGCTGCTTGTAAGTTTGTTGAATCTCCTGCACCTCTAAAAATATATGCTCTTTGCAAGTAGGTATTTTTTGTTATCCCTCCTGCTCTATTTATCAAATCAAATAATTTGTCTCCATCCCTATATTCATACTCGTCAGGATATTTAATTTCTCCTCTAATTTCTACTCTATTAACTAATCCTGCTTTGATAAGATCCGCTTTCACAACGTCGCCATCCTCTAAGATAGCATCCTGACCTTCAATTTTTAAAATTGCGGTAGCGTTTACGTTTTTTATATTTTGGCTTTCATTTTCTGAACGTATGATGGAAAGATTAGAACCAATTGCATCTGAATTTAAACCCCCACTGTACCTTAAAAGTGCTTTTACCCCCTCATCTTTTCTGAGCTGGTAATACATTGGGCGCCTAAACTGTCCTGTTGCCAAAACCTTTTTTTCATAAAAAGGTACAATTATAAAATCATTATTTTGTAGGTAAATGTGCTTACCAAAATCACCGGATTGCAAATATTTATAAACATCCAATTCTTCTATAACCCTTCCGTTTCTTTTAATTTGAATATTTCTTAAATTTCCCGTTTCTGTTATTCCACCTGCTTTTGAAATAATGTTAAATGCGTTACTAAAAGCGGATACTGTTATAATACCCGGATTGTTGACTTCATTAACAACGTTTACATTGATACTTCTTGGCTCTCCTAAGCTTATATCTATATTGGTGCCTTGGGGTACAACAGCAGCAAAGCGTGAATAAAGCATGCGCTGTACATTCTGGAAAGTAACCCCACCTACATATATCTTACCCATTCCCTTTGGGAAAATCGATCCGTCTGTTCCAACAATAAATTTGCCCTGAAATTCTGCTCCGCCGTACATTGATACTACAACATTATCTCCGACTCCTAAAGGATAGTCTAATGGTGGTGTAGAAAGTTCTGTTGTGCTAAATTGCGCTGCATTAGAAAAAACATTTGCACCATATGTACTTTTAGCACTTGGGCGTCTGAAGGTAGCATTGCCTTCCGTCAAACTATCTTTATAAATTCTATTGTTCTTTAGTTTTGCATTAAGATCCTCTCCAGCATTTTTATTTTCATCAGTTAACAAAGTCTGCAATTGAGGATTGGTCATTTGTACAGGAGGAATAGAGCCAGGAGGACCTTGAGTACCGGGAATGGTAGCCGGAGGTTGACAAAAAGTTAAGAACGTTGAAAATATAAATGATATAAATATTATAAACTTTAGAATAAAACCGTTTGAACCTCTATACATTACTCAAAATATTAATTGACAATTTTTCAATTTGCAAATATAGCGTTATTTGAGAAAGCTACTAAGCAGCATATTGTACTCTTCCCATATTTCATTAACAATTACTGATGCAGATTGTACTGTTTTTAATTGGGTACATGCTTGCCCAATTTCTAATTCTCCCTCTTGTAAATCCCCTTCAAACATTCCTTTCTTAGCTCTGCCTTTACCTAATAATATGGAAAGATTTTCTATACTAGCATTTTGATCTTCAGCACTTTTAACTTGCCTATAAAAGTAATTTTTTAACAAACGGACAGGTGTTAATTTTTTTAGTGACAGTTCAGTATCACCTTCTCCTGCTAAAATAACGGCGTTTTTAAAATTTATATGGCAAGATGCTTCCTCGCTTACTACAAACCTGCTACCAACCTGCACAGCACTTGCACCTAAAACCATGGCTGCAAGCATTTGCCTACCGTTTGCTATACCACCAGCTGCGATTACTGGGATTGATACTTTTTCTATAACGGCCGGGATTAGAACAAAACTTGTTGTTTCTTCTCTTCCATTATGACCTCCTGCTTCAAAACCTTCAGCCACTACCGCATCGCAACCTGCAGCTTCTGCTTTTTGGGCAAATTTGCTGCTACTTACTACATGC
>JAYTCO010000463.1:0-3036 GCA_043736415.1 Ferruginibacter sp. | reverse complement strand
ACATGAGTAACACTGCTGAGAGTGGTACCATACCTGATTCGGTAAAGTGGTCATTCTACACAGGTGCATTCGCTTATCTTACTGCGGTGATGTATACTGTATTCACTACAAAAGAATTTCCTCCAGAGAGTATTGAAAAATTGAAGGAAGAAAATAAAAATGCGAGTTTCAATGATGGGATTAAAGAAACTGTAAATGGAATTTTTAATATGCCCAAAACAATGCGGCAATTGGCGGTAGTTCAGTTCTTCACCTGGTTTGCTCTTTTCTCCATGTGGATTTATTCTACCAATGCCATAACAAGTAATATTTATGATATGAAAATTCCGCAAGAGTTATATACGAAGTTAGCAGGAACGCTAAGCGATACGAATATAGCTACTAATGATAAGGGAATTACTTCCTTGCAAACTGATCTTAAAGAAATAGATCACTTCCAAAAAGATGCTGAAAACATTACGCTTACCATAAACCTTACCAACTACTTTCTAACAAGAAAAGATTTAGTTACTGCAGATGAACGCATCTTAAAGAAAGTTCAACAACAGTATAATGATGGCGCAGATTGGTTAGGTGTTTGCTCATCGGTAAGAAATGGAGTGGCTGCTATCTTTGCCTTTATAATTCCAATTATAGCATTGAGATTGGGAAGAAGAAAAACACACATGACCTGTTTGATAATTGGTGGCTTCGGATTGATCTCCTTACACTTCATTAGCATCCCTTGGACTATTGCAATTTCGATGGGCTTTGTTGGTGTGGCCTGGGCAAGTATTCTTTCAATGCCATACGCCATTTTATCTGGTGCAATACCCGCCAATAAGATGGGATACTACATGGGTATATTCAATTTTTTTATCGTAATCCCGCAGATAATTGCAGCTACTGTTTTAGGCTTTTTAACCATGAAGGTATTTGGCGGCAATACAATGGGTACGTTGGTACTCGGTGGATCAATGATGATATTGGCTGGTCTTCTATGTTTGCGCGTAGAAGATAAAGATGAGGTTGTAATCCGTTCATAGGGTTACTATCTTTATCTAATTCTACTTTGTTAGATTCAGAACTCCTGACCTATCGCAGTCTAACTTGCAATAGGTTTGTAAATTAGTCTCAAGTTTGTATCCGGGTAAATTGTTTCAGATTCATTTAATGTAGTACAAATTTGAGCCAAAAGTTCATTGTTTTTAGGCGTGTTTAAAGAATGTAATTTGATGGTTAGGGTATTGTTTATTAAATCAGGAATAATATCGGCAGGTGTATTGATTAAATTTTTTACAAACATTCTTTTTTCGTCTGTGTACCTCCCATATACTCCATGCAATAGATTTGCCAGGGAAGATTCTGCCCGGTAACAAATCATCTTTAGTGTTGACATAAAGTAGGCACTTTCTGTTTTTAGTTTATTGATTCTGGTTTCTGAAGGCATGTCGGCTAGTTTTATTTTTTGGGATATTCCTTTTCTTGTTTCTAATAATTGGTTTAATGCCTTTTGTTTTGTTTCTATTTGCTCAACTAATATTGCCTTTGTTTCTACTCTTGTTTTAAACTCGTCTAATTGTGCTGTTGTATTAAGGTTTACATGGTTGAGTAAAGTGGCTTTTAATCTTTGTAATTTTTCTCGTTCTTTCTTTATTTGATTATTGCTATTTCTATACGCAGGGTTTACTATTTTTCTTTCTAAATCAATGTGCTCTATTCCGTATTCTACCAAATGGTCGAGGCTATAATCTGCTATCATGTATTTGAAAAAATTTTCTTGTTGCCATCTATTAAATAATTTGGGTGCTACTATTGACATGGGTAGTGTAGGGTGCGTTGTTATCAAAGCTGTTTGATGTTCTCGAGTGGCTAAGCACCTTATTTCCCTGAATTTACTCCCATTTAAGTCTATTGGCTTCTCGCCAAGAAGCATTGTTTCGGAGTTACCTCTGCTACTCAATACGACTGTTTGTGCAAAATCTGATTCGTTCCATTTGTCTTTTACATTTTTACGATAGGTAATAATTGCAATGCGGTAATCATCCCATAAGCGCTTAAAAAAATTTGGCTCATACGCTTCCCTGTCAAAGACCAATGTGCAGATTGGGGTTTGGTGATTTGGGTCTGAATGTTTTTTTATGGCGCCACTAGCTATTAATTGTGGTATCATTTCTTGTTCTATTACTTGTTGTAATTTTTCACTGAGCTCTCCTGTCCAAACCATTAATGGCAAACCTTTTTCATCGTTTAGCCAAAAATCTGCTGTGGCTGATAAGCATAATTTTTGACGGCTTATAAATTTTTTAGTAAGTGTAGCTTTATGACCATTGTATATTTTTACATGTCCATCTGTGTATAAAAATAAATTGTCTTCTGTTTTTTCTATCCATTCCAGGAATAGTTTCTCATTTAATAATTTAGTGGCTTTATTGTCAAATATTGCAGCCATCTTTTGACGCAAACATTTTATTTCCGGCATTCTATCCAGCCCAATTAGTTTACCCATTTCTCCTGGTGCGCATTGTTTTAGTTGTTCAGGATTTTTAATTCTACACAAGGCCATAAATGCCAGGGTGAGGATGATGGATTCTAATTTGTAATAACTTTCTTTGATGCTATGCGTTTGCTTTACGCTCATTAAGCCTTGGCTCAATAAAGCAGGCAATAAAAATAACACACCGCCATATGCTACACTATTATGCAATTCAAACATAGGCTGAACCCCTTCTATAGCACCAAATCGGGCAAGGGCTCTTTGTGTTTCATTGGTGGTGGCAATACCCAAGGCACAGGTCGCATCTTGTTGGCTTCGCTCATTTGGTTGGGTACCTGTAGCAGGTATTACCGGACTAACTTTTTTTTTAGATGTCCTTCTTTTATGGCATAGCGTATGGAGGATTCTTTTACGTTACATTGCCTTGCTACTTCGCAATTATTTTTTTGTTCATCCAATAATTTTTGTGCCAGATTCAAATTATCGCCTATTAATTTGTAACAATAACCATGTCGGTTCTCAGGCTTGAAAAAACCAGACTCTCCTTCTTTGGCATAAGT
>JAYTCO010000462.1:0-3039 GCA_043736415.1 Ferruginibacter sp. | reverse complement strand
GGACACACCACCTTATTTAAAACAAAAGCAACAAAAGCAAGCAGTAATTATTTGCAAATTGCTTACGGTACACAAAAGCCTAAAAACCTAAGGCTACTTTGCACCCAATAACTCCACCGGCTACGGTCAACAAGGAGTAGAACAAAAAGCCCCGATAAGTCGTTTCTTATCGGGGCTTTTTTTAGGGGCTTTTCGTCTACTCCGCTTAATGTTAGCGGCTGTTTATTTTTTTGTGTCAACTTCAAAAATATACTTTAGACCGTCATATAAACTTGGGAAAGGCACATGCGGATAATTATCATAGGTTACATATTTATACTTCACTCTGTCGCCTAACTTGGCTTTTATTTTGTCAGAAAATTCAAGCATCTGTTTGTGGATAACATGGTCTTTGTCATAATCATCAATTAACGAATTACTCATAAAAATTTTCTTGCCCTTATACAGGTTTGGTTGTTGAAAGGCGTTATCGGTTAAAGTGGTAAAATAATCATTCATATCTCCAAGCCAACCTGCACTACGACCAAGGTAACTTTCAAATAATTGTGGCTTAGTGAGCAACGCATACAAAGTAAACAAACCGCTGAGTGAACTGCCACATAATATGCGCTGTTGATTGGTGCGGTACTTTTTTTCGATTTGGGGAATGAGCTCATCGCCGATAAAAGAAAGAAATTGTTCTGCACCCGCAACAGGTACAGTATATTCCTTTGTACTGAGGGGCATCATATCTCTGTCCCTGTTTGTGTTGACAATGGCTACCACTATCATTTTAGGCGTATTTTCATCCGAACCTAATTTATTCATGGATGAAACTGTCCCGAGAAGACTATTATTATTGCCATCTAAAAGATACAAAACCGGATACGTTTTTTTGGAAGTATCATAATCATCAGGCAGACGGATAATGATTTTTCTCTTTTCTTTTAGTATCGAAGATTGAATACTGTCTGCGAAACCTAATTTTACATTGATGTCTTGCCCATAAACTATTCCTGTCTTTAACAAACTAAAGAGAATTGAAATAGTAAGATAAAATCTCGAAATCATTTTCATTAATTGTGAAGTTTTTAAATTGCTGCCAACGAACAGGGCTTGGCGTTGTTGGGATATTTGAAAAACGTCAGCCGACAACTGAAGCTCAATATTTTTTTAAAAGTTGAAGATAACAACTAAAGCTAAATTATTAACCGTCAAGCCGAAACAGAAGCTGATAGCGCACTACAGCCGAAGCTAACAACGTCCTGCCCCATTAACGCCAAACCCCTTGTTAGCCGCATAGCAAATTATTTCTTTTTCCTTGTTGCCTTGATTATTGTCTTACCATTTTGAATTACTTCAAAGGTGTCAATAATGCCGTCTTTTTTTGAACTTGAAAAAACACAATTGTCGTTAGGTGAGGATGCAAGAAAAAATGTGTCAAATTTATTTGCATACATTTTTTCAGGACGTCTTGCCGTTAGCTCTAGTTCACTGCCTTTTTGTGAGATTGAAACTTTCATTTGTGGATTTTCTGAATAATAGTCACCAATATATTTGGCAAGCAAAGTGTCAGGTACGGAAGTTAATTTTTTCTTTATTGGATTATAAAAGTCTTTCCATCCATAAGTCGTAGCAACACTGTTTACTAACTCTTGAATAAATGGTTGTCCATTGCTTGGATAAGCATTGGTTAAAATAACTACTCCTTTCCCTGTAGTAAAACTGCCGTCATACAAAGAATTATAGCCATAGCTTTCGCCTTCATGCCAAAAATATTTTTCGCCACCTTTTTCAACAACCCCAAATCCCAATGCATAGCTGTTTAAAACAGGTGTTAGCATTTCATTGGTTAGGCATTTATTGATTTGAGAATTGGGGCTGCCCTTTAAATCATTTTGAATACTTAAAACAAACTTTGCTATGTCGGTAGCTGTTGACCATAGACCTCCTGCTGATTGCTCAGGATAGATATAATAATTTCCCTTTAAAGTTTGCATTTCTTTGTCGCTACCGTATGCATAATTTTTGTACCGAGGCAAAAGTGGCTGACTAAAAGTGCTGTGGGTCATTTTGAGAGGTTTTAACACAATTGACTGCATCAAACTGTCATAATTAGATGAAATGTTATCATCTAATATTTTTCTAATAACAATGTACCCACCACCTGAATATTCAAAATGTGTATTTATTGGATAAATTGGTTTTATTGGTTCATTGTTCGCTGGTCTTTCACCATTAAGAATTTGGTTAATGCCTGGTAAGCTGTCACCGACCGAATAACCTATGAAACCATGAACACTTAAACCTGCTGTGTGGCAAAGTAAATTCTTAAGAGTGATTAATTTATCCTTTGAAAATTCATTATCGGGAAAAACCCAAGTCTTTAGATAATTTCTTATGTCGTATGTTAGTGAAAGTTTTCCAGACTGAACTAATTTCATGATACCGACACCAGTTACAGATTTACTGATAGATGCAACTTGATATAAGGTTGTTGTATTTGCTAATCTTTTCGTTCTGATGTCGGCATATCCATAAGTTTTTGTCCACTCTATCTTTCCGTTATTTATTACTGCAAGAGAAACAGAAGGAATTTTGTAGAATGTCATCCTGTCAATAATGTTGTATTTAGAAATAATACTGTCTTCAAAAATCAATTCTCTTACTTCAGTCAGGTTATTTTCAACTTTATTGATTTTGGATATTTGTCCAAATGTTAATTGGTCAAATAGTAAAACTATGAGAAAAATAAATATGGTCTTAATTGGCATTTTGAATTATTAGAGACTTCCGAATTGCTTGCGGCTAACGATTTAATAGGCGAACCTCGCCTTACCCGTTCAATCTACACTTTATTTATATATCATCTGATTATCAATAGAAAAGTTCCGCGTATTTCAATAGTTCAAACCCACATTGTCAAATTATGTTGTTTTCAACTATTTAAAAAGCGCGGAGATTCTCAAAACTTTTAGCTCCTGGCTGCAAGCCTCAAGTTACAAACTGCAAGCATCAATGTTTTGCCTGCTTCCCAAAAAACAAAAAGATGAACGGAAT
>JAYTCO010000461.1:0-7160 GCA_043736415.1 Ferruginibacter sp. | reverse complement strand
TAAAATACCACCTGGGCAAAGCGCATGAGCTGGAAGTAAGTACAGATGAATTATACGAAGTGTTTGCTGTAGCCAATATTGTAGGCGGTACTATTGTTATACCGCACACACGCCGTGCAACCGAATATTGGGAGGAGTTGGGTACGGTTAGTGGGGTGTAGCTAGTGGTGAGTGGTGAGTGCCGGGTTGATAGTTGATGGTTGATAGTGGATTGTTGGGAGTGGGTATTTGCAGGTGGGGATTAGTGAGTGGCTAGTAGCTAGTGGGAATTAGGAATTAGGAGGCAAATTTATTGTTCAAGGTACATTGTTGGCGAGTGAGAAGTGGCTAACAGAAATTTAGAATTTGGGAAATCGTTCGCAGTTTATTTTTGCGGGGAATGAGGATGTACTAAGAAACAGCTGTGGTGCCACATAATTCGTAATTATTTAATCCTGCTTCGCTTTACTAATTCCGGGTTCTAATTCGTTGTCAATGCTGCGGGCTTCGTTTAGCCCCGGTTCTTCTGCAGTTTTTTTTACGGCGTCGTTCTGTTTGTTTTTTACAGGAATTTCAGGATTTTTATTTTCCTTACTTTCCTCTTTTATATGAATATCCGTTTTTACAACGTTTGGCATAAAAATATTTGCAATATCATAAGCAAAAGTTGCGCCAGAGCCTTGTTATTATAAATGCCTGCTACTGCATGAATTTAAAAAACATTTACTATAAACTTACCCACTGGGAAAGCTGGCATTACATGGCAAAGTACATTCCCATAATGCCGGTGTGGGGCTGGCATTGTCTGCGTGCCGGATCGCCGTGGTTTTTTACAGCATCAAACCCAACCCTTACATTTGGTGGCTTTGAAGGGGAGACAAAAAGCGAAATGTACAAACAGTTGCCACCGGGTACTTATCCCAAAAGTATTTACATATCAACTTCCATGCTTTTAGTTGATGTGAAAGAAATGCTGCTGCATAATAATTTTACTTATCCATTTGCTGTAAAGCCCGATGCAGGAATGATGGGCTTTATGTTTCGCCGGATAGACAATGAAGATGCATTAATAAAGTACCACAAAAAAATGCCGGTTAACTATATTATTCAGGAGCTGTCTGTTTATCCGCTGGAAGTAAGTGTGTTTTATTACCGATACCCTAATGAGCAAAAAGGTACCATTACAGGTTTTTTAAAGAAAGAGTTTTTAGAAATTGTAGGAGATGGAAATGCTACGCTGCTGGAACTGATTTTGAATTACGAAAGGGTACGCCTGCGCATTGATGAAATGAAGGCGAAACATTCTGATAATCTACAGCGGATTTTGCACAAGGGAGAAATATACATTTTGTCTTATGCGCTCAACCTTAGCCGTGGCGGTCGTTTGGTTAGCCTTGCCCATGAAAAAGATGAACGGCTTTTAAAAGTATTTGATGATTTGAGCAAGTACACAAAACATTTTTATTATGGCCGATATGATATTAAATGCGCATCGGTAGAAAGTTTAAAGAACGGAAAAGATTTTACTATACTGGAGTACAACGGTTGCGGTGCTGAACCACACCATGCATATGGCGATGGTAATACCTTGTTTCAGGCTTATGCTATTTTTCTGCATCACTGGAAAGTTCTGTACAAAATTTCTGCTTATAACAATAAACACGGTTTTAGAAGATGGAATTTTATGAAGGGCTGGCAATACCTGCAAAAGGCAAAGGCGCATTACAGACTTTTAAAAAAGCTGGACGGAGAAACACAATTATAAAACAGGGTTATGTATTTTACCGTAGTTTATAAGGCACCGTATTTGTTTTACGGAAAACTTTATTATTTATAAATGTATGGATCTGGAAGAGGAAGTTTTTAATGACTACTATAACTTTTTAAGCAACAAAGCATTTCCCTGTGTGGCTGCTAAAGATGCTATGGCTAAGGGTAATAATAAATTGTTTTTGGCAGATAATATTGCCTGTCCTAAAGATGATAAAGCGATACTTGATTTTATTTATAAGTTCACTGATTTTTACCGCAAAAGCGGAAAGGTTTTCTACAGTGCTGCGGTAATATTTAAGCAGCCTGAAATTATAAATGAAGAAATGTTTGATGCGCTGCTATGGCAAAGGCTTGCAGCTTTAAGCAGCTTGGATGCATTGCAATATCAGCCCGACAGCCGAGTAACTGCAAATCCTGAAGACAGTAATTTTAGTTTTAGCCTGATGGAAGAAGCTTATTTTATTGTAGGGCTAAACCCCATGAGCAGCCGACCTGCACGGAGGTTTAAATATGCTACACTTGTTTTTAATCCGCATGCACAGTTTGAAGCAATGAAAAAAGATGCCCGCTATGAAAAAATGAAAACAATTGTACGCAAAAGAGATGTAAGTTTTTCAGGCTCTGTAAACCCGATGCTTACTGATTTTGGAGAAGCATCGGAAGTGTATCAATACAGCGGTAAAAATTACGACAGCCAATGGAAATGTCCGCTGCCTTTTAACCAACCATAATATGGAAATAATTGAGCCGAGAACCGGTACTGCGTTTATTTTAAAAAAAGGGCAGTTGCTAAAAGTTACAGATATACAGGGCGAACAGGTATCTGATTTTGTGTGTTTTAATTTGAATGATAAACGGGAATATCTATCTAGCGGCAGAACAATGGATTATGCTGAAACGATTTTTCTTACAAAAGGACATCCATTTTATTCCAACAGAAGTAACATTATGTTCAACATAAAAGAAGATACGGTGGGCAGACATGATTTTTTGTTGACGCCCTGCAGTGCAGATACCTTTAGAATTATTTACGGTCATACAAATCCACACCGTGGCTGCTTTGGCAACCTTTCTGCAGCTTTGGCACCTTATGGAATTGAGCCTGATGCCATACCCATTTGCTTTAATATTTTTATGCACGTAACGGTAGATGGCCATACCGGAAAAATAGATGTACTTCCGCCAAAAAGCAAAGCGGGTGATTATATTGTTATAGAAACCCACATGGATTTGCTAATAGGGATGACAGCTTGCTCTGCAGAAATGAGTAATAATTATTCATTTAAACCCATAGGTTACGAAATAGTTTAGTGCTCTTGCTGTCACTATTATTATCATACATTTGCCCTCTAAAAATTACGGGAATATGAAGTGTTTTCAAAAGCTGATAATATTGTGTTTGTTAGTATACATGCCATTTGCGGGGAGTGCCTGGGGCGTAACAGGCCATCGAATTGTGGGCCAAATAGCAGATGGATATCTGACGAGAAAAACTAAAACAGAACTGGGTAAAATATTGGGTTTTGAAAGTATTGCAATGGCAAGTAACTGGCCTGATTTTATAAAGAGCGATCCGGCTTATAATTATTTATCCAACTGGCATTATGTAAATTTAAAAAGCGGTTTGTCGTTCGAGGAAGTAAAGAATTTTCTTACTGCAGATACTGCAACCGATGCCTACACCAAAATTAATTTTATGGTGAACGAGTTTAAAACCAACAGGCTTTTATCTGCCGAAACAAAACAATTGTATGTAAGGTTGCTGATACATATTATCGGCGACATACATCAGCCAATGCACCTTGGCAGACCAGATGACCGTGGCGGAAATGCAGTAAAAGTAAAATGGTTTAGCGATGAGTCAAACCTACATTCCGTGTGGGATAGCAAGCTCATAGATTTTCAGCAATTAAGTTATACTGAATATGCAACTGCAATAAACCATACCACCCTTGCGCAAAGAAAAGCATGGCAGGCGCAAACCCTTGTGCAGTGGATGTATGACACCTACGGCATCACCGAAAAAATATACGCAGATATAAAACCAGACCAACGATTAGACTACAGTTACAACTTTAAATTTATAGCACCATTGAATGAGCAATTGGTAAAAGGTGGTGTGCATTTGGCCGGGGTATTTAATGAACTTTTTAAGTAGGAATTTGCATTAGGAGCATGAGCTTTTAAAACAATTTTCAGCATTTGTATCCTGCTGTCTGTAGTAGTGCCGCCATACAGTTTATTATTTTCATGTGTCTATTATTGCGGCAGCTACTACTGCTCATCAGGGCTATGTTGAGCTGAGGATCTTTTATGAACTTTTATTGGTGGAGTAGATTTAAACGAAAGTATTTTGATATGCTTTGATTAAGAGAAGCAACCTTTGTCAAGGGCTGTGACTAAGACATTGCTGAGAAGTAGGAAAATATAAAAAAGAAGATTAAATTGTATAAAAAAAGATGAGTGCTGCAATAATTGAAAATAAAAATATACAGAAGATTGTCAGTGGTCTCAATAAACTTGATGATCAGGAACAGCGTTCTATTTTGGCACAAATAAATGCTACAATACTTTTAAAGAAAGGAGTTACTTCCTTTACAAATCCACCTAAAGGATTAAAGTCTCCCACCCTTTCTCAAATTGATATTATAAAACACAGAGCCAGAAAAGAGAAATTGCATGCGAAGTAAAAAGTTTGTACTTGACGCAAACATTTGGGTGAGCTATTTCTTATCAAACAATATTTCTTTGTTATTGGAAATTATTTCTACTAATAAAATAACAGTTTTGTACTGCTCAGAATTATTGACTGAAATAGAACGTGTGTTGGAAGATCCGCATTTAATAAAATGTAATGTAGAGGTAAAATCCGCAGTTTCATTTGTTAAAAAAGTAGGAATATTAGCAACACTCATTTATCCTTTTAATGAATACATCCCTGAAGATAAAGATGATTCATACATCATCGCATTGGCATTGCAGCAGAATGCGGGATTTGTAACAAGCGGAGATAAACACATTCTTTCGCAAAAGATAAATCTTGAAAGAAGATATACAAAGCTGAGGATAATATCTAAATCTGCTTTTGAAAAGATGTTCAAGAAATGATACTATTTCTCATCAACAATCCCGGCTAAAAAATCTTTAATACCTGCTACAATTTTATCTGCCATCTTCTGTTGAAATGCAGGATCGAGCATAAGCATTTCTTCCTCG
The DNA here is from genome assembly GCA_043736415.1 of Ferruginibacter sp. Classification (GTDB taxonomy): domain Bacteria; phylum Bacteroidota; class Bacteroidia; order Chitinophagales; family Chitinophagaceae; genus Ferruginibacter. Next base: position 2,192 of record JAYTCO010000461.1, on the reverse strand, counting down.
GGGTTGCTGAGGAATAAGGTTTCCACCAAAGCATTTGGATACTCGGTAGGGCTGTTCAACATAAAATTAAAGGACCCAATATTGCCGTATTCTTTTAAGCCCAATTGCAGCATTCTTTTATTTATGGCTGCACTTAATCCTCTAAAGCCAATGTATCTGTAAAGCGAACTTGTACCGCCGGCACGAAAAGGATCTGAAGATGAATTTAAATGAACACTGATTAAAAGATCGGGTTCGTTGTCTCTAAAAATAAGTATGCGGTCTTTATTATCTACAAACTTTTCTGTGGTACGAGTCATCAACACTTTTGCACCTTCATTTTGCAAAGCCTGTTGCAGTTTTAAAGATACTGCAAGCGCCAGTTCTTTTTCTGAAACCCCTGTAGGTCCGCCTGCACCGGTATTGCTGCCGCCATGGCCCGCATCTACAGCAATGGTTAGGGTGCGCAGGGATAAATTTTTAGGCTGCTGTTTTATTCTGATCACAAGATTATTTCCTTTGTAATAAATGCTGTGCCCCCAATGTTGTGTATGTTTTAAAAAAGCGGTTATGCGAAAAATACCATCCTGCAATTGTTCGTACGTTACGTTTTTTATTTCTTTTGCAGACTGTAATTGTGTTATCCAGTTTGTATTGTTGGTGGCACCAAAAACATCTACTACAATTCTTGATGGCTCTACTTCCTGCATAGATTGGTAAGGCAATTTTGCAGTGAGCCCAATAGATATATAATCGTACATACTATCGCCGGAAACCTGCCATTTATCAGTAAGTGCACTGCCTGCAAAAGTGCCTTTGGGTGCAAGTGTTACTACATCTTCCGGTATGTAGGCAGTGCGGTTTGGTGACAATAATATTTTGTAATGTTCGCCAACTTTGCCAATTATTTTTAAGGGAATAAGGCTATCCAGATAACCAATTTTTGCACCGCCCAGTCTGTCATCGCCTAGGCCATATTCTAAATGCGCCAACCTTCCTTTTGTTATTGCCACATCAGAACTTAATAGCGACATTACAGAAAAACCATTGCTTGTTTCTTTGGTAATTTTTGTACCATCAGTACCGGTAATTGTTACGGGTATTTTTAGTGCTGAGAAATTATCTGCTGGTTTTACTATGTACTCGCCCTGGTAAATACCCGCCATGCCTGCAATTTGTTTAATGGGCATTTCATACAAAGTTGTGTTGTTGATCGTTTGCACATTAGCGCCGGGAAAAGCTTTTACTTTAAACTGTATTTTATCACCAGGCATCAATATTAAATTCCCTTCGGGGAAAGTTTGTATGGTTTCTATTCCCAGTGTTTTTACAGCTTCTGCAGCTTTAGGAATATTGTAAGAAAAACTGATTGTTTTTGATATTGTTTTTGTTGCAGTATTTGTTGCGGTGATAATGAAACTGGTATCGCCTTCTCTTAAATTTACTTCGTAAGCAACAGCACCCGTAGCAAATACTTTTACGGGATTGTTATTAATATTTACTGTGCAGGTTTTACAGGTACTGCCAATAATAAACTGGCGGGAAGTTGAAACAGAATTGTTTGCTTTTGTAGGATTAACGAGTTTAATAAAAGGAGTTTCCTGTGCGTAAGAGATTGTTGAAATTATAGTTGCTGCAAATAATAAAAAAGATTTATTCATTTTAAGTCTTACCGATTTTTGAAGATTTAAAGCATTTGTTTTAGCGCATAACATTGTAAAGATTTACAAAAGTATAATCGCAGATTAAATTGAAATTTAGTCAAGGAAAATATTTGTTGCTCACAGATTTTAAAAGATTTGCACAGATTTTATTGTAGTTATTTTGTTGGAAATCTGTAGAAATCTGTGAGTATTTTTTTATTTCTGTATAATAGATAAGATCAACCCTGATTTTAATTGTATGCTCTGTTTCAATCCTTTAAATCTGTGAGCATTTAATTTGTTCAAACTCACAGATTTTGCAGATTTACACAGATTTTAATTTATTTATTCTTTGGTAAATCCTTTAAATCTGTGAGCATTAAATCTGTGAGCATATTTTTTACTTCAGTTTACAAATTGTATTATTCACTCAATTCCAGCCACCTCATTTCCTTTACATCCAGCGCAGCAATAATTGTATTTACCCTAACAGACAAAGTTTGTATTTCATCATAAGAAATATTGCTGCTCATCTTTGTTTCCAGGTCTTCTTTTTCTTTTTGTAGTGTA
>JAYTCO010000460.1:0-3049 GCA_043736415.1 Ferruginibacter sp. | reverse complement strand
AATCTTTTGCAGATAATTGAGGTTGTATTTGTGTGCTTTTGCAAACCGGACAGGATGTATATGTAACCATTAAAATTATTTCAGAAATTACAAATACGATTAAGGAATATTTTTGTATTGATTTGAAGCTTCGTTCAATTCATATTTGTGGGAAATACCAAAAGATTTATTCTGGTTTTCATTATTTAGGTATACAAAAATTAAAACAATTGATAAAACAAAAAAAGCAGCTGCCCATATCCACCATTTGTTTTTCTTAATAGGAACCGTTTCAGTTAAAAGTTCTGTCATGGTATTCCTATCCGTTTCTTTATCACCAACTAAAATTGCATGCGAATCGTCCGGATGAATAACTCTTTCAGCATAAACCGGCGGTGTAAAAAAATTATCCGTTTTAATTTCCTTAAAAGAGAGTTTATCATTTTGTGATTTTGTAAAAACACCAACACCGGGTATAGAAAAGTGAGCTTCTTCTTTTAAATTTAAAATTTCAGAAGAAATATTTTTTAACTGATATGCTGCTTCTTCAAAACTTATGTTTTTATTTACTGCTATGTATTCTGTAAGATTTTTACTATCCGTAATATCATTTGAAAAATAAATATGGTTAAGAGGAGCATCAATTTTTTGAACGCCAAAAACCGAAACCGAGGGTTCAGATTTTGTATGCAAAGTGCCGATTTGTGGCAGGGCACAATTGCCATATTGAAAAAGATAATTTGCTGTGAGCTTTTGCATAATGCAATAATAAAACTTACTTATTAAAATCGCAATAAAATTCCTCCAAGAAAATTGGCTCCATATACTTCATAATTATGCCAGCGTTCATATTTGCTGTTTAAAATATTATTTGCATCCGCCCATACAGAAAAGTTTTTATTGAGTTTTACTTCAACACCGGCACTTAAATCGCTACCACCCTTCATCGATATAGCTTTATTCCCCCTTGCAAGATAATTACTGCCATCAAAAATGTACAAATCAGATTTTATTAAAACGGTTTTAAAAGCCCACCATCTTAATGAACTTTTAATTTCCACAGGCATTGTGTGCCATGCTCTATCGTTACTTGTAAAAGAAGTGTATCCATTAAAAGTTATACCGGCCGTAAGAGAAAATTTATCCTGATTTATATAACCAAGATCACCGTGAATTCTAAAATTATTTACGCTTGCTTCGTTACTTATTTTAAAAGATTTATTATCTGTAGCGGTATCATTTATAAAAAATTGTAAGTTTTTATATTGAACCAACCCTGCTTTTGCACTTAAATTAAAATGTTTTGCCACACTTGCTTTTAGCCCACCATAATATTCTGTTTCTTTAGTATTTACTTGACCAAATACCGGCGCCAAATAAGGATTTATCTGCGTAAGATTTTTGTAACTGTTTTTTACCAAACGCCCTACCCAACCTGCCTGCAGCGCAAATATTTTATCTTTTACCTGCAATTCCGCAAATATATCCGGCATTAATTCATACTTTTTATTATTCCAGGCCGGGGTAATACCGGCATTTATTTTAATGATATCATTATGGTAATTTACCGAAGGTGTTATCTGTACAATATTGTTGGAGAATTTTAAATTATTTGGAACAAAATTGCGTGTTGAATAATCTGTTAGATCAGCTTTAAGAACAACTTTAGCTGTTAAGTTTTCCGTAATATTTTTATCAAAAGGCAAAGTAATAATGGCATCTGTTTCATTTACTTTATCCTTGCTGGTAAATAAATTCAACTCTACATTTGGATTGTAATTGATGCCTAGTTTGTTTGGTTGTGTATTTTTAAATCCGGCGCTTAAGGTTACATTCTGAAATTGCTGCTGAATAGAATCTCTTTTAAAATTTAAAACTTTATGATCGTAGCCATAAAGATGATACGTATTTGCATTTACCTCCAAGCCGCCATAAAGTTCGCTTTTATCGAAAAAATAACTTCCTGCAGCCTTTACATTTACCTGATTGTAATCTTGGTTTACAATATTTCCTTTTGAGCTGATATAATTCCCTGAAAGATTAAGTAAGCTTTTTTTACCATCACCAATACTGATCCCCCCACTAATGTAAGGCGTTAAAAAATTACCATAACCAATTTTTAAAAACTTTCTGTTGCCCAAATATAAATTGGTATCCTGCTCAAGCGCAAGGGGTTTTAGTGATATAGGACTGTAGGCATAAAATAAGTTTTGCGATGGTATTTTATACACAAGTTTAGGTGCAGCAGTATCGGCAGGTAATTGAGAACCGGCAAAATTAATTTTGACAGCATTCTTTAGTACAGGTTTATAAGAAGAATTTATATCAATTGATTGTGTTTTTTTTGGTTCCTGCGCATAACTTTTCAGCATGCAGCAACTACAAAATACAACCAGCATTATCCTATTAATTCTACAAGATATTTTATTTAAAAACATACTAGTTATTAATTTTAGATTGTAATTTTTCTTCTGCGACAGCTTTATCTAATTTTGTTTGAGCTTCTGTTTTTAGACTTTCAATAGATGCATTTTTTGAAATGCTTTCGTAAGTTGCTTTCGCATTAAAATAATCTTTTTGCTGCATAAAAATGTCACCCAATAAAATATATGATTTAGTTACCCATTCATCGTAACCGGTTTCTTTAATAGTTGCCAATGCGGCTTTTTCAGCGGCTGCAAAATTATTTTGAGAGAACAAACAATTTGCAATTTCATATCTGGCTTCAGCACCCCACAAAGATTTATTAATTGCAGTAACAGCTTTAAACGCTGCAATTGCAGCAGTAAAATCGCTGGCAATTTGGGCTGATTTGCCCAACACTAGATTCCCTATAGATTTATCATCAGTACTTAAACCTTTTTTAGTTAGCAATTCCTTTGAAGCTACAAATGCTTCTGTATAATCTTTCAACTGGTAAAAACTCCGAACCAGTCCACGCAATGCTTCTAATTTATTATCCTGGTTTACAGCATTGTTATTTAAAGATTCAAAATATTTTTTTGCATCTGCATAATTCTTCAATTCAAAATAAGAAATGCGTGCAGCTTCCAGTGTTGCTTTTTCAAAA
>JAYTCO010000459.1:0-3053 GCA_043736415.1 Ferruginibacter sp. | reverse complement strand
TTATAGCATTTAAGGCTTTTTCTCTGATAGGAGCAATTTTTTCATTTTCTTTTGCCTGATATTCTTCTTGACTTGATTGTTGGTAACCTTGAACTTTTTGATAAAGCTCTATTAATTCTTTTCTCTTAATTTCTTTCATACTTGCAGAAAGTTTTACAGAATCTTTTACGAAGGCACTGTCTTTTCTATTTAATTCAGATGAAAGATCTTGATACTGTTGTCCTAAACCAACCTGAAATTCCTGTAGTTCTGTCTGTGCTTTTGCAGCTTCAGGCATGGAGCTAATTAATTCATTTGTATTAATGTAACCCATTTTGTTTTGTGCTCCTGCAGTGAAAATACTTAGCGCCATTCCTGCTACGAATAATAATTTTTTCATTTTACTTTTTAAATTGTTTTTCTTTAGTTGGTTATTATAGAAGTGCACTTTATTTGTAAAAATGCTGCATTATGCAATTTGGTTTATTTTTTATTTAACACCCATATTTCTCAATACATCATCGCTTTTATCAAGCTTTGGGTCGGCAAATATAACAGTAATTCCTTCACTTTTATCCAATATAAAATCATAAAGTTTTTCAACTGCAAGTTTTTGTACAGCGTTGTAAACTCTGTCCTGTATTGGTTTTATCAACTCCTGTCTTTTTTTAAAAAGATCTCCTTCAAAACCAAAACGCTTTTTTTGAAGGTCACGCAATTCTCTTTCTTTATTATAAAGTTCATCTTCTCTTTTTTTCTTCAAAACCTCTGTGAGCATAACCTGTTCTGCATCATAATCTTTGTACATTTTATCCATAGCAGTTTGCCGCTGGTCAAGTTCTTTTTGCCATAGCTCACTAAAATTATCAAGTTTCTTTTGCGCTTCTTTATACTCGGGCACTTTATCTAAAATATATTTTGAATCTATAATAGCATAGCGCTGTGCATTAACAGCAAGCGCTGCAAACGAAAATAAAAATGCGAAAAGTATTGTTTTCATTTTGTATTTTTTATCTGTTGACAAACATCTTATTTCTAATATCTTAAATCATTTCTATTCCGGCTCCTGACCAAGCATAAATGTAAATTTCGCTGCGCCTTTAATACCTGTATTCTGGTTGTATCTGTCAAAGCCAATACCATAATCAAAACCAAGTAAGCCAAACATTGGTAAAAAGAAACGCATACCAACACCGGCACTGCGGCGTAATTTAAAAGGATTGTAATCTTTAAATTTATACCAGCCATTTGCAGCTTCAAAAAATGCAAGTCCATAAATTGTACTGCTTGCAGATGTGCTGAATGGATACCTTAGCTCCATTGTATATTTATTAAAGATGGTAAAATATTGCTGTTGTGTTACACCGTCAGGGTTTATTTTTGGATTTGAATTGCTGTAAACCGGGTAACCCCTGTGTGCTATAATATCATATCCTAACAATGCAGTAGTATTACTTAACCCGGCATCACCAACCTGAAAACGTTCAAAAGGTGATACCTGTAAATTTGGATTGTATTTACCAATGAAGCCATATTTAGCAGCCGCTTTTAAAATAAACTGCTTGTTTTTATCTGCGCCTCTTGCACGTCCAATTGGTACATACCACTCACTGTTAAACCGCCATTTGTGAAACTCCGGTAATTTATATTGGTTTTCTGCGCCTGATGTTATACCAAGCAAAGAATAAGGCAATGTAAACTGTCCGCTCAACAATACGTTTGATCCACTTGTAGGAAAAATAGGATTTGGACCAGCTGAATTTCTAAGCAAAGTAAGTTTTAAACTTAGGTTTGTTGAATTACCATTACTTAGACCTGCAAAGATATTTGCGTAATTCTTAAGCTTGTACTGCTGTACGTTTAAAGAATATATCAGGTTAAAATAATCATCTGGCCATTTAAGTTGTTTACCCAACGAAACTCCAAAACCAACTGTATTTACATAAGAATTTTTACCGCATGCTGTACAAGGTTGACCAAATTGATCATATGCATTGGAATATTTTGTATTAAAATAACTTACAGAAAATGAATTTCTTTTTTTACCACCAAGCCATGGTTCTGTAAAAGAAAGATTGTATGATCTGTATGCCCGGCCATTTGATTGTATTCTTGCGCTGAATTTTTGTCCGTCACCAGATGGTAAAGGATCCCAGGTAGAGCGCTTCATAATATTTTTAATAGAGAAGTTATTAAACGTTACACCAAGTGTTCCTGTCAAACCAATTCCCCCGCCAAAACCGGCAGAAAGTTCAAGCTGGTCAGCTGATTTTTCTTCGACCTGCCAGTTAATATCCACCGTACCGTCACTATTATTTGGTACAACCTGTGGATTTATTTTTTCAGCATTTAAAAATCCTAACTGTGATAATTCTCTTTGTGTACGAATAATATCCTGTCTGCTGAATTTTTCGCCGGGTATAGTTCTTAGCTCTCTAAGAATTACATAATCTTTTGTTTTATCATTTCCTGATACCGTTATTTTTCCATAAACGGCCTGTGGTCCTTCACGCATGCGTATTTCAAAATCAATAGTATCATTATATACAGCTGTTTCTATAGGGTCTACATTAAAGAAAAGATAACCATCATCCTGATATAAACTTCCCACATCTCCACCTTCAGCAGACAGTTGTTTACCTAGTTTTTTGTTTAACGTTTCAGCATTGTAAACATCACCCTTTTTTATACCGAGTATTACATTTAAAATGGAATCAGAATATTTCGTATTGCCCTTCCATGCAATGTTTCCAAAATAATATTTATGGCCTTCAGTTACTTTTATGTGCACATCAATATTTCCTTTTGTGTTTTCAATTGTAGTATCTGCAATTATTGAGGCATCTCTAAAACCCTGCGAATTATAAAAATCCAGCACCTTGTCTTTATCTTCTTTGTACTTTTTTTCAGAAAATTTTGCACCTGCAAATAATTTAAATCTAAAATATGGATCCAGGTAATCTTTAGTTTTGGTGGGATAGAGGTAACCGGTTTCTTTTAAATATTCTTTAAACGTTTTATCTTTTGTTGTATCACCATAAGGGCTTATAACTTTATCAGGGAAAAGTGTTAAC
>JAYTCO010000458.1:0-7181 GCA_043736415.1 Ferruginibacter sp. | reverse complement strand
AATCAGTTTCCATATCACATTTATGGAGGCCAGCAGGATAACAGTTCTGTAAATATTACCAGCAGGGAATTGGGCAGTGCCGGTATCAGCAATACAGGATGGTCTCATTCTGCAGGTGGCGAAAGTGCATTTCTTGCATTTAACCCTGATGATCCACAGTTTGTTTTAGGAGGTAGTTACCAGGGCACTATCGAAGTACTGAATACAAAAGCAAAAGCCAGCACAAACATTATGGCAGCGCCTATTCAATATCTTGGCCGAGATGCAAAAGATATAAAATACCGTTTTAACTGGAATGCCCCCATCATCTGGAGCAGGCATGAACCAAATGTATATTATCATGGCTCACAATATTTATTAAAAACAACAGACATGGGTAAAACATGGTCGGAAGCTTCACCCGATCTTACCCGCAACGAAAAAGAAAAACAGGGACGGCCCGGAGTTCCTTTTACAAACGAAGCTGTAGGTGCAGAAAATTATGGCACACTTGCCTACGTAACAGAATCACCCTTTGAAAAAGGGGTAATCTACACAGGCAGTGATGATGGTTTGGTTCATCTTACAAAAGATGGTGGCGTTCACTGGCAGAATATTACACCGGCAGGTTTGCAGGAATGTTTAATTAATGCTATTGAAATTTCACCGTTTGATAAAGCCACCGCATACATAGCCACTACCCGCTATAAATTTAATGATCATACACCCGGTCTGTATAAAACCACCGACTATGGTAAAACATGGATTAAAATAAACAATGGCATTCCTGCCAATGCTTTTACCCGTGTGGTAAGAGAAGATGATCAGCGAAAGGATCTGTTGTTCGCAGGCACAGAACTGGGTATTTATATTTCATATAATGGTGGAAAAGAGTGGGTGCCTTTTCAATTAAATTTTCCTGTAACACCTGTTACAGATTTAAAAATTCACCAGGGTAATTTAATTGCTGCAACATCCGGACGTGCGTTTTGGATACTGGATGATTTGAGTTTAATTCGTCAGTATAAAAAGGATACCTCCAATATTACAATGTTTGAACCATCGCCCGCTTACCTTGTAAATGGCAGCAGCGAACTGGATGAAAGCAAACCTGATTTTGACGGCACCAATAAATACCGTGGTGTTAATCCTGCAACAGGAGTTGTAATGTATTATCAACTGCCTGCACTAAAAGATTCATCCGCAATTTTAATGATGGAAATAAAGGATGCGGCCGGAAACCTGGTTCACAGCTTTAGCTCAAAAGCTGACAGTACGTATAAAAAATATGATGGCGCTCCACCGAAGGAACCCGTATTAACCAAAGAAAAAGGACTGAACCGTTTTGTATGGAATATGCGCCACGCCACCATTCCCGGCATACCAAATGTGTACATAGAAAGCAGCTTCCGTGGTCATAAAGCCATACCTGGTACTTATACCATTACATTAAAAGCAGGGGAACAGCAAGCCAACACCAAGGCAATTATTTTAGCCAATCCATTATATTCTACAACGCCTGCTGTATATATCGCTTACAACAGTACCATGAGTGCTATGGAAGCAGACGTTACCATCATGCATAAAATGATCAATACAATGGATGCAAAAAGAAGCCAACTGGAACAGATGCTGGCCACACTTTTAACAACTGAAAAATATACAGCCATTAAAACACAGGGAGCCGCTTTGGTAAAACGCATGAAAGGCTGGGATGAAGATATGATTCAGCGGAAGTCAACAGCTTACGATGATGTAGAAAATTTTCCCAATAAATTTTCTGCAAATTATATGTTTCTGCTGAACCAATCAGAGAGTGAAATTCCGGAAATCAATCAGCCTGCACTCGATCTTTTAAAAGAATTAAATTCACAATGGACACTATTAAAAAACAGGGGTACCGATTTACTCAGTAAAGATATTCCTGCTTTTAATCAAACGCTGTGGCAGGCGGGCGTAGGTGCTATCTGGAAGAATTGAGGAGCGTTTTTATGACGGTGGTGCATTTTAAAATATTCCCTAAGACTAAATAGTCAGAGCCTGATTGTGTGTCTCACTCAATGTTCGGTAAAATTTTCTCCGAAATTTTAAACATAAAAATTATACACTGCAATACCAAGTCTTAATATCCGTAGAGTTGAGCAAAGCGTCTCTACGGATATTTTACTAAAGTGGAGTATTTGCTCATTAATAAAACAATAAATTTTCAATTTAAATGCTAGAGTAATATTCGGGTTATAGTCAAGTTAACGTCAACTTATAGTCAATTTACAGTCTTGTGTATCCTCATATCGCATGCTTCAACTGCATAAAAATCTTATTTAAACTTGTGGAAGCTACTACTTAACATCAGTCTGCATTTAATGGATGTTTATACAAAAAAACAGCAGCAGAGTTACTATACCCCAAATGGTCCTATACAAGGCTTATCAAACAACTTATCTTTACTATACATTTAAACAATCAATTTTTTTTATAAATGAAGACATCATTTCTCCTCTTATCATGTTTGTTATATACCTGCAACATATTTTCCCAAACACTTATAAACCCTGCTGCTATTGATATTGTAAGAGATAGTTTTGGTGTACCACATATTTTTGCCAAGACAGATCCCGAAGTGGCTTACGGGCTTGCATGGGCAGAAGCAGAAGATGAATTTGCGAGCATGCAGCAATTATTGTTACCCGTAAAAGGTTTAATGGGCAAAGTGTTAGGCAAGCAGGGAGCCGCCGGCGATTATGCATTTGCATTGTTTCGCTGCAAAGATATTACAGAAGAAAAATGGAGCACTTTATCGCCCGCATTTATAAAATATATTACAGGATATGTTCAGGCGCTTAATATTTATGCTGCTACACACAAAAGCGAGGTACTCAATAAAAATTTATTCCCCATAAAACTCAAAGAATTTGTTTCCTCCTCCGTATTTGCGCTTACTATTTTTAACGGAGCCGACGGTGCTTTGCAAAGAATATTTAATAATACTGAATCTGAAGCACCGGAGTTAAATAAAAAAGGCAGTAACTCCGCTGCTGTATTAAATACAAAAACAACTACCGGCGAATCTTTTTTACTGATAAATGCACACCAACCAAATACCGGCCCGCAGGCATTTTACGAAGCGCACATTTGCAGCGAAGAAGGCCTGAATGTTTTAGGGGGTTTGCTTGCAGGTGCGCCCTGTATTTTACATGGTGTTAATGAAAACTTAGGTTGGGCGCATACAGTAAATTATTGCGACAGGATTGATGAATACCAACTGCAAATGAATCCTGAAAATGCGATGCAGTATATGTTTGACGGGCAATGGACCAACCTTGAAGTAAAAACAATCAAGCTTTCTATAAAAGGAATTCCGATAAAAATAAAACGGAAAGTTTACTGGAGTAAGTATGGTGCAACAATGAAAAACAAGACTGGTTTCTATTCCATAAGATTGGGTGCAAATATGAAGATCGGCGAATTAGACCAGTGGTACCAAATGGACAAAGCAAAAAATTACACAGAATTTTATGCGGCATTAAGCAAACAGGAATTAAGCATGTTTAATATTATGTATGCAGATAAACATGATACTATTTTTTACATAAATAATGCTTTAATGCCTGTTAGAAACTCAGGTTATAATTGGCTGAAAACGTTACCCGGTAATACAAGTAATACATTATGGACAAAGTTTAGAAACATAAAAGAACTGCCGCAATATATAAATCCCTCCAGTGGATTTTTATTTAATACAAATCACTCTTCCTTTTTAGCAACAGCCGCGGCTGATAATTTAAAAGCCACAACATTTGCAAAACAGGATGGTTGGGAAACTTACAACTTAAACAGAAGTGTTCGTTTTATGGAACTGTTTCCACAAAATGAAAAATTAAGTTACGAGCAATTTAAAGCCATAAAGTTTGACAGGCAATTGCCTGCTGTATTGCAATACAATTATGATATTGACAGCATGTTTGTATTGAGCGAAAATGAATATCCGCAATACGCATCCATTATTTCTACATTGAAAAAATGGGATAAAAAAGGAAATGTTGAAAGTAAAGGCGCAGCAATATTTTTATTATCGTATGAATATTTAAAAAAGAAATTAAAGGGGCAGAACCCTAGAAAAATTACCAAAGCTGAAGCTGTTGAAACTTTTAATTATGTAAATAATTATCTGCAAACAAATTTTGCTAAAACAGATATTGCTTTAGGCGATTTACAAAAATTGGTAAGAGGAAAAAGAGAATGGCCTTTGGGAGGTTTCCCGGATGTATTATCACCACAATGGACTGCAGCAATGAAAGATGGCAGGTTAAAATCTATAGGTGGCGATGGCTTAATAATGTTTGTTCGTTTTGCAAAAGATGGTTTGCCCAAAATAGAAACTATTAATATGTATGGGGCAAGCAGCCACCCCGAAAGCAAACATTTTGATGATCAAGTAGAAATTTATTTACAGCAAAAAACAAAACGGATGACGTTGGATAAGCAAGAGATTTATAGAAATGCTGAGAAGGTTTATCATCCTCAATAAATTCTATTCGTCCATAAAAGTGTAGTATTTTACATTTATTCGTACATAAAAGTGTAATCTCCGCTTCGTAGTAAATTAACTTATTTTCTATCCGTGTCATTGGTGAATATTTATCTACTACATAATAAAAGCTAAATAGATTTTCGAGAGTTCACGGGCTGGCGGATAGAAGTGGAAATCCTTTTTGCTGCCTTTGAGCAAAAAGATTGTAACGTAGAGCCGCAACAAATGTTGAACAAAGTTTCTTTAGCACACAGCCCCAAGCAATTTTTATAAACTTGGTCGAATAATTGCCTGCTACCAAACACTGTTATAAAATAGGTACAACCCCCAATTTTTAATAATATTGCAAGTCAAAAAAATAAATAAATAATCTAACCATAAACTTATGTGCGGAATTGTAGGATACACAGGCCCACGAGAGGCATACCCGATAATTTTAAAAGGGCTTAAAAGACTGGAATACAGAGGTTACGACAGCAGTGGTGTGGCTTTGCTACACGATGGCAAACTGGATGTTTATAAAAAGAAAGGCAAAGTTGCTGAGCTGGAAGAAAGCCTTATAGGTAAAAATCTTCATGCACATATTGGCATCGGGCACACACGCTGGGCCACACATGGCGAGCCAAGCGATAGAAATTCTCACCCTCACACATCTGCGAGTGGAAGGCTCAGCATGATACACAATGGTATTATTGAAAATTATGCCCCGCTTAAAAAAGAATTAATCAGCAAGGGCTACAGTTTTACAAGTGATACAGATACAGAAGTTTTATTAAATTTTATTGAAGACATACAAATTAACAATGAGTGTACTTTGGAGGAAGCTGTCCGCATTGCTTTAAAAAGAATTACGGGTGCGTATTGTATTTTATTGCTGGATGAGCAGGATCCGGAAACGATTATTGCAGCCCGCAAAGGAAGTCCGCTTGTTATTGGTATTGGCAAAGGAGAACATTTTTTAGCGAGTGATGCATCGCCGATTATTGAATATACCAAAGAGGTTGTTTATGTAAACGATTATGAACTTGCTATTGTGCGACCGAATGAGTTGATCTTAAAAAATATTGGTAATGAAAAAATAACGCCATTCATTACAAAGCTTGATATGGAAATGGCGGCCATTGAAAAAGGTGGTTACGATCATTTTATGCTCAAAGAAATTTACGAGCAGCCAAGCACCATTCAGGATTGTTTGCGTGGCCGTTTAAATGTAGAAGCTGGAACAATTACCATGGCAGGTATTGACGACCATATAGAGCAGATAAAAAATGCTGACCGTATTATGATTGTTGCCTGCGGAACGAGCTGGCATGCGGGTTTGGTGGCAGAGTACATAATTGAAGAATTGTGCAGAATTCCTGTGGAAGTTGAATATGCATCGGAGTTTAGATATAGAAATCCGATTGTAAATAAAGGCGATGTTATTATTGCTATTTCGCAAAGTGGCGAAACTGCTGATACATTGGTAGCCTTGGAAAAGGCAAAAGAAAACGGTGCGTTTATTTTTGGGGTTGTGAATGCTGTTGGCTCATCTATAGCACGCATATCTCACGCAGGTGCATATACACATGCAGGCCATGAAATTGGTGTTGCATCTACAAAAGCATTTACGGGACAATTGGCAGTTTTAATGATGATGGCGCTCCGCATTGCCATACAAAAAGGAACGATAACTCAAGATCGTTACCAGCAATTACTGGTAGAACTTGCTGATGTGCCTGAAAAAGTAGATGCTATTTTAAAGAATGCTGAACACATAAAAACCATTGCTTTAAAATACAAAGATGCCCGTGACTTTTTATTTTTAGGCAGAGGTTATAATTTTCCTATTGCGCTGGAAGGGGCATTAAAACTGAAAGAAATTTCTTACATACATGCAGAAGGTTACCCAGCTGCAGAAATGAAACACGGGCCTATTGCATTGGTTGATGAAAATTTACCGGTGGTTTTTATTGCTACAAAAGATTCGTACCACGAAAAAATTGTGAGCAATATGCAGGAAATAAAAGCCCGGAAAGGAAAGATTATTTCCATCATTACAGAAGGTGATGAAATAAGCCCGACAATAAGTGATGATGTGATTTTTATTCCACCTGCAGATGAATTGATAGCACCAATTATTAGTGTAATACCATTACAATTACTATCTTATTTTACGGGCATTGCAAAAGGCGTAGATGTTGATAAACCAAGAAACCTTGCAAAGAGTGTAACAGTTGAATAATAGAATTTTAATAAGATTATATAAAATAAAAGTGATCACAATAATTGTGGTCACTTTTATTTTAATTAGAAAAATTTTAAGGTGTTTAAACATTAATAGAATTAATATGTTAATTTGAATTTAAATTTTATTAATCCTATTAAAAATATTTTAAAACCTAAAACTACTTTGATGAACAGGAGAAATTTTTTAAAAAATACATCCGGTGCAGGTATCACAATTGCTGCAACTTCACTAGGAATTTACAATGAAACATTGGCTGCACCATTAAATGAAGTATTTGTTGATTTTGATTTAAACGAAATAACTATAGCGGAGCTGCAACAGAAGATGATATCCAGCAATCAGTCTGCTGTATCATTAACTAAAATGTATTTAAAGCGAATAAAAGAAATTGATAAAAATGGCCCGAAAATTAACGCTGTAATTGAATTAAATCCAGATGCT
>JAYTCO010000457.1:0-7238 GCA_043736415.1 Ferruginibacter sp. | reverse complement strand
GTTATTGCAGATAGAGATACAGAAAGTTTAGCCGTATTTGTGGCGGAAGGTTCCTCCATCAATTGTTGAAATACAGGATCAGATGTATATTGCGCAATACCTTTTCCTTCAAGAAAAGGAAGATAGGCAGCATCAAGATCTTGTGTTCTCCAACCAAGTAAGCTGGTATCCAACGTTACCACAATGGCGGAGCAGCCGCATTGTTCTGCACGTTTTAGAAAGCTCGCAACCAGGTCGTTTGATTTACTCCAATATAACTGAAACCAACGCTCCCCATCTCCCATAGCGACAGCAACAGCTTCCATTGGTTTGCTTGCCTGGTTGCTGAATATATAAGGAACATTTTCTAATGCAGCAGCCTTTCCTACTGCAATGTCTGCCTGCTTGTGCACCATTTCCAGCACACCCACCGGCGATAAAATTAATGGCGATAAAAACTTTTTTCCAAAGAGTTCAATGCTCGTATCACGTATACTTACATTGCGCAGCATACGAGGCACAATGTGGTATTTTTCAAAAGAGGTTCTGTTATTTGTAACGCTGCTTTGTAACCCTGCACCGCCTGCTATGTATGCAGCAGCCTTCTTGCTCATTTGGGTTATAGCCTTTTGCTCAAGCTTAGCTCCATCAACGGGAATCTTTGAACGTTTACCCGCAAAACCGTTTACATAAATGGCCGTTTGGCGTTCCGATCTGTTTGGTAAACGGTTGGTCATTTTTTATACTTTTCAAAAAATTTAATACTTTAAATTGTAAGTTTGAATATCGGCTTTGATCATTACAAAGTTGCCCACTAAGAATATACCCGTCACCTATATATTAAGTATTAATATTTTTAAATCAGAAAACACTACAAGCTTAAAAGTTTTGCCTTTTGCGCATTAAATTCATCTTGAGTAAGTATCCCATCATCTAACAATTGCTTCAATTTTTTTAATTCGTCTGCTACACTTATCTGGCTTGTATTTTTAGAAACATTTGCTCCTGATGCAATAGCATTAGCAATTAGTTCTGTTTGGTTGCGTGGGCTTGTTGCTAAAATTCTTTCAGAGCAAATCTCCTTTATTTCCTGCGCTTCACTTTTTGTAAAACCATGGCCAACGATCTCTTCGCCACCCACTACAAATGTGATGGTGGAGTATCCAATCATGGGTGTATCAATATTTACACCTTCTATTTGCTGGTAAACAATATGCCTTGATTTACCGCTAAAAAATCCCGGAATTTTCAACATAATTTCTGTTTCCAAAATATGTATTTCTGCCGGAAATAACGTGTTGCCCTCAGATACCCTAGAGGCTTGATATATTTTTTCTTCCATAAGTACTACAATGTAACTATTAAAACTTTTATGAGCTTTTTATAAGCAACATAATTTTTTAAGCAGCTTTTAAATAACTATTAAGAAATTTCATTTGAACTGCTGCCTTTACAATTCCATAGTGCCTCACTACCCTTTATCCATAGAAAGTATAGCCTTTAAAAGCACATTAGCGCCGTTGCCCATATCTGTCGGTTTAGAAAATTCTTTGAAAGAATGGCTGATACCACCAACACTCGGAATAAAGATCATTGCCACAGGCGCAATCCTTGCAATTTCCTGAGAATCGTGGCCTGCACCGCTTTGCATAAATTTAGTACTTAACCCCAGGTCCTTCGCAGCGGTGCTGATGATTTGTTGTAATTTCTTATCTGTAAGTGCCGGCTTAGATTCGTTTGCCTGCCTGTTAAAACTGATACTGGTTTGGCTTGCTTTGGCAATTGCAGCAGCCCGTTTTTCAATCTCCCTGAAAAGCATTTCAATTTTATCTGCAGATAAATCCCGCAGTTCTAATCCCAACACAACTTTACCCGGAATTACATTGTAAGCATTTGGTGTTTCAGCAATCTTACCAATGGTTCCCACCTGGTTTCCTTTTACAGCAGTTACCACTTCATTTACGGCTATTATAAATTTGGATGAAGCCAGCAAAGCATCTTTGCGCATATTCATAGGTGTTGTGCCGGCATGGTTGGCAAACCCGTCTACTGTTACTTCCCAGTGCGCAATGCCTACAATGCCCTCTACCACACCAATCTGTACATTTTCTTTTTCTAAAATTCCACCTTGTTCTATGTGCAGTTCAAACCATGCGTGTATGTCACCTTTTTTTCTTACACACGATTGAATATTGTCTGGATTACCACCAATAGCTTTTATGCCTTCGGCCATCGTTAGGCCGCTTTGGCTTTTTTGTTGCAAACCTTCTTTTGAAAGTCCACCGGCCATGGCCATACTACCAATTGTGCCGCCCTCTTCGTTGCAAAAAATAATTACTTCCAGCGGATGCTCTGTGAGCAGATTATTTTCGTTAAATACCTCTACAACTTCCAATGCGCTTATGGAGCCCAAAGGCCCATCGTAGTTTCCGCCATCGGGCACCATATCTATGTGCGAGCCAAAAGCTATTGGTTTGAGCAATGGGTTTTTCCCCTTTCGTTTTCCAATAATATTTCCTGCTGCATCTATGGCTGTTTCAAGCTTCGCCTTTTTCATCTGCTCTACAAACCAAGCCCTTGCTTCTATATCGCCTTTGGTAAAAGCAACTCTGTAGCCATGGCCTTTCTCGTCTTTGCCAAATTTTGATAATTCTATAATGCGGTTTAATATCCGTTCTTCATTTACTTTTAAATTATTGAAACCCATTACAGGTTTACTTTTTGAAGCCATTATCCCAAAGGCACTTACACCTAAAGCTGTTATGCCGGTGTTTTTTATAAAGTTTCTTCTTTTCATAGTTCTTTATTTTGCATTCTGAATGTACTAAACGTATTCAATAAGCGGTAAATATTAATTTACAGGCTGTAAGACATGCTACTTTTTAATTTTGCTTTCTTCATCTGCAACATGTTGTAAGTAATAGCAGTAAACTATTTGTCCTTTTCGTATACTTGATGTTCTAAAAAATTCATTAGAAGCATGCCATTTTTCGTCGGCCTGCAAAAACCCAAGTGAGTATGCATACACCCCTAAAATTTCTTTAAAAGACAGCATTGCTCCTCCGGTGCCGCCGGTACTTATTTTCAAAGGTTGTTTGCCATATATTTTTGATAAAGAAGATGCTATATAATTAAAAGCTTTTGTATCAGAAGGCGTTGTCATTGGGCTCGCATAACCGGGTTTAAATTTATAAGAAACAGTGGCACCTACAGGACAGTATTTGTTAATGTGCTTTCTAATCAAATCAATAATTTCATCACCATTTTGGTTGTTTACGAGGCGGCATGTAATTCTTGCCATAGCATTGCCGGGTATAATATTTGAATGCCCTTCTGCTGCAGTATATCCTCCCTGCATGCCTATAATTTCCAGCGTAGGCCTGTACCAAACTCTTTCAAGAGGCGTAAAAGTAGTGTCGCCTACTTCTGCTGTTGTGCCTAGTATCTTCATATCATCTGCAGGATTATAAGGAACCCTTTTAATGGTTTCTTTTTGCTGTGGCGTTATGGGCAATACTTTATCGTAAAAACCTTCCACAGCTACATTGCCCTGTTTATCAAACAGCGAACTTATAATCTGAGACATAGCCACAACTGCATTAGGCGTTTTTCCACCAAACTGTCCGCTATGTGCATCGGTGTTAGCTGTTTTTACATTAAGCTGCAGCTGTACAGATCCCCGTGAACTTAAATTAATAGAAGGAAGGCTATCACTAAATTGAGCATCATCACCCGTTACAGCAAAATCTGTATGTAACAGTTCTTTGTTCTTTTCTAAAAAACTTTTAAAGTTCGGACTTCCAATTTCTTCCTCGCCCTCAAACAAAAATTTTACGTTTACCGGTAATTTACCGGTTGTTTTCAACATCGATTCTACTGCCCAAATACTTATCATTACACCACTCTTGTCGTCACTGCTACCACGCCCAAATATTTTACCGTTTTTGATTACAGGCGCAAAAGGAGGATTATCCCATTCAGTTTCTTTGACAGGCTGCACATCGTAATGAGCATAAATTAAAACGGTAGGTTTGCCGGGTGCTTTGTCCCAACTGCCATACACTACAGGGTTACCGGCCGTGGGTAATAATTGCGCCGTTGTTACTCCTATAGATTTTAATTTGTTTACTATCCAGTTAGCCGCTTTTTCTACTTCGGGCTTGTTTGATTGTATAGAAGAAATACTCGGTATAGAAATCAACTCAACAAACTCTTTTAAATGTGCATCTTGATTGTCATCTATATATTTTTCATACAAATGGAGGGATGAATTTACTTTCTCATTTTTGGAAGTTTTAGCATTGCTAATTTGAGCTGTTGAGTTGGTATGAAAGAATAAATTCAAGCCCACAAAAAATAACAGGGTCAATGGTTTTGAAGTAGTCATGGTAATCATATTTTTATTTTAACAGGAAGGCTAAGTAGCATTACAAAAATTTAAAAAGATATGTTGCGTAGTAATTAAATTTTACTTGTACGCAGCGCTTTTTAGTTTTGGTTTTTACTTTGATATTTAAATAAAGCTACTACTATTAGATTTCTTTTTTTGCTTCTTTTTTCTTTACTGTATAAATTTTTCTTTGAATAAACTAAAGTGCAGCATGGACTCCTTAATCTCCACACTACCCAAAGTGTTAAGCAAAGCGCTCGGATTTTTCGCTTCGGCTGGTCTTCACTAATATCTTCGCCGCCGCTTGGGTTTAAACCAGCGGCCTACAATTACCCGGCACCGCCAACTCATTCAAACAAAAAGTTTGGGAGCCTTTCAGCATTCTTTTATACAGCGGTGTTTTTGCCGTTTTCAGCCTAAGTTAAAAAAATGAATTTGAAAATTCACTCACCAACCCATCCAATAAAAACAGGTAACGCAAAAAACGAATTCGCAAAATTTGTGTTATCCTCAACACAGCATTTCCTATAACTTTTTTTCTAAGCAACGTCTCTGCCCTTGCAGGACGTTGCGTCCACCAAACAAACATTTTAAGAATATAAATCACTTGAGAATTGACTAGATTTTCATGGTTTTATTAATGCCTACAAAGCGAATTGTACCATACTTATGCGGAACTTTCTTTATAACATTTACCTGTTATAAATGGATGCAGTTAATAGATAAAGTTGACGGTTATAATATTGTTTATAAATGGTTTGATTATTTAAAATCCCAAGGCCATTTTATAAATGCATTTGTAATAATGCCCAATCATGTGCATGCTGTAATAAGTTTTATAGAAACAGGACAAAGTATAAATAACATAATAGGCAATGGCAAACGATTTATGGCTTACGACATTATTAAACGGCTTAAGGAAAACAATGAGAGTGAATTATTAAATTTACTCTCAGATGCGGTAGAAACAAAGCGAAAGGCAAACAATAAAAAACATGAAGTATGGGAATTATCTTTTGATTGGAAACATTGCAGCAGCGATCAATTTGTTTAACAGAAAACAGGTTACATACATATCAACCCATGTAAGGGAAAATGGAACTTATGTGCATCACCTGAGCAGTATAAGCACAGTTCTGCTAAATATTATTTAACGGGAGCACAAGGTTTTTATGAGGTTGATAACGTAGCAGAAATGACTGATAAAGTTTTTGTGTTAAAAGAAAAGTAATTATAATTGACGCAACGTCCGGCAAGGGCCGAGACGTTGCTGAGAAGTAAATTTGTGTTATCCTCAACAGAGCATTTCCTATAACTTTATACCATCTTCAAATAATACTTGCCTTATGAAAATATCAACCTACAATGTGAACGGTATCAACGGCAGGCTGCCGGTATTGCTGCGCTGGCTGGCAGAGACAAAGCCCGATGTGGTGTGCCTGCAGGAGTTAAAAGCACCGGATGAAAAATTTCCGGAAGCGGCTATTTTAGAAGCGGGCTACCACGCTATATGGCATGGCCAAAAAAGTTGGAACGGTGTTGCGATATTATCACGTTTTGGTAAGCCCGAAGAAACGCAACGGAGGCTTCCCGGCGATGACGAAGATTTACAAAGCAGGTATCTTGAAGCAACCATAAAAGGCATTACCATTGGCTGCCTTTACCTGCCAAACGGCAACCCGTTACCGGGCCCAAAATTTGATTATAAGCTGGCCTGGTTTGAGCGGCTCATAACCTACTCAGGCAAATTATTGAAAGACGAAAACCCGGTAATAATAACGGGTGATTTTAATGTAATGCCTACCGAACTTGACGTGTATAAACCTGAACGCTGGGTTAATGATGCGCTCTTTCGCCCTGAAGTGCGGGAGGCATTTAAAAAACTGATTGACACAGGTTGGACAGATGCCATCAGAACATTATACCCTAACGAAGTGATCTATACCTTCTTCGATTATTTTAGAAATGCATACGGTCGCAATGCCGGCTTGCGTATTGACCATTTTCTGCTTAATCCGCAAATGGTTACCCGGCTGATTAATGCAGGTACTGACCATCACGTTCGTGGTTGGGAAAAAACGAGTGATCATGTGCCGGTTTGGATAGAGGTGGCTGATGAGTGAGTCAAGATAATTTTATTGTAACACATTCCGAAGGATTAAACAGACAATGTCGGCCTTTTCTATTTTGCTTTTTTTAAAAATGCCCAAGCCTCTAAGGGAAATAACCCACATCATAATTTCATTAAAGTAATTACGAACAAGATTGCAAACAGTTTATATTTTTACTAAATTACCTTTCAAAATGAAATGTGTGTATTTAACTCTAAATATTCTTCTTACCGATTTAGGACAAAATAACCTGTTGGCAACAAAAAATAATTTTTACATCAATAAGCTCGAAACAGCATTTTAATGCAGGAAAACACAACAACTACAAAGCTCGATTTTCTTTCCGGTGGTGGTAAGATGGGCGAACTCATTCGTTCGAAAGACTGGTCCAAAACAGCTTTGGGATCCCCCGATACATGGCCGCAAAGTTTACGAACGACTATAAGCTTATGCATTGCTTCTAATTTTCCCATTGCAATTATTTGGGGTCCGAATAGGGTGCAGATTTACAACGATGGTTATTTGCCAATAACCGGTGATATGCATCCTGTTTCTATGGGACAGGATTTTAAAGAATGTTGGGTGTCGGCCTGGCCTGTTATCGGACAGGCATTTGAAGAAGCATCTTTGGGGCAAGCTCGATTTCTTGAAAACCAGCATATTTTTCTTGATCGCTATGGATATAAGGAAGAAACCTTTTTCACCTTCTCGTTTAGTCCTATTCTCGATGAATCCGGCGGTGTAGGCGGCCTGTTTCA
>JAYTCO010000456.1:0-7253 GCA_043736415.1 Ferruginibacter sp. | reverse complement strand
CAATACTAATTTCTCAATACTCAATACTAATTTTTTTTTCACATATAAAACACAAGTATCATGACTTTGATGACTTTGTTAGCAGACGTACAATTGGGGTATTCACATTTTGGTGGTGCAGTAGGCGCAGGCCTTGCAGCAATAGGAGCAGGTATCGGTATCGGACAAATCGGTAAAGGTGCTGTTGAATCTATAGCTCGCCAACCGGAGGCATCCAATGACATTCGTGCGAACATGATCCTGACTGCTGCATTTGTTGAGGGTGTTGCCCTTTTCGCAGTAATCGCGGGTTTATTGGCTGTATTAAAGTAAGCCTGATTTGCACACAAAACTTTACTGTATCTAAAGCAAAGGGCGGCGGATGCAGTATTTTTAGATTTTAGACACTGGTATTGAAATGTTAGATAATTAATAAAAATTGTCTTTCAGTACCTAAAATTTAATATTTAATTTTTACAAAATGGATTTATTACAACCACACCTTGGTCTCTTTGTATGGATATTGCTGGCATTTATAGTAGTATTTTTATTGTTAAAAAAATATGCCTGGGGTCCTATATTAAAAGGGCTTGATGAAAGAGAAAATACCATTGCAGGTTCTATTGCACTGGCAGAAAAAGTGAAACTGGAAATGGTTCAGCTAAAAGGTGAGAACGAAGCATTGCTTGCAGCTGCCCGTGAGGAAAGAGCAACCATGATTAAAGAAGCTAAAGCTACCAAAGATAAAATGATTGCTGATGCAAAAGAAGAAGCTAAGATACAGGCCGCTAAAATTTTAACGGAAGCCAATGCTGCTATACAACATCAAAAAATGGCTGCAATAACTGATATTAAAAACCAGGTTGGTAAGTTGGTTGTAGAAGTAAGTGAAAAAGTTTTGAGAAGAGAACTAGCTAATAAAAATGAGCAGGAAACTTTTATAAATCAACTTGCACAAGAAATAAAGTTGAATTAGAAATAAGATATTAGAAACAGGATATTAGACAAAGAACTGCAAATGCGTTTAATGTTCTTCATCAGCAAATTATGACCAACCCACGTTTAGCTACCCGATATGCAAAAAGTTTATTAGATCTTTCTATTGAACAAGACCAGCTTGAGGCCGTATATGCAGATATGAAACTGCTGAAAGGGATTAATAAATCTAATCCTGATTTTGTGGCATTGCTGCGCAGCCCCATCATTACTGCCGATAAAAAAGATAAGATTTTAGATGCAGTAATTGGTAAAAATATAAGCCAGATCTCTATGTTGTTTATTCGGTTACTTACAACAAAAAAAAGAGAGAGCAACCTGCCTGAAATTGTAACTGCATTTTTGGAGCAATACAATAAATTAAAAAATATTCAAACTGTAAAACTTACAACTGCAACTCCTATAAGTGATGAATTAAAAAACAGTATTATAGCCAGAGTAAAATCTGCTGACAGCTCTGCAATTGAAATTGAAACTGCTGTGAAAGAAGAATTAATTGGTGGTTTTAAACTGGAAATCGGCGGTACTTTAATTGATGCGAGTATTTTGCGTGACTTAAATGATATTAAGAGGCAATTTTTAAACAACGAGTACATTCATAATATAAGATAAGAATTTTAATTTTTTTTGAAGCGGGAGCAGGCATAAAGTCTGCTCTTTTTTTTGCGTCAATTTTTATTATTATGTAATTGAAATTATTTGTTCTTAAAAAGGATGAAAAAATATACAAGGCTGAATAACTACGCCCGATTGAAGCGAAAAGCCCACAGCCTGAGGAACGAAGGCGAGGACTTGCAGCGTAAAGCGGGACCAAAGTGGGAATATGATTTTATGCCTGCGTACCAAAAGTTTAAATAATATTTTAAACTTTGTAGAAAATCGTTAGTCTTACAATTGATTTTAAAAATTGCAATACTTTTAAACTTATATGCCCTTACCACAAGATGATATTGAATTGCTTATGCAGTTTAAAAATGCAGCGACAAAAGAACGGGCTTTTACTGCTATTTTAAAAAAGTATCAGGAAAAACTATATTGGCACATAAGGCGAATGGTGGTAGAACATGAAGATGCAAATGATGTATTGCAGAATATGTTTGTGAAAGCCTGGAAGGGGCTTGAAAATTTTAGGGAGGACAGCCAGCTATATACCTGGCTGTACAGAATTGCTACAAATGAAAGCCTTACTTTTTTAGAACAGCAAAAAAAACGCAGTACGTTTTCTATGAGTGATGAGGAGAGTGGACTGAGTAATAAAATAAAAGCTGATACCAATTTTGACGGTAATAAACTGGAGTGGAAATTGCAGCTTGCCGTACAGAAATTACCTGAAAAACAGAAGGCAGTTTTTAACCTCAGGTATTTTGAAGAAATGCCATATGCGCAAATGAGCACAGTTTTGGAAACGAGTGAGGGTGCTTTAAAAGCAAGTTATCACCACGCAGTTAAAAAAATAGAACATTACATTTTAAATAATTAAACGATTAACCAATAAGCCGGTCAAAATATTAATGAATAACAGAGAAGACATATCAACTGAAATTAATGGAATTAGTCAGACTTTAGGATCTATAACTTTTGTAAATGTTTTTACTGTTGATGCTACTTATTTTTCCTCTCTTGCTCAGGTGATAATAGCAAAGATTTATGAGGAAGATTCTTTTGATTCTTCAACCGATTTTTCTGTGCCCGATGGTTATTTTGAAAGTTTGGCGGGTAATATTCTTACAAAAATATATGCACTTGAAAATGATGTTACTGTTGAATTGAAAGGAATTTCTTCTTTAGTTGCGGGTATTGAAAACAAAGAAACCTATACAGTTTCTGAAGGATATTTTAATAACATTACTTTTTTAAACAATAACCGGAAGTCTGCAAAAGTTATAGCCATAAATAAAACAAGGTTATTTTTTAAATATGCGGCTGCGGCTATAATTACAGGTTTGTTGGGTTTAAGTATTGTAAATATTGTTGATAGAAATAATCCACAGACCACTATTAAAACAACTGTAGAAACTATTACCGGTGCAACGAAACCCAACACAGTTTTAATGAATGGTAGTTTTGATGAAGCTTTGCAAAATGTATCGGACAATGAGATTGAACAATATTTACAAAAAAGCGGACATGATGTAAACGCAGCATTGGTCGCATCTTCCACCGACGATGTAGACAAATTACCGGAGGCCACAGATTATTTACTGGATGAAAATGTGTTAGAGAATTACTTAAAAGAGAATAATCTTAAAAATTAAAAAGATGAAAAAATTTATACTATATATTTCTTTTGTTTTTGCAGCGTTTACTACAACTGCGCAGGCAGTTTTAGAAGACGTACAGGTAAATCAAAAAAAAGAAGAAAAAATTAAAGCCCTTTACATAGCCTATATTTCTCAACAACTATCTCTTACACCTAACGAAGCAGAAAAATTTTGGCCTGCACATACACAATACGAAGCAGATTTACGGGCAATAAACAGGGGTGAATTAAATGAACTTGACAGGCAGCAGGCAGTATTAAATGTTAAGAAAAAATACCAGAATAATTTTAATAAAATTATTGGTAACGAGCGTAGTAATAACTTTTACAGACAGGATGCAGAATTTAGAAAAAAGCTGGTTGATCGTTTAAAACAAATGAGACAGCAAAGTAATAATAATAACAATATTAATAACCACCGGGCTCCAAGAAATGGCCGGGTAAGACCACAATAATTTTTTACAAACTGATATTGTTACCTCTGTAAAAAAGGAGTTTTTATATCATGGTAAAATAAAAATGTCCAATGTTCTTTTTGTGCCTGTTCCCACCACAGCGTGCGAAGCTCCATAGATTTTTTCCCATCAAAATCATATTTGGCAACAAACCTGCTTTTCATTTGTTGCAACTGGGGTGCTACATCACCACCAAAAAATATTTTTTCATCATCTTCTTCAATCATAAATGTTTGGTGAAAAGGGCAATGTGCGCCTGTAACTTCGTAAGAAATATATCCATCTATTTTGCCATTGCCTTGGGTAAAAATTACATTATCGGCATTGGCTAAAATTTCAAATTCTTTAGTTGTATAAGATGGTGTACCTTTTTCATTTGCATAATCAAACTCATTTTTATTTACATAATAAGTTGCCTGAGGAAAACTTAAAAAGTAGTGATTAAGAATTTTATCTTTTTTACTAATTCCGCCTGAATGATCTTTATGTAAATGAGAAAGTAAAACTTTGGTTACATCCATTGGATCAATACCGTTGTTTATTAAATTTTGATGGATCTGTAAAATACCATCTTCATTGCTAAAACCCAACCCGGTATCTATTAATAAAATATCTTTTTTTGTGATGATGCAAAACGGTTGAACCTCTACAAGCAAACTACCTAAAGCCCTATCCTGCAAATCATCTTTTTCTTTATTAAATGGGACAAATACTTTTGTTTTATCTATCGTAAAAGCGCCTTCGCTGAGTGGAATTATTTTCATTGAAAATTAGATATTAGATATAAAAGTGAGACATAAGAAGAAAGACAAAAGACAAAAGATAAAAGATAAAAGATAAAAAAATATCAGACATTAAATTTACAATTAGATTTCAGTTTTTTATTTTACTCTTAAAATCCTCCCTCCGGGAGGATTGAGGTGGCCGACTACCTCAACACCATTTGTCTGTCTGCATCTAACTTAATTAAAATAAAAATTAAAATGGTAAATGTAATTAATGATGATCCACCATAACTCATTAACGGCAAGGTAATACCGATAACAGGTGCAAGCCCAATGGTTACACAAACATTTACTGCCACATGAAAAAATATTATTCCCGCCACACAATATGCATAAACCCTACTAAAAGAGCTTCTCTGCCGCTCTGCAATAAATACAATGCGTATTAACAGTCCTAAATATAAAAGCATTAAAAAGATTGTTCCTAAAAAACCGAAATTTTCTCCTACAGATGTAAAAATAAAATCAGTATGTTGTTCCGGCACAAAATCGCCTTGTGTTTGTGTTCCTTTTAAAAATCCCTTACCTGCAAAGCCACCCGAACCTATTGCTATTTTAGATTGCTTTACATTATAATTCTGCTGGGCATTTTTTCGTTGTTTTAATTTTTCTTCTTCAGGGCTAAGTGTACCGGTTTTGTTATCTGTAAATGGGTTCTCAACACCTACCATGCTAAAAATTCTATCTGCCTGATATTTCTTAAAAACTTTATTAAATACAAAAGGAACACCAATGCCCACAAAGGCTGCACAAAAAAGCCATACCCCAACAATAATAAATAAAATATCTTTATTACGTTTTATTTGTTTTCTGTTTAACAAGACTAAAAGCGTAGCCAAAACGGTAAATACAATAAGTAATGTTTTTGTATGAAACAACAAAGACACAACCAGTAAGACGGCCATTAAAATACCTGCTATTAAATATCCGGGCGGTAAACCTTCTCTGTACATTGGTATTAAAAAAGAAAAATAAACCAATGCCAATCCTGTTTCTCCTTGTAAAATAGAAAGAGCAGCCGGCGCAAAAGATATGGCAGCTGCAATTATCTGCGATTTTGGTTTGCTGAAATCGGTATCCTGCAAAGAGAGAAATTTAGATAACGCCAGCGCTGTAAATATTTTACAGAGTTCAACAGGCTGAAGGTTCATAAAACCAAGTGGAATCCAGCTTTTAGAGCCTTTTATTTCTTTACCAACAACAAACGTAGCAAGTATAAGCACAATGCCTATTAAGTAAGAAATGTTAGCTGTTGCTGTAAAAAATTTACTGTCCGTTAATAAAATAAATGTGCCTATTACGCAACATGCCACAAAAAAGAAAAATTGTTTGCTGTAATTTTTTTTAAATCCAAAAAATGTCTGCACAAAATTATCGGTGCTTTTATATTCCACAGAAATAATACATACAAGCCCTATAAAAATCAGGATAGCATATAATGCCAACATTATTGTATCGTTGCCTTTTGTTATAGATATATTCTTCTGGTACATTTAATTGTCAAGTTTTGTAACTGAATCCTGTACTACCTGTTTTTGTTTGCCCGGTAATATAGCTTCAGGTTTTATGGGGTCTTCTTTTTTGTTGTCTCTGTTTTCTTTGTCTTTTTTATCCTTTATTAACTTTGTAAGTCCAACTTCATCTTCACCATCATCTATCCCCGTTGTATCTTTAATTATTTTTATAAATCCTTTAGCAATAAGGTAAGCAGAATCTTTTGAGTGACGGAGAGAATCCTGTTTTCTAACTTCTACATAAATACGTTTTGGTATTAAACTTAATTTAGAAAGGCTTTCAATTTTTGCCAGTCTTTCTTTATCTGTAATAGAATCATTTAAATATTTTTCTATCATTAAACCTGCAATTGGCGCTGCATAAGTACCGCCAAAACGACCACTGTTTTCCACCACACACATAATGGCAATTTTTGGATTTTCTCTTGGTGCAAAAGCGCAAAAGAACGAATGATTTTCCTGTTTTACGCCTCTGTAATAATTTTCTACAGTACCTGTTTTACCACAAATGGTTATGCCTTTTACTTTTGCATTGCCACCGGTTCCTTTTTCCAACACGCCCTGCATTCCATCATGCACAACATTAAAAATACTGTCAGGAATATCAATTGGGTCGTGGTGTTTTCTATACTGTTCAAGTATTGCATATTTATCTCCGCCCTCAATAGAATCGACTACATGCGGGGTTATGTACCAACCTTTGTTGGCTATGTAAGCCATTTCGTTTGCAACCTGAAGAGGCGTAACATCTACTTCGCCCTGACCAATACTAACAGATCTAAAACTGCAGTAATTCCAATGCCCTTTACCAAATACTTTATCATAATCCTGCGGTCTTGGAATGTTACCTTTTTTTTCTGAGGGAACATCAACCCCCAATTTATGCCCAAGCCCAAATGCATACATGTATCTATCCCAGCTTGCCAAACTGCTATCTACATTTGGGAATTTAGGATTGTTTATTACCCGTTGCATTACCGTGGCAAAATAAGTATTGTCCGATACAGTAATGGCGCTCTGCAAATTAAAAGTTCCAAAATCCAGACAGCGCATTGGCTTGCCCGAACCGCATCCATAAAATGCACCACTGCAAGACACTGTCCATTTTGTATCAATAACACCTTCGTGCAAACCAACCAGTGCCTGCAATGTTTTAAATGTGGAACCGGGGGAATATGACGCACTCACTGTTCTGTTTAATAACGGCAAAGCAGGATTTAAAAATAATTCAGAAAAATGTTTTCTTCTTTCACTACCGGTTAAA
>JAYTCO010000455.1:0-3087 GCA_043736415.1 Ferruginibacter sp. | reverse complement strand
GTATAAAAAGTACGCAGGAGAGATTAAATTTACTGTATAATAAAAAAGCTCATTTCGAAATAAAAAATAAAGAAAACAACATGGTAGAATCAAAAATAATAATGCCTGTTGCAGAAATTTTATAACAACCAAAACGCTCTGATTATGTACAAAGCAATTATAATAGATGATGAACGACTTGCGAGAAATGAACTAAAAAAGCTGTTGGCTGATTTTGCTGAAATAGAGATTATTGGTGAAGCTGCAAATGCCAAAGAAGGGATAGAAAAAATAGAAAGTTTGATGCCCGATTTAATTTTTCTTGACATACAAATGCCGGGCAAAACAGGCTTTGATATGCTGCAGGAACTGGACCGTGCACCGCATGTAATATTTACAACTGCTTACGATGAGTTTGCCCTTAAAGCCTTTGAAGTAAATGCACTTGATTATTTAATGAAACCTGTAGAACCCAAGAGACTGGCAGATGCATTACATAAACTACAACTGGCAGAGGAAAAGGAAATGTCCACTTCGCTTATTGGCTCAAACAGGGGTATTTTAAGAGAGCATGATCAGGTATTTGTAAAAGATGGTGAACGCTGTTGGTTTGTAAAACTCTCAGAAGTTAGGCTTTTTGAAAGTGTTGGAAATTATGCAAAAGTATTTTTTGGAACAAACAAACCACTTATTTTAAAATCGCTAAATGCACTTGAGGAAAGGCTTGACGAAAAGATTTTTTTTAGAGCGAACAGAAAGCATATTATTAATTTACGCATGATAGAAAAAGTGGAGACCTTTTTTAATGGTGGGTTATTGATTGATTTAAAAGGAGGAGAAAAAATTGAAGTGAGCAGAAGGCAGGCAGTAAGGTTTAAAGAGATGATGAGTTTGTAGAAGTACAGCCCCCTCAATCCCCCGGAAGGGGAGGTTCAGATTAAGAAATTTTATGGAATTTCACTTGGTGAGGACTGACTATATCTTTAACATAAAAATGATCAATGTTCAGTGCTCAATGGTCAAATAATACCACAACCACTACAAATTAAATTCGCAGATTTTAGACAACATATTTTTATGAAAAAAACATTGGCCATTTTAATTTTAGTTTTTTTAGCGGCGGGTGCTTTTGCACAGGATGTAAATAAATTAATAACGTCAAACGAAGTGGTGCGGGTAGAAACTTTTCTTGCTGCAGATGAGTTGCGAGGCAGAAGACCCGGCACACCAGAAATTGATAAGGCCGCAGATTATATTGCAAATAAATTTAAAAACTCCCGGTTAAAATATTTTGATGGACTTGACAGTTACAAACAAAGTTTTACAAATATTCGTGCTAAGTTTTTATCTGCCAATTCTACAATAGATGCGGAAAAAATTGATGAAGCAAATGTGATTGCTATCACTACTGATTCGCTCATTAAAATAAATGAATCATCAAACTTTAAAAAAGTTGTAATAGGTAATACGGAAAACTTATTGCAGCGTGCTGAAGCGATTATAAATGAAAAGAGTAACCAGGTTGTGCTTGTAAACAGTTTTTTGTAAATGATTTCAAAAAACTAAGACGTTATAAAAGAGATGGTACAAAAACAGATTTTTCCGTAGTATTTGTACTGACAAACAATGCTGCCAATAAATATGAGATGGAAATAAAACATAAAATTACAGCCTTCAATTTCAGTAATGTAGTGGCTGTATTACCAGGCAAAAGCAAAAAAAATGAAATAGTGGTTTTTTCAGGGCATTACGATCATTTAGGTGTGGGCAAACCCAATGCTGCAGGAGATTCTATTTACAACGGCGCTAATGATGATGCGGCAGGAACAACTGCTGTTATAATGCTGGCAAACTATTTTGCAAAATTAAAAAACAACGAACGGACACTGGTGTTTGTTGCATTTACTGCTGAAGAAACAGGCGGCTTTGGCTCTCAATATTTTTCTAAACAACTTGATGCAGATAAAGTTGTTGCCATGTTTAATTTAGAGATGATAGGTACAGAAAGCAAGTGGGGTAAAAACAGTGCTTACATAACCGGTTATGAAAAATCTGATTTTGGGAAAATATTACAGAATAACTTAACAGGATCTGCATTTAAGTTTGAGCCTGACCCATATCCAAAAGAAAATTTATTTTACAGAAGTGATAATGCAACCCTTGCTGCGCTTGGTGTTCCGGCCCATACCATTTCAACATCTAAAATGGATAGTGAGCCTACTTACCACAAACAAACAGATGATATTGCATCGATAGATATAAATAATATGACGGAGATTATAAAAGCAATTGCGCTTAGCAGCAAAACTATAATCAGCGGGAAGGACACACCAACAAGGGTAGAGAAAAAATAAATTACAAGGAGACTTTTACAGGCGCACTGTGAATAGCTGATGCAATTTCTTTTATAAGGCTTGCATCTTTTTCAATGGCATTACCAACAACAATTACATCTGCACCGGCTTTGCAATTTAGGTACGCTTTTTCAGCAGTTGTAATGCCGCCACCAACAATTAATGGAACATCAATGCAGGAGGCTACTTTTTGAATCATGGATTCTGAGATAGCTTTTTTTGCCCCACTACCAGCATCCATATAAATCAATTTCATGCCCAGCATTTCTCCCGCCATTGCTGTACACATGGCTATTTCATTTTTATCTGCCGGTAATGGAGATGCATTGCTTATGTAAGAAACAGTTGTAGGTGCGCCACCATCAATTACCATGTAACCTGTTGACATGATTTCTAAACCACTCTTTTTTACAAATGGTGCAGATACTACATGTTGACCAATAAGCAATTCAGGATTACGCCCGCTAATCAAGCTTAAGTATAGTAAAGCATCTGCATATTTACTTACCTGAGATGGACTGCCGGGAAAAAGAATTACAGGAATATCACAACTCTTTTTAATGAGCTGCACACATTCATCTAAATAACTGGAAATAACCAAACTGCCGCCAACTAAAAAATAATCAACCTGCGCATCAAGGGAAAGCTGAATAAGTTCCTCCACACTATTATCATTTACTTTATCAGGATCTATAAGCACTGCAAATGATTTCTTGCTCTGGCTTTTACGATCTGTAAGTGATTGATAAATTTT
>JAYTCO010000454.1:0-3087 GCA_043736415.1 Ferruginibacter sp. | reverse complement strand
ATTGGTTTCGGAATTGCTATGTACGGTTTTGCTTATTTTTTAGTGCACGATGTAATAATTCACCAGCGTTTTAA
This sequence comes from Ferruginibacter sp., assembly GCA_043736415.1. Lineage (GTDB taxonomy): Bacteria > Bacteroidota > Bacteroidia > Chitinophagales > Chitinophagaceae > Ferruginibacter. Next base: position 3,013 of record JAYTCO010000454.1, on the reverse strand, counting down.
ATGGTTTAGCCGCAGCAGCAATGTATATGTGCGTACTATTCGCTGGGCGCATAAAATTCACCACAAACATATTGGTAAAGAGCGGGGCGAAAGTTTTGGAATGTTGTACGTAGCCCAAAAATACTGGGAAAAAGTAAAAGCTGATAAAGCAAGAAAAGTTTTTTAAAAAACATTTGGGCGTGCGCCCTGTTGAGGGGCTCCGGGCTTTCCGCCTGTACCTGCCTGCCGGTAGGCAAGCTCCTGGTCACCGCCAAGGAGGCACCTGTGGGGTACAGCTCTACAATCCCTCACGCAGCAGCTCACGAATCAAAAAGCTCTTTTAAATATTCAATAGAATTTATTAGAATTTAGTTGGTATTCATTTTTAAAAATTCACTCAATCCGTAAACCGGTAAAATTGGGACGCCTTCTTTTTTTAATTGCCCATCTCTTGTAATAAAAAAATCTAATTTATGATGCAATGCACAATAGTATTGTAATGCATCTTCAATATCATTTATTTTCGAATGCAAAGCATTGACCGTAACGGTGTGAGAAATATCAATCACTTTTACATCAATTAATAAAGTAAGTAAAATTTCTTTTGCCTTTTTAGCTCCGTAAGCTTTTGTGAGCCAATATCCTACAATATGCACAATAGAGGGGCTAATATAGGCTTGTATTTCATCATTTATAACCAGCTCTATCAGTTTCTTTGCATCATTATAATTTGGCCGCTGAAGTGTAAAATCCAATAGAATATTAGCGTCTATAAAAATTTTAAAAGCCATATTTACCTGATTGATCTTTGTAAAAAAGTTCTTTTAAATCTAAATTCTCTTCTATCACGGGAGTTTTTAAATCCTCTATCAGTTGTATGATGTTTTTTTTCTTAGTTGTTTTTGTTAAGGTAGTAAAATAGTTTTCTACCAATTCAGATATACTTGTGTGTTGTTTTGAAGCATATATCTTTACGTTAGATAATAAATTTTCTTCTATAGTAATATTTAGTCTTGCTTTCATAAATTAAATATACGCACACTTTATATTTGTGCGCATATAATACTTAAAAACTTTATGATAAAATTAGTTTCGACAGATATTTTAAGTGTATTTCTTTTAAACTTTATAAAAATTAATTATTATGCAGTAACAATTTGTGACCGCACAGTTTTAAGAATTCTTAGAGGAAAAAATAGTTTAGATGACAAATAAGTTTTAATAAATAATAAAAATTAAATTGAACACTCACTCCACTTATTTTTTAATTCTTGCCTGCTCACTTGCAGGTCCGCTTGCGCTTAGCTTCGATAAAAAAGTTCAATTCTACAAAAAATGGAAAGCGGCTTTTACCGCAATGCTTTTGCCTGCTGTTTTTTATATTTTATGGGATGGCATATTTACACATTTGCAGGTTTGGTTTTTTAATGCGCAATACGTTGTTCCAAATACTTTTGTTTACAATCTGCCGTTGGAAGAAGTGCTGTTTTTTTTTATAGTTCCCTACTGCTGTACTTTTATCTATGAATGTATTCGCACTTATTACCCCGCTGTAAAAACAACAAAAGCAAGTGATAATGTACTATTTGTATTGGCTGTACTTCTTTTAATTACGTCAGTATTTACCCGCCATCTCTATTATACATTTTACACCTGCATTTTTCTTTCAGGTTTCACTTTTCTCTTTTTTATTTTTAGAAAATACTTTGCAGATTTCAACAGTAATGCTTTTCTCATAGCTTATTTAATTATTCTAATTCCTTTTTTAATAGTAAATGGTTTTCTCACCTCCATACCAGTAATAACCTACAACAACGAAGAGAACCTTGCAATGCGCATTTTTACGATACCTGTAGAAGATATTTTTTACGGTATGTTGTTAGTAATGATGAACATTGCAGGATATGAAAGAATATTAAAACGGACATAATTTTTTGTGTCAATTCTTCATTTTTACAAAATTTTGGGTTGCCGACAAAACCGATGGAATTTTCAACCGGTAGATTTTTTTATTTAAATCTTTGATAGCAAAAGTAAACTGAGCCCGAAAAAGTTTTCCACTTTCTCAAATTATACTTCTAATGACTAAATTATTTAGTAATTTTATACTAAATAAATTGGCAACTTAAATATTAATTTTTGATCATGAAAAATATGACAGCAATGCCGGGGTACAAACTGAACGAATATTTATTGGTGCTTAATCCGCATGAAGAATTGAGGAATAAAATTATGGGAGTAAAAAAAGATTTTTCTGAAACCTACAAAACAACGGCTTCATTATATAGAAAACCTTTTGTAACGCTGGCAAGTTTTAAGCAACTGGAAATGGTTGAGGAGCAAATAAAAAATAAGCTTCACGTAGTGGCTATGGGGCATAAGCCTGCAAAAATAGAGTTGAAAGATTACGGGAGTTTTCCTGCTCATACCATATACATAAACATAACGAGTAAGGTTCCTATACAAACACTTGTAAAAAAAATAAGAACGGAAACACAAAGGCTTATGAAATTTAATAATGATAACAAACCCCATTTTATAATGGAACCTCATCTTACAATTGGCAGTAAACTATTGCCGTGGCAATATGAAAAAGGTTGGTTGGAATATAGTCACCGACATTTTACGGGAAGATTTATTGCAGATGCCATGTTGCTTTTAAAACGACCGGTCGGAGAAAAAAAATATGAAATAGCAGGGAGATTTGAATTTGAAAACTTACCTATAAGTACTTCCCAGAGTGAATTATTTCTTTAAAAAAGATGGATTGTCTACGCTTATATAAAGTTGAAAAAAGATAAAATGATGAAGGGCTGCGGGATAGAAGTGAAAAGCCCACAGTGAAGCGCAGCGAAACGAGGACTTGTAACGCATAGCCCGGACTACTGATGATAAAAGATTATTGGATGAAAGCCCCAAATACTTTTAAAAAAAGGTGAAGAATTACTAAAACTTAAAATAGCATGAGCGAAAAATTGCAACAGGATCATCATAAAGTAAAAGCAGATGAGCAGGAAGAAAAAGTGCAGTACAA
>JAYTCO010000453.1:0-17673 GCA_043736415.1 Ferruginibacter sp. | reverse complement strand
GTGTTTGCAGATTTAGGAATTTATGAAATGGAGCGTTTTTTTACGCTTTTCGAAAAAAACTTTTTAGATCCAAACTCAGTTCCATATAAACACGGCTTACTTGAAAATAATGTTGATAATACTTTTAAAATTGCTACAGCCAATTCTATTACTGTAAACACTGTAACGGATAATTTTTTGCAGACAAACATGTTTACACAAAAATACGATCCTGATCTTGAATCTATGGAGGGTGCAGCTTTTCATTATGTTTGTATTCAGGAAAATGTTACCTTTTTACGATTGCGCAGCGTAAGTAATTTCGTAGGAGAGCGGATAAAAACAAACTGGAAAATAAAAGAATCTGTCGAAAATCTTAACTATCATCTTTCAAGAATTGTTTTGGAACTCGCTATCTGCAACCCATAACTCGTAACTCATATTTCCATGCACAAACAAACAATACAAATTGGTTTTTCGCCATGCCCCAATGATACTTTTATATTTGATGCACTGGTAAATAATAAAATAAATACGGGAAATTTATTTTTTGAGCCGGTGTTGGAAGATGTGCAAACCCTTAACCAATGGGCTATTGAAGGTAAACTTGCTGTTACAAAATTAAGTTATGGTGTTTTACCATTGGTGCAATATCAATATAATTTATTAAACAGTGGCAGCGCTTTAGGAAGAGGAGTGGGGCCATTGTTAATTACAAATGCTGCTTTGCAAACAAGCAAAGTGGAAGATTGTTTGATAGCCATTCCGGGTAAGAATACTACAGCTCATTTATTATTTTCGTTGGCTTATCCAAATGCAAAAAATAAAATCTTTTTACGGTATGATGAAATTGAAAACTTTGTTTTGCAGTGTAAAGGTTTGGGTGTGATCATACACGAAAACAGATTCACTTATGCAGATAAGGGATTGATAAAAATTACAGATTTAGGAGATTATTGGGAAACTGAAACAGGGAATCCAATTCCACTCGGTGGTATTGTAGCAAAGAAAACAATACCGATTCAGACACAACAACAAATTGATTTTTTAATAAAACAAAGTATAGAGTTTGCATTTGCTCAATATCCTGTGCTGGCAGATTATATTAAAATCCATGCGCAGGAAATGAGTGAAGATGTTATGCGGAGCCATATTGATTTGTATGTAAATAAATATTCTCTCGATCTTGGTTACGAAGGTAAAGCAGCTATAAAGAAACTTATGGAGGTTTATGAGAAGCAGGCTGCGAACAACTGATTGCGGATTAAGAACATCAGACTACAAACGACCTCGGTAAAATAATTAAATGCAGAACTTGCAGACTGCCAATTGCCATCGCAAATCGCCCACTGCAAACTGCCTACTGCCCACTGCTAACCGCCAACCCTTCCTTATAAACTTTTAAACATCTTTCTCTGGCAAAAGTGTGCTCAACAATAGGTTTGGGATAAGATTGTTCCTCTAGTTCAGGCACCCATTTTTTAATATATTTTAAATGAGGGTCAAACTTCTTTGTTTGTAAATAAGGGTTAAAAATACGGAAGTACGGAGCAGCATCGCAGCCACTTCCGGAGGCCCATTGCCATCCACCGTTATTAGATGCCAAATCAAAATCTAGTAATTTTTCAGCAAAATATGCTTCACCCAAGCGCCAGTCAATTAATAGATGTTTGCAAAGAAAAGAAGCTACAATCATACGAACCCTATTGTGCATAAAACCTGTTTCATTTAGTTCTCTCATACCTGCATCAACTATCGGGTAGCCTGTATTTCCTTCACACCATTTATTAAATCCGTCTTCATCATCCAGCCATTTTATATTGTCATAAGCAGGCTTAAAAGATTTTCCTTTTCCAACACGCGGAAAATGCCACAAAATCATCTGGTAAAAATCTCTCCAGATTAATTCACTTAAAAAAGTTTCAGATTTTGTGCTGGAGTATGTTGCAAGTTTCCTTATACTTATTGTACCAAACCTTAAATGCATGCCTAAGTGAGAAGTTCCTCTTATTGCAGGAAAATTTCTTTGATCTGCATATTTTTTTACCAGTTCTGCATCTACACTTTTTGCGGGAAATGTTTGATCACTTATTTTAAAACCAATATCCTGTAAAGTTGGAATTTGTTTAGGTTTAATTTTAAAAAAGTTATTAAAATATTTTTCTGTTGCAAAACTTTTAAAATGATCATCTTTTAAAACTGTTTTCCATTTTCTGCTGTAAGGAGTAAAAACGGTGTAAGGCTTTTTATCATCTTTTACCACATCATCTTTTTCAAAAATTACATGATCTTTAAACTGTTTAAATTTAATTCGTTTTGCATCAAGGAGTGTTTCAATAGCTGCATCTCTTTCCTTTGCATAAGGTTCGTAATCTGTATTTATGTAAACACAATTAATATCATATTCTTTTATGAGATCATTAAAAGCTTGAGCGGGCGTACTGTTTACAACAATTAATGAAGAGCCTTCTGCAATTACTTTTTCCTGCATTTGTTGCAGTGTATCTATAATAAAACTTACCCTACTGTCTTTTTTATATTCAAGTTTGTCTAAAATATCCTTGTCTAAAATGAAAATTGGTAACACAGCAAATTCCCCTTTTAGTGCATGATACAAACCCGCATTATCTTCCAATCTCATATCTCTTCTAAACCAAAAAATATTAATTTTCATTTATGCTTTTTTTAATAAAATATATTTTAAGTTCTTTTCTTTTTTAAAATCGTGTTAACAAAAACTTTCGAAAATTTTCTTTGAAGTAGTTCATTAATTTTTTGAATCTCAATGTTTGCGTAATTCTTATTTTTTAAAGAACCAACCCATCTTATATTGTAAATAGAGTTACTTAAAAAAACTTCATCTGCTTCATACAATAAACTTTTTGAAACAGCCGTTTCCTCAATTTTATAATTTAAAAGTCTTAAAGAATTAATTAACCAGTTCCGCATTACACCTGCTACACAACCCTCTGAAAGTGCAGGTGTATAAATTATATTGTTTTTTATAAAAAAAATATTTGCAATGGTACTGTCACATAAATTTCCTTTGCTGTTTAAAATTAATGCGTCGTTACATTGTTGTTTTTTAGCAAATTTTGCTCCCATAAAATACGGCAAATAATTATTGGTTTTTAGGTTGCTGAATGTATCAATCGATTTTAAAGCATCCTCATAAATACAAATTTGCAGACCATTAATATTTAATAATCCATTGTCTTCGGGTAGTTTAATTGCCTCAATAATATAATTGGGTGTATCATTTTTCGGGTCATAAATACCACCATCACTTCTAATAACTGTAATCCTAATTCTTGCTTCTTTCAGTTTGTTTTTTTTAGTCAATGCATTTATTTCTGCTGTAAGTTTTTCAACAGTAAAATGAGCTGGAATGCTAAACTGCAGCATTTTCATTCCCTCCCACAGCCGTTTAAAGTGTTCATCTGCCAAAATGATGGTAGCATTTTTAAATTTAATGGTTTCAAAAATGCCATCACCATAACGTAACCCTCTGTTTGTTGGTCCAATAATATTTTCATTTTCACTAAATATCTTTCCGTTATAATTATAAAAAATCATGGTAATGTATTAAATAAAAAAATCTTCCACAAAGGAAGATTTTAAAATTATATAAAGATTAAATTAAAATTATAATTCCTCAATTAGTTTGTGTTTTACAGCATATAAAATTAAACCTGCTGTGCTTTTTGCACCTGTTTTTACTTTTAATTTGTCACGCAACGCTTCTACAGTTCTCGGGCTTAGCTCAACAATATCAGCAATTTCTTTTGTGCTTTTTTCTTCGCACATCAGGCGTAAAATAGTTGTTTCCTTTTCATTCAGGTTTACATCTTGCGCTACCAGTTGTTGGGGAATTTGAATATTGCGTTGTTTTAAATTGGTTAACAAGGCCTGGTTTGTGAGCGTGTTAAAATAATATTCATCCTTGTGGCAAGTTTTTATAGCCTCGTAAATGATTTCACTGTCACTTGTTTTTGAAAGATAACTGTTTGCACCAATTTCCATCAATTTTGTAATCATGCTGTGGTCATCCATCATTGTAAGCATAATTACTTTTGCATTTGGAGCAATCTTTCTTATTTCCGGTAAAGCCTGTATACCATCCATGATCGGCATTTGTATATCAAGCAAAATAACATCTACAGATAATGTTTTAAGCATGTTTATAAGGTGCATACCATTATCTGCTTCTGCAATAATTTTAATATCGGTTTTTGGGCTTAATGCTGCTTTAACACCGGCTCTGTACAACACATGGTCGTCAGCAATAATTACCTTAATAGGTTCTAAAACTTCTTCTTTCATATATAGGGCGATAAAAGTAAACTTTTTTTTGCTAAGTAACTTTACTAACGTACAACGTAAATATCTTTAATAAATTATAACCGTACAAAAAATAACGTATTTGTACTTGCGTTAATAAGTTTAAAAATAAACCCAGGTTTTATCTCAACAGGAGAAATGAATCTTTTTTAAAAATTGTCTCACCAATATCACAAATGGTTTCAAGCATATAAACATAGGAGCCAGGCGATTGATCAAACCCATTTAACTTCCCATTCCAACCAAAAGATTTATCGTTTGGTACAAAGTTTTTTGCTTCAAATAATTGTTGCCCGTATCTGTTATAAACGGCAAATCTCTTAACCAACTTAATTCCTCTTGTAATCGGGTAAAAAATATCATTTAATCCATCTCGGTTTGGGGTAAACGCAGATGGCATTAATAAATTAGCATATTTACATTCTACAAAAATGGTAACATCATCTTTTGATATACACCCACTATCACTTGTTGCTTTAATAGCATAATGCTGAGAGGTAAGAGCTAATCCACCGGTTACAGGACATGTAGTACAACTTAGTGAACCGCCGGGCACCCATAAATAAGAAATTACATTACTGCTGTATACAGGAGTAATTGTAAACATTGAATTGTAAGAAAGTATTCTATCTGGTCCTGCATTAACCTCTGGAAGGCTTTTTATAATTACATCAACAGAAGTTGTACTTGAAAAACAGCCTACAGAATCGGTTAAAGTTGCGGTGTATGTTGTGCTTTTAGGTGGAGAAACAACAGGATTATAAATAGTGGTATTTGAAATGTTTGTAGAAGGCGACCAAAAGATCTTTTTCCCTGCAGGTAAAACTGAAATTTTTACACTTTCCTTTAAACATAAATAAATTGGATTTGCTAATGGCGTTGCAGTAAAAGGAGAAAAAACTGTAATTAATGTACTGTCAGTAAAAGGACAATTAAAACTGTTATTAACTGTAGCATAATACAATGTGGTGGAAGTTGGTTTTGCAATAGTCGTATCGCATTTTGTACAGGATAATGTAGGAGACGACGCCCATGAAAGAGTATCACTGTGATAAGCAATAAGCGTTCTTTTTCCCCCCTGGCAAAGAGTATCACCTCTTGGAAAAATACGTAGAAATGGAATCGGCTTTACATCAATCTGTTTTTTTAAACTGTCTATGCAACCATTATTGTCCTTTGCAAGGAATGTAATTGTGTAAATACCCGATGAAGGAAACTTAATAGTTTTTGGTTGAAAGTTGTTATCGGCCGGTGCGTTAAACCCATAATTCCACGAAGAAAAAAGGATAGTGTCAGATTGTACAAAAGAGCTGGAAGTATTTACAACGCTGTAACTCGTGTTTGCACAGATGTTTGATGAGGTTGTAAAGCTTAACCTTGACCCTCTTACTAAAATGGGATGATTTAATAATAAGGTATCATTACAGTATTGGGCGCCGTTGCTAATTACTACCTGGTTATTGGTGAAATTTCCAAAAATAGTTGCAATGGGACTGTAAGGATTTGTATTGTTTACAACATCTGGTAACCCCACTACAGACCAATTATACGATGAAGATGGGTTGCCATAGTTATTTTGAATTGTAAAATTAGTTTGACTGTTTCTGCAAACTGAACTATCAGGATTTGTAAGTTTTGGTATGGCGGTATAAATAGTTGTAGTCAAATCATCAGAACAACCAGTAATATTATCGGATACTTTTATAACAGTTAGGAATGCGCCACTTGTGTTAAATGTATGCACAGGGTTTGGCATAGTGGTAGAAGTACTGCCATCTCCAAAGTTCCATAATATGGTAGATAGATTTCCTTGAGATGAATTGGTAAAAGCAAACGTATTTTTATTTGAACAGGTGTTCGCATAACCGTAACCGGCTATTACCCCAATAATATTTATTGAAAAACTTTTAGGTAAACCTGCACATCCATTAAAATAAGGTGTTACAGATATGGTCTTTGTTCCTAACGTGGTGTATTTGTGAGATGTTGTTGAATCAGTAACCGTTTGAGTACTTCCATCTCCAAAATCCCAGGCCCACGAGTTTGCATTTAATGCCGTTGATATAAATACAGCAGATTCTGAACCGCAATAAGCATTTTTTATAGGATGTGCAATGTGATTTGTGGGAGGTGTACCAAATACAATTTTCGGATAAGTAAAAGTATTTGTGCAACCTTCATTGGTGGTAATGGTTACTGTAGGAATGAATGAACCTACAGTGCTGTATGTGTGCGATGCGCTACTGGATGCTGGGCTGCCATCTCCATAATCATAAGAATAGCTTGTAACACTGGCACCATTAGGTACAATTACGTTGGCTGTAAAATTTACCTTGGCAGGTATACAACCTTTTATTGGAAACACAGTACCTGTAACGGGTGGCTTTTGCACTATGATATCAGTTGTGCTTGAAGCAGCGCAACCGGATACACCTGTGGCCTTTACTGTAGCTGTAAAATTTCCAAATCCTGAATAATTATGATTTATGGTAGATGAATTGGTCGTTACGTTGGGGCTGCCATCTCCAAAACTCCAGTCATAAGTTCCTATGTTACCCGAAGAATTTGCTGTAAATAAAATATTCCCCGGAGTGCATATATAATTCCTATCAGCAGTTATGGAAGCAGTAATGCTTTGGTTAATAATTATGGTTTGAGATGTTTCAATTGCCTGTTCGTTATAAACTGTTACCAGTTTTACATTGTAAGTTCCGGGTGCGGAATAAATAATAGATGGATTAAACGAATTACTCGTTTGTCCGTTGCCAAAGTTCCAGGTAAAACCAATAGGATTTCCTGTATAAGTTTGCGTAAAATTTATGGTAATGGGACTACAGAGTGTACCATTGGAACTTTGATAAGTAAAGCTGGAGCTTTGCCCATTTACAGAAAAAGAGCAATAACAAATGAAAAAAGGTATAAATAGAATCAATAATTTATTCAAAATATTTTTTTCAACGGATAAAATAAATCAAATTCAATAGTTATCTTAAACACAAGATACTAACTGTAACGATTTTGTTGCAGCAAAATTGTATAATGTTTTTAAAAAACTAGAACAGTGGTTTTTTGGATTTTCCAAATAGCATGCTAGAATAAATTTTTGCACTTTTTTTTCAAGGATAATGTTATCACTAACAAATGTTCGTTACTTTTCTTGCCAATGCTAACAATATTACTACAAGGCTGTCGTTATAGTTCTACAAATATTTTGTATGAAAAAAACCCTAGTCCTTTTCTTAATATCTTCTATTTCAATCATTTTAAACGCTCAAACACCCGGCATAATTGTAAGACCGGCAGGAACACCCGGGCCTGCTGTTTTAGATCCTAATTTAAATGGTTACACCTCTATTGCAACTTCCGGTTTTGGCAATAATGACATTACCAATAGTGAAATACCCTACAAAGTTATTGTCCCTCTTTCAGGAGAACCAACAGGTGACTTACTTCGGGGACCTTCAGGTTCTTTTAGCGATATTGTAAAAACATTTGATGGAAGTGTTTTTTATCTATTTACAAATGGCACTAACCTGCTTTGTCGTTTGCGCATTGGAGGAATTGTAAGCGGTTCAAAAGGCTACAGTGTTTTAATTGATACCGATCAAAAATTTGGTCCGTCGGGTCCTTATGCAGATCCAAATTATCTGCCGGCAACCAATGGTAATAATGGCAATCCCGGTTTTGAGTATGAAATTGTTTTAGAAACTAACTTTAGAGTGGCTATATATAATGTTGATGGTACTAGTACACCTGTGCTTGTTGCGTCTTATCCAATCTCTAGTAATGCTCAGATTTCCGTAGCCGCAACCACAGATGGCAGCAACCCAGATTATTTTTATGATTTTTACGTGCCATATGCGCCTATGGGAATTACTTCTACAACACCGATAAGGGTTATTGCTACAACAGTAATGTCTCCCGGGCCGGCCATTGGTGGTCCAAAATCAGATATCTATGGAGTAAGCGGTACAGATTATATGACGGACTGGACAAATTTTATTCTTCATCAATCCCTATTTACAGTTGATTCTTTAAAAGCAACCGGTAGCGGTGTAGGAGTTGTGTGTACCGATCCTCCAACTGTAAATGGACCAATATCTCCTTCATCAACCACAGTAACGGGAACATGGACTAAATCTTCTTTTTCCTCAATTACATCTGCTTCCATAACTTTATTTAATGGTATCACAGCCATAGGTACAACCATTGTTTCTTCAGGTAGCACCTGGTCCATTCCTGTATCAGGATTATTGGATAATAATATTATTTCTGCCATGGCTAAAGGCACAGGAGAATCTAGATGTCTTTCAAGCAATGAAGTTATAGTGAGCAGTTGTAATAACTCTACACATACAGCATCTCCTGTTATTACCTGCTCTTCTGACAGGGGTTTTGAAGGATCGATGGTTGCAGGTGCAAGTGTGAAACTTTATAAACTAACATCTACAGGATATTCACTTTATGCAGATGATGCAACCACAACTTACAAAATAACATATCTAACACCAACCACCTGGCGCTATGATGATGTAAATACCCAATCAGGTAATTCTGCTTGTCAAGGTGGAGCACCGGATGTACCTGGAGGTGCTTATGCTGCAACAGCCCAATTAGCACCTAATTGTGCTTCATTGCATGTTGCAGTTTGTATAACAGGTACTACCGCACCTTCTGCACCTACCGTTACTTCTCTGCTCTTAGATGGTGTTACAACAATTACAGGTAAAGCACTTGCAAATTCTGGTGTTAACCTTTTTATTGATGGCTATTTTGTACAGTCAGTGGTTTCAAGTGCAGGTGGTATTTTTAATTTTACTCTGGCAAAAAAATTGGCTTTAAATCAATCAATCGAAATTAATGCTGCTACAACAGGAAGCTGCACCAGCCCATCATTTACAGCTACAGTTAGTTGTTATGTGGCTGCTCCGGTTATCAACACAAACGCATCAAAACAAATAGCGGCAGGTAGCCAGATTGGTGGAACTTCTTCTGCCACTATAGGCAGTACAGTAACTGTTTACAATGCTGCTTCACTTGTTTCAATAGGAACAACTACGGTACAATCTAACGGAACATGGTTACTGGCATCACCAACAGCAGTTGCCGCAACAAATTATCTTGCACGTATTACAGGAAGTGTGTGTGGTAATAGCAGATATTCAGATACAGCATTTACGGTAACGGGAACAGCATCCACAAGATGCGGTACTATTACAGGTCCTATTACAGAAAATGCAACAAGTGTTGATGGTACCGTAACTAGTTCAGTAGCTGCCACAACTGTAACACTTTTTGTAGATTGAGTTTCCGTGGGCTCGCATGTAATTTCCGGCACAGCATGGAGTATTCCTGTAAACACTACAGTAAACAATACTATTTATCCAGGAGCGGTATTAACCATTTCTATTGCGGAAAGTAATAAAACTGAAATTACATGTGCTGCCTCGCAGACAGTAAATTGTACAATACAGTCAGCGCCATCAATAAGTCCTACAAATACAACTATTTCCGCAGGGCAAACGGTTACATATACAATATCATCAACAACGTCAAGCCTTCTTTATTCAATAAGGGATAATGCTGATGCAGCTAACTTAGGTGAATCTAAATTTGGTAATGGTTCAACAGTAACTGTTACAACTGATCCTTTTAACACGGCTGGAACTTACAATATAAAAATAAAAGCAACTTCGTTTTCCGGTGCTAACTGTTTAACAACTTCTAATGCAACAGTGGTCGTAACAGGTGTATTACCAGTAAGCCTTACAAAGTTTACCGGTACAAAGCAAAATGGTGTAATAAAACTTATATGGCAAACGGATTTTGAACAGTCCATTAAATATTATGAAGTACAAAAAAGTAACAATGGTGTAGATTTTAAAAAGATAGGTATTGTAAATGCAGTTGGTAACAGCACTATATCACAATCTTACTTTTATGATGATGCGGAAATATCCTCAAACAGCACTTACTACAGGCTAAAAATCATTGAAGACAATGGCACAAGTAAGTTTAGTAAAATTGTAATCTTTAGGTCTGATAAAGGAATTATAACCAGCACAATAAGCCCCAACCCATTTTATTCTTTTATAAATGTTGACTTTGAAACTGATAACGCACAAAATATTATAATTAGGCTTTATGATATGATGGGAAGAGTTGTAAAAAGCTCTAATATAAATTCTAGGAAAGGTAGTAACACCGTTAAAGTTACAGCACTGGAATCCTTGTCCTCCGGCTCATATATAATAGAAATGATTGCAAGAGGCGAAAAAGTTTTTAAAGATATTTTATTGAAAAAATAAGGCTTAAGAAAGACACAGAAACGAGGATAGCAAAACTATCCATGTTTTTTTTAAATTAATTTTATCGATGTAAGTGGTAGTGTATTATTCAATTAACTTGTTTCTCATTGCATACATAATAAGCCCCCCAATGGTTTTAGCGTTTACTTTGCTTTTCATGTTCTGCCTGATAGTTTCAATTGTTCGGGGGCTTAAAAATATAACTTTAGATATTTCTTCGGTGGTTTTATCTTCTGAAAGTAATTGAAGAATCTTTATTTCCTTTTCACTGAAAGTAACCGGAAGGCTGTCGCCATAAATCTGCCTTACACTTTTCTTTTGCATCAGTTTCCCCATAACTGCAGCATTTACCAGATCATTAAAATAATAATCTTCATTCATACAGGTAAGAATAGCTTCGTAAATTTCTTCTGGGTCTGTAGTTTTCGTTAGATAAGCATTGGCACCCATTTCCATCATTTTTGTAATCATCTGGTGATCATCATACATGGTGAGCACAATAATTTTTACAGTTTCGTATTCTTTCCGTAAAATCTGAATTGCATTGATGCCATCAATTTCGGGCATTCTTATATCCATTAATAAAACATCCGGCATTTTAATGCTTATTTTATGCATCATATCCTTGCCATCTTCTGCCTCCCACAATATTTTTAAGTTTTCCTTATCAGAAAGGGCCATTTTAATGCCGTCTCTAAAAATTTTATGGTCATCAGCAATTGCAATTTTTATTTGAGTGGAAGCCATCAGTTAAAAGGGGGAAAAAATTTGTTAATAAAAACCAAGGGTAATTTAGTTTAATGAATATAATTTTTAAAAAAATATTGTCTCAAGTAAAATATAAGAAAGTAAATATTAATTGATTGGAAATATAATGATTAAAAAGATATCCACTTATTTTGATAAATGTGAACAAACAGTTGTTTCATTGTATTAATTACTAAGTAGTAGTACTTCTACTGAATAGTAAATTTACTATTTATTTATTGTATATTTACTTTTTATAAAAACAAAAAAATATGCATATTTATCCTAAAACACAATGCTTAAAAGGGTTTAAGAGATTTTACTTAATTGTTTTTTATTGAATACCTGTTGCGTAAGAATACGTATTGATGCAAATTTATACTTTAACTAATAACATTCCCTAACACAAAAAAATTATTAATTATGTTTGGTTCAATCAAAGAACATTTAATCGATTTATTGTTGGATTTGATTTAATTGTAGTTATCAGAATATCGTTTATATTTGAAAAAATATACATTTCTGGAAACTTACACATTATTAACCTATCTATCTGAATTATTACCTTTGATATTTTGTCTTTATTTTTTTAAAAAAATAAAGACAAAATATCTAAAGGTTTTTTTTATATACACCATTCTACTGGCTTTTTTTTCAATTTCTAGTTTATGTATTTTAAACTTTGTAAATTCTAAAACAGTATATTTATTTATTCTACGAATATATATTGCCATTGAATACTCAATCTTAGTTTATTTTTTCTCAATTTTATTTATAAATAAAGTTTCTAAAAAGCTTATTATTTTTTCTATAATTCCATTCTGGGGATATTGTATCTATAATTTTTTTGTTTCAGAGCGTGATACTTTTAATAATTATCCTGCCTTAGTTGAATTTTCCGTTTTTATACTGATCTTATTATTTTATTTTTATGAAAAGATGAATGTCGTATCAAACATTCCTCTGTTTAAATCGATTTCTTTTTGGTTGTGTGTTGGTTTATTTATCTACTTTACCGGAAACCTTTTTTTCCTGTTATTAATACCGTCAACATCTGCAAAAGAAATTCTTAAGCAAATGTTTCTCATTTATTCCTGTGTTACTATTACAAAAAATATTATTCTTGCTTCAGCATGGTTTGCGAATGAAAAATTACAAACAGATGCTGATATAATACAACTTCCAGAAAACATGAAACTGGATGACGATTTTACTTTTACCAACACTACCAACCCCTAACGAACATGTTTTTTTTGCAGGTAACAGATAATTCTCTTGGGAATAGAATGATGGTTATAGGCTCTGCAGGTATGCTAATACTTGCGGTTGTAATAATTGTATTTGTTACTATACACCAGCGTAAAATTATTAGGTACCATAAATCAATGAAACGGCTGGAAGAAGAAAAGCAGGAAATTTATTTAAAGGCAAGCATACGTTTTCAGGAAGAAGAAAGACAGCGGATTGCTGCAGATCTGCATGATGATGCTGGTCCATTATTGGCTACTGTTCGTTTGTATCTAAATGAAAATCTGGTAAACCAGGAAAAATCACAGCAGATACAAAGTATTTTAAGTGCAAAGCAGATTATTGACGAAGCCATACAACTGGTAAGAAACATCAGCCACAGTTTAATGCCGCCTACGCTCAAAAATTTTGGATTGGAAAGTGCAACCAATGATCTTTTTCAAAAAATAAATGGTAGTGGCGTAATAAAGGCGTCTGCACGTTTTCACGATTACAGGGAAAGGTTATCCAGCGAAAGAGAAATGCTGGTATTTAGAGTTGTACAGGAAATTATAAACAACATTATTAAGCATAGCAATGCAGGATTTATACATCTTACACAAAATGTGAGTGACAATAACTTATATATTCGCATACACCACGATGGTAAAGGGATTATACAAACCGAATATGAAAAATTGAACTATATGGGTACCGGGCTTGGATTAAAAAATATTGCCAGCCGGATTAAAGTTTTAAACAGTAAAATTATGTTTGAAATAGATTCAAGCAATACCTATTATAAAATAACCTTAGAAATACCTAAGAACAGTAATTTGTAG
Organism: Ferruginibacter sp.; assembly: GCA_043736415.1. Classification (GTDB taxonomy): domain Bacteria; phylum Bacteroidota; class Bacteroidia; order Chitinophagales; family Chitinophagaceae; genus Ferruginibacter. Next base: position 4,229 of record JAYTCO010000453.1, on the reverse strand, counting down.
TAATGGAATTGTTAAAATAAAACTATCTTAGGGTAATTAATATTTTTTAACTTTCTATGCTTCCCGAAATAAAAATAGGAATTGCGGACGATCATAAAATCTTTAGAAAAGGGGTAATTCTTTCTATGAGGCAATATACAAACCTGCGTTTTGTATTGGAAGCCGAAAATGGGGAAGATTTGTTGACATTGATACCTGACAGCATGCCGGAAATTATATTGTGCGATTTAAAAATGCCGATAAAGGATGGTATAGATGCTACAAAAGCTATTACTAAAATGTTTCCTACAATACGGGTTATTATTCTTACCATGTATGAAGATGATCGGTTTGTAGGTCACTTAATGGATTGCGGAGCAGCAGGATACTTACTCAAAAATACGGAGCCTGCAGAAGTTTTTAAAGCAATTAATGATGTAAAGCGTACCGGTTTTTACCTTAGTCCTTTTGTAAACAGAATTCTTATAAAAAAGAATTACAGCAAGCAAAAATTCAATCCATCGCTGGCATCCGAAGCCGTACTCAGCGAGCGGGAAAAAGAAGTTTTAATGCTGGTAGCAATGGAATTTACCGCTACAGAAATCGCCTCTAAAATATTTATTAGTGCTCGTACAGTTGAAGCTATCAAAGACAGGCTAATGGAAAGATTTGGCGTAAAAAATTCAGTAGGGCTTATTTTTTATGCAATGAAAAACAGGCTGCTTGATTAGAGATTGATTAAGAATTGTTAATTAGGAATTAGAAGTGTAACTCTTACTAAATTAAAAAATATTATTCTGAGTTGGATTTGAACAATTAATTTCAAAATATAATGGTTACCCGATCCCGGCAATTTTATGCATTTTTCTTTTAAAACAACCCAAATAATTGTGCATCAACACCGGAGATAATCTCACCAAAATGATCTTCATTTTCAGCAAATTTATTTTTATCAGCATCAATAATTAAAAGTTTTCCTTCAGAATAACTCTCTATCCAGCTGTTGTAATAATCATTTAGTTTTTTTAAATAATCAAGCCTTATGTTTTCTTCATATTCCCTACCTCTTTTTTGTATTTGCGAAACAAGTGTGGGAACCGAAGCTTTTAAATAAATGATAAGATCGGGTGGCTGGACCATGCTTTTTAAAGTTTCAAAAAAACCGTAATAGTTTTCAAAATCCCTTTTCCCCATAAGTCCCATGTCGTGTAGGTTAGGGGCAAATATATTGGCATCTTCGTAAATCGTTCTGTCCTGTATTACAGTTTCAGTTCCTCTTTGTATTTCCAGCAATTGATTTAACCGGCTGTTTAAAAAATAAATCTGCAGATTAAAACTCCACCTCGGCATGTCATCATAAAAATCATTTAGATAGGGGTTATGGTCTACATCTTCAAACTGTGGAATCCATTTGTAATGTTTGCTAAGCATTTCTGTGAGCGTAGTTTTTCCTGCACCAATATTGCCTGCAATAGCAATGTGTTTTGGTTTTTTTAGTTTGGCCATATCCGGTTAAAATTATAAAAGTAAAAACGAAATTAAGTGTAATTAGTTCAAAGAAAATATGTTTTTTAAATGTAAAATTTGCTACTGCATTTTCATAAAAAATATGGTTAAATTAAATAGTAGTAAACTATTTAATTATGCCAAATTGTTTACTAAACAAAAAATAGCAACTCATTGCCGAGTTGCTATTTTATAATGGATTAATTATACTATTTTAAATTTAACTGAACCGCACCATTTTCTTTAAGATCGCTGCGAACAGTTGCTCTGTACTCTTTGCCGCCACTTCTTATCAACATTAAAGCAGTATTTGGTGGAGTTGTACCAAGGTTTTCTGCAAACATGATAATGCTGTTTGCACCCTTTACCGCTTTTAATTTGTACGAGACTATTTTTTCAGTTAATGTAATTTTATTAGCTACTTCTTTACCATTAAAAAACAGGCTTATCTGGTCTCCATCTACTTCAGCATTATCAACAATATCTATGGTAATATCTGCATCTGTAATATCAAAAGTTTCAATAATTTTTGATGTTCTGCCGTTTATAATTTGTGGTGCTTTTTCTGCTGCTTTTTCAGGTAATTGTACTGCAGTAATCATATTTGCCGGGTTTAAATAAACTTTTGCTGCTTTTTGTATGTCAGCAACTGTAATGGCATTTACATACTTTTCGTAGTTTATAAAACGGTCTATATTTTTACTTTCCACTTTTGCATCCAGTAAATTAGCCATCCAGCTATCATTGTCTTTTATTGTTTCTCTGTATTTTTCAAGCCATTGTTTTTTTACTTTTTCTAACGTGGATGGCAACGGACCGTTTTTCTGTATTTTTTCTATTTCAGCTTTTAAACTTGTAAGTACGGTTTGCACTTTATCTGGTCCTGTAGGCAATTGCGCCATCATCGTATAACTTGAGTAAGGATTTTTTTGTAATCCACCATACACGCCACCACCATAAATAGCCTGAGCCTTTTCTCTTATTTCTTCAATTATTTTTATGTTTAAAGCTTCCGTCATTGCTTCGGCCTTTAGCGCCGCATCTTCTGAATAAGGCATATCTCCACTATAGATTTGCATTACCAAACTTTTTTGCTCCTTTCCTTTTTTTATTTCTAAAAGTTTATTGCCTTTTACAGTACGAACTTTATTATCTACAAAATAAGTTTTTTTACCATTTGCAGGTAAGCTTGCTATGTATTTTTCAATTAGAGGCAAAATTATTTCTTCTTTAAAACTCCCCACTATTACAAACTGCATTCCTGTTACATCACCAGATCTTTCTTTGTAAATATCCATTGCCCGAACAAGGTTTATTTTATCAAAATATTCGCTGTGTGGTACTGCTACGGGTGCCATAGGATTATTGCCATACATAAATTTATACATCGTATCTATAAATGCAGCTTGTGGGTTGCTCATAATACCCGCAACCAGCGATTTATTTTTGCTAACAAACGAACTAAAAAGAGCAGTATCTTTTCGCTGATCTGTTACTTTTAAATAAAGCATTTGAAACATTGTTTCTAAATCTTTTATTGTAGCATTGCCATTTATTAAATCTTTTGTTTCAGAAAACGAAACCCCTGCAGAAGCTTTTTTACCGCTCATTGCTTTAGTAAGATCTTGCGGTGCAAAACTACCAAAGCCCATAGCAGACTGTACTTGACTTGCGTATTGTGCTGAATATTTATCTTTTAAACTATAGTTACTAGACCCACCATATCGTGCAGCCTGCATTTTTATTTCATCTGCTTTAAAATCGGTAGGTTTTAAAGTAACCATCACACCGTTGCTCAACAAAAGGTCTGTTGTTCCCAATAGTTTATTGGTCGTTTTTTTTATAATTTTTCCGGCTGTTGGTTTTTTGGTTAACAAGTCAGTAGCTATTGCTTTTTCTTCATATGCAGTTACTTTTTCGGTTGCGGCAGTGTTTACAATTGCCATCAGTTCAGCGTCCGTAGGCAATTTAAAATTATCAGTTTTTTCAGGGCCGGTTATGTTTACAAATTTCTTGTTACTTTCCTTTAATTTATCAGAAAGTTTATTTACATCTGCTAAAGTTATTTCAGGTAAAAAATGTTTTACGTACTCATATTCATTTTCAATACCGGGTGCGGCATCTCCCTCTAAAAACTGTGTTAAGTATTCTTGAATAAAATTACCTGATTCCGTTTTGTCTTTGCTTTTAAAAGCACTTTCATAATTTACCAACAAATTCTTTTTTTCTCTTTCAAGTTCAGCCGCAATAAAACCAAATTGCTTTACCTTTTCTATTTCATTTATTAAAACCTTTGCGGCTTTTGATGGATCGTTTGTCCCTGTTCCTGCATTTACACTAAACTGATTAAATCCTTTTACAAACCCACTAAAACCTGCTCCCGCATATAAAAAAGGAGGGTTTGGCTTTTGAGTAATTTCTCTAAAACGAGCATTAAGCATTGCATTAAATAATGACTCAATAATATAATCTTTATATGCTCCCACAGTTGTCATTGGTTGGTGGCTATAAGCAGGCCACGCCATTTGAACACCAAAACCGGTGGCCTCCTTATCAGTTACAACCACAGCTTTATCCTCTGTATATGCAGGGAAATTAAATGGAGGTAATGGTCGGGGGTTGGCTACAGGGGTAATGGATGCAAAATGTTTTGTAATCATTTCCAGCCCTTTTTCTTTGGTAATATCTCCCACTACAATTACTGCCATAAGATCTGGCCTGTACCAATCTTTATAATATTTTCT
>JAYTCO010000452.1:0-7300 GCA_043736415.1 Ferruginibacter sp. | reverse complement strand
GGTTAACTGAAATACCGGATGCAAAAAACAATGAATGAACTGCTGCATTTTTCAAGAAGGCAGTCGGTTAACAACTTATTGAAAACAAATTAAAACTTCCAAAATAAAAGCTGCTTTATAAAATTAAAAAGATGCTTTTATCAGTGCATATTCTTATAAAAAAAGCTGCATTAAATTGCAGCTTTTTGATAGTAAATATTTATGGAGATTACATTTTCATTTTATCCATTTTCCCCATTCTCCCCATTCTCCCCATTCTCCCATCCATATAACATTTATCCCCGTTTTTCATCATCATGGTTTTACCATTTTTCATTTTACAAGTTCCGTCTTTCATACAAACTGTCCCGTTCTTCATGGTTACATCATTCTCCATTTCCATCATTTTACCGTTTTTCATCATCATCATACTGCCGTCTTTCATCATCACACAATCCTCTTTGGCATGTTTCATTTGATGAGTTGTTTGTTTTTTTGTTTTTGTTTGTGCATTAACAGTTGTGTTTAGTGCAAAAAGAGCAAAGAAGATAATTACATATTTCATAAAAAAAATTTTGCAGCGGGGTGTGTTTTTAACCCGCAAGATGAATATTAAATAAAATAATTTTGTCATAAAACGTACTACAACAATGTAACCAAAATGTAAACCGTGTTTTAAACAACCATCGTTTACTCAATTTCTATAACTCCTCATTTTGCATTTGGTTATTATTGAATGCCTTTTTAACACGTCACAGTTTGTTTTTATTTATTGAAGTTCATCTATCTATAAATATTTATCATTGATTTTTTCGATGTCAATAATTTTAATAAAAATAATGGTACCATAATTAAAAATCTTTCCTTCTGAAGAAAATTATCATCATACAACGAATCTTATATGTTTCATTTAGCGACCTGTCCTAAGAATAATGATCGTTATCATTCGATTGTTTGATTATTATCATTTTTCTTAAATCTGTGTGGCTTGAGTTTTGTTTCAATTATACTTATTAGGAAATATAACCTCAGTATATTCTTAAAGGCAAACGCTCTTGGTTAAATAAATATAAAATAGTGTAAACAAGAAAAAAAAATTTTAAACTATCGGTTACACTTATCAAACCAACCTGGAGCAAATTTTTTTAAAACAATAAAAATGTTAGCATGAAAAAAGAACAAAAAATTCTTCCCGTCTTAAAAGAAAAAACGAAAGAACCGGAGAGTAGCCCAGTAAAAAAAATAAAAAAAACTTCAACTTCAACATCAGTTGATAATAAAATAAAAAGTGCAGTTGGTAAAACTATAGCTAGAGCCGGTAGTGGCCTTGCTAACGAAGGAACATCGGTTTCTTACGAAGAAGAGCGTTAATTATAATGCCCAAACTCCTTTGTAATTCGATATTTAAAGCAAAATTGTTGCAGCCGTTATTTTAATGGTCAATACTTAGTATTATCTAAAAAAATTATCCTTTTAAAAAAATAATTAAAAAATGAAATATTTCTTTTTAGTTTCAAAATTGGTGCTAGTGCTGTTAACCGGTATAATAATGAATGGTTGTATTAACAATAAAAAGCCCTCTACATTACAAACAGGTAAAGTTTATATAGCAAACGAAAAGGGAGGCAGTGTGTCTGTTATTGATTTGCAGGATAGTCTAAAAAATATAAGTATAGATATTAGCGACTCGGGTAAAATGTTTATGGCGCATAATGTACAGGTAGCTCCTAATGGTAATTCTGTTTGGGTAACTGCCGTTCCAATGGACAGCAATGGAATAAATCAATTAGTGGTTATTGATCAGGGTTTAGCCACAATCAAAAAACGCATCTATTTGGGTAAAGATTTACATGTGGCTCATGTGGTTTTAGACGAAGATTCAAAAAACGCTTTTGTAACAGCTAAAGATCCCAACCAGGTTATCCAGGTAAACGCTGTAACCTATGAAGTGGTTCGCAAATTTGATTTAGGTGCAGACCATTCCCCGCATGGATTGAGATATGCTAAAGGTAAATTGTATGTAGCCAATATGGATGTGAAGAGCATGTCGGTTATTAATATCACCGATGGTAAAATTACAGACATTCCATTAGGAGGTGTGGTGGTGCAAACAGCAATTACCCAAGATGGGAAATTTGTTTTAGCCTCATTATATGATACCAAAGAAGTAATACGGTACGATCTACAAAGCGGAGAAATAAAAAGAATACCATTACCTGCAAATGCACAGGGACCCATACAATTATATGCAACACCAGATAGCAAAGTACTTTATGTTGCAGACCAGGGCGAACTTATGAACAGGCCCGCTTCAAACAAGGTTTTTGTTATCGATATATCAACTGCAAAAGTCACTAACACGATCACCGTAGGCAACAAAGCGCACGGTGTAGTAGTAAGTAAAGATGGCAAAACAGTTTATGTTACTAATAGTTTAGATAATAGTATTTCTGTCATTGATGCGGCAACCCAAAAAGTAACTCGAACAGTGTCCGTTGGTAAAGGTCCAAATGGTATCAGCTATTGGTTTGAAACCGGTGGAATGCCGTAAAGTAATTATAAAGTAAACACGTGATAGAACACTTTTAAAACAAATAAGCAAAACATTAAAATATACAAATGCAAAAGAAATATGAAATACTCGGAATGAGTTGCGGTGGCTGCTTGAGTAACGTAAAAAAGGTATTATTACAAATTCCAAATGTTGAAGATGTGGAAGTACAGTTGCGACCACCCTTTGCAAATATTACTATGAGCAAATCCATAGATGTAAATGAATTGCAAACCCATCTTAACAAGGCAGGTCATTATACAATAAAAGAAATTGAACCACAAAACTCAATAACATAAACTGAATAATTAAGAAAATTCATTACGCCAAACAACAAAATAAAAAAATCAAATAATATGAATCAGATATTAGAAATGTATACCTGCACTATGCACAATGAAGTGATGAGTGACAAACCAGGCAAATGCCCTAAATGCGCAATGACTTTAGTTAAACAAAAAATGACAGAAGATCAACAAAAAATGATGATTAAGGGTACGCACACAAAACATGAAAATTAATTATTGTAATCGGATAACAGCGAAACTGAAAGCCGGGCAACAGCGGAACTGAAGGAATTTTTAAATTTAATAAGATGAGTCATCAAACTTTTAAAAGCTGTGTAGATGCCTGTGAGGCATGTGCAGATCTATGCAATATCTGCGCCGCAGATTGCAAAGGTAAACCCGGTATGGAACAATGTGAAAAACTATGCATGGCTTGCGCTGAAGCCTGTCGTAAATACGCAGATGCTTGTAAAAGTATGTCTACTAATTCTTCAGAATCAGGAGATAAATATGCTGAAGCCTGCCGTGCATGTGCCGAAGCCTGCCGTGCATGTGCTGAAGAATGTGAAAAGCATACAGACAATGAGTCTTGCAGAAAATGTGCGGAAGCTTGCAGAAAATGTGAAGCAGAATGTATGAAGTGTGAGGAAGAATGCAAAACTATGTAGTAGATAAATTTCTTAATCAACAGGCAATTGTTTTAATATTATTACGGTGGTCTCTAGATTAAGAAATTCATTTTGGTTCGGTCAATTATTGTGGTTGTATGTGTTTTTTTATTTAGGTTTTCATAAATGTTTAATGGTGCATTGTTTTCTGTATTAATTATATTGTTAACTATAGTTGAACAGGTAAAAAAAGTTAGCTGCTTACGCACAAGATTGTAAAATTAAAATTTTCATATTATCTACGTTCATCACCACATACGCCGACCCTTTGCAGCAGTTGCCATGATTCTCTTAAAGATCTTTTAAGGCGTAGTAGGTACATAGATACTCCTAACTTTTTGTTCCTTATTGCTAACATAAAAAATGCAACTTTGCACAGCAATAATTATGGATTATGGATAATAATGATTTAAAAAAACTTTTCCCAAATTTTGAAGAAGGCTTACTCAATGAATTGTTGATACATGGAACTATCATGGAAGTTAAGGCCGGAGAAACACTTTTAAAAGTTGGGCAAACCATACGCTCAACCATGCTTATTATTGATGGGTTAGTAAAATTATACAGGGAAGATGATGAAGGCAAGGAATTTTTTATTTATCACCTTGATGCCGGGCAAGCTTGTTCCCTCTCGATGGTATGTGCAGCAAAACATGAAACGAGTGAAGTTTTGGCAAAGGCATTAACCGATGCAACTGTTTTAGCTATTCCACTTGAATACATGGATCAATGGATGAATAAATACAAAAGCTGGTATCAGTTCGTTATTACATCATATCGCAACAGGTTTGAAGAATTGCTTAAAACAATTGATGCCATTGCTTTCACCGGTATGGATGAAAGATTGGAATACTACCTCAAAAAACAGGTTGAAAAAATAGGTCCTTATCTTAAAATTACCCATCAGGAAATTGCTAACGACCTCAACTCATCAAGAGAAGTAATTAGCCGATTATTAAAAAAGATGGAAGCAAAGAATTGGCTGACTATTCATAGGAATTCTATTGAATGGATAAAAAATTAAAATTGGCTTTGTGACTTTTATCACTGATTTATTCCGCTGATCATTTCACATTTGCATAATGGAAATAGCAGGGTACATAGCATCATTCTTTATTGGTATATCATTAGGTTTAATTGGTGGCGGCGGTTCAATTTTAACCCTTCCTGTATTGGTTTATTTATTTGGATTAACTCCCCAATTAGCTATTTCATATTCTCTTTTTGTTGTCGGCTCCACAAGTTTGGTGGGCAGTTTTAATAGCTATCGAAAAAAACTTATAGATTTTAAGACTGCGCTTTTGTTCGGTATCTCTTCCGTAATAACAGTTTTTGTAACCAGAAAGTTTCTTCTTCCACTAATACCTGATGTAATACCGGTGGGTAATTATAATTTGCCCTTTTCTGTTTTAACTATGCTGTTATTTGCCATACTTATGTTGCTGGCTTCGGTTAAAATGATTACTGCCAAAACATTAAAAGAAGAAACTGTTCAGGCAAATAAAAGTATTGCGATGCTGTTATTGTATGGTGTTGGCATTGGTTTGATTACGGGATTTTTAGGAGCCGGTGGCGGCTTCTTGCTAATTCCTGCCCTTGTACTTATCCTCAAATTACCTATGAAGAAAGCAATTGGCACTTCGCTTTTTATTATAGCATTAAATTCTTCAGTTGGTTTCATAGCTGACATAGGGCATTATAACATAGAATGGAAATTTCTTTTAACCATATCGGCCATTGCAATTACCGGAGTTTTAATAGGAGGAGTACTTAGTAAAAAAATTGAAGGAAATAAATTAAAAAAAGGTTTTGGTTGGTTTGTGCTTGTTATGGGCATATATATTATTATAAAAGAGTTGTTTCTTCAAGGTCATGGAGGAGGGCATTGATTAGGATATAATAATATGACTAATAAACTTACACCCTTAGGTTATCCTGAAAATATAACAACTCTTTACTGAACTAGCTAAATCAATTTTCTTACAAAGTATGGGAAGAATCTAAATAGCATTTAAAAACTTGCAGCCACCCATCATCAGAAGAAATTTTTTTTTAAAACTTTTTTAAGGGTTGATATTTTCGGCATTCCAACAAAAGTGACTTCTTCATTTTAGAATTATCAATTTTATTGTATGAAAGTTAAAAATACATTTCTGCTCTTTATCCTATTAGGAGTTTATAATGTTCACGCTCAGCAGCATGTTTATGAAAACACGGTGCAATGGAAAGGAAAAGTTAGGCAATCCGATGATACTACTTCATTGCTTCATGCTTTTAAAAAAGGGCAGTTGCATGGTCACTTTCGCAATTTTACAACAGTAACTAACAATGCAACCGGCTTAACAGATTATTACGCAAATGCAACAGGAGGAGGTATCAAATTTGAAACTGCTCCTTTTAAACGTATTCAATTAGGGTTAAGTGGTTTCTTTGCCTTCAACACTGGTTCATCAGACCTTACAAAAATAGATGAAAAAACAAAACAATTGAGCAGGTACGAATCATCTTTGTTTGATGTGGCGGACCCGGCAAATAAAAATGATATTGACCGTTTAGAAGAATTATACCTAAAATATTCTTTTAAAAATTTACATTTAATCTTTGGAAAACAACTTATTAATACTCCTTTTATCAATATGCAGGATAGCAGGATGAGACCAACAGAAGTGCAAGGTATCTGGGGGAAATTTAATGGTGGTAATACAAAAATAGAAGGAGGATTTCTTTATAAAATCTCTCCACGCAGTACGGTAAAATGGTACACAACAGGTGAATCAATAGGCATTTATGCTACAGGAGTAAATGCTGATGGAAGTAAGGCGCAATATGCGGGCAATGTAGCAAGTTCCGGTATTGCTTTACTTGGCATTAGTCGTGCGATAACTACAGACTTAAAAATTCAGCTTTGGGAGCAGTATGTAGAAAACATCTTCAATACTGCAATAGTACAGCTTGATTATTCTCACCAATTAGCTTCCGGTTCAAAAATATTTTGGGCTTACCAAGTTATCCGGCAGAATAGTTTAAGAGATGGAGGAAATGAAAATCCGTCAAAAACATATTTTATTAAAGGCGGTAAATCACTTTCGTATGGTGCAAGAGTAGGCTGGAAAAATGCACACCTTGAAACCACGCTCAATTACAATCGTATAACAAAACATAGTCGTTTTCAAATGCCCCGTGAGTGGGGAACTGAACCTTTTTTTACTTACTTATCAAGAGAAAGAAATGAGGGATTGGGAAATGTTCATGCTGCAGTTGCCAAAATAAATTATCATTTTATAAAGGCACCCGTTAAAACATCCTTAGCTCTTGGCTATTACAACTTACCGGAAGCAAATAACTATGCGCTTAATAAATACGCAATGCCTTCTTATAATCAAATTAATGCTGATGCACATTATGAATTTGAAGGATTGTTAAAAGGATTAGAAGCACAGTTTTTGTATGTTTATAAAGCGAAGACGGGGGCGACATTTGATGATGCTTCTGTTATTAATAAAGTAAATATGTCTTCATACAACCTGATTTTAAATTATCATTTTTAATGAAAAATTCAAAAGATATAAAGCTGGCAATAATATTACACCGTTTACTCCGTTGGGGATTTGGTGCAATGTTTACAAGTATTGGTATTGTATATTATAAAGAAGGTGGATGGGCTGCTATTTTGTTTGGAGCTATCTTTTTAGTTACAGGATTTTTTCGCCCTAAAAGATGCCTTAAAGAAGGTTGTGAAGTATTAACAACGAAATAAATACAGTTTTTTTAAAGCTTAATTATAATTAAAAGCAGTCTTTGCACGTAATATTTTC
>JAYTCO010000451.1:0-7316 GCA_043736415.1 Ferruginibacter sp. | reverse complement strand
TCAGTAATACTTTCAACATAACTATCGGGTATTAAAATTTCCAGGTCGGTATCAATTGAACAGTCTTTTACAAAATCATCCTGCTCTCTTATTTCGTCTTTAAACAAATCTCTAAATTCATTTCGTTTTAATTCCTTCACTGCTTCGTCCAGTATTTTTTGGTACATTTCAAAACCTATTTCTGCAATAAAACCACTTTGCTCACCACCAAGCATATTACCTGCGCCACGTATATCAAGGTCACGCATAGCAATTTGAAAACCACTTCCAAGATCACTGTATTGTTCCAGCGTACTTAATCTTTTTCTGCTGTCCGTTGGTAATGTACTCATGGGCGGTGCCAATAAATAACAGAATGCTTTTTTGTTGCTGCGCCCTACACGACCACGCAACTGGTGCAAATCGCTTAACCCAAATTGGTGAGCGTTGTTTACAATAATCGTATTTACGTTTGGTATATCTACGCCACTCTCAACAATGTTTGTACACACCAAAACATCGTATTTTTTATCCATAAAATCGAGGATGGTATCTTCCAGCTGGTCGCCGTCCATTTGTCCATGTGCAAATGCAATACTAACATCCGGACATAGACCCTGTATCAATCCCTTCATTTGCGCAAGATCTTTAACCCGGTTATGGATAAAGAAAACCTGACCGCCTCTTTCTACCTCATAATAAATAGTATCTCTGATAATATCTTCATTAAAAACCTGTACTTCTGTTTGTATAGGTTGCCTGTTGGGCGGCGCAGTATTTATGATACTTAAATCCCTGGCGCCCATCAAACTAAACTGTAACGTACGTGGAATGGGGGTTGCAGTAAGTGTGAGTGAATCTACTGTTGTTCTTAAAGTTTTTAATTTCTCCTTTGCGGCTACGCCAAATTTTTGCTCTTCATCAATGATCATGATGCCGAGGTTTTTGAACTGTGCATCTTTTCCCAACAAAGAATGTGTGCCGATAATAATATCAATTTTTCCCTCTGCCAGTTTTGCAAAAGTTTCTTTGCGTTGTTTGGCAGTTTTAAAACGGTTTACAAAATCGACCGTCACAGGAAAATCTTTTAATCTATCGCTGATTGTTTTGTAATGCTGGTAAGCTAAAATAGTTGTAGGTACCAAAATGGCTGCCTGCTTTCCATCGCACACCGTTTTAAATGCTGCACGAATGGCAATTTCTGTTTTACCAAAACCCACATCACCACAAACCAATCTATCCATAGGAATTGGTTTTTCCATATCCCTTTTTACATCTTCACTTGCCTTTGCCTGGTCAGGTGTGTCTTCATAAATAAAACTTGCCTCCAATTCAGTCTGCATGTAATTATCCGGACTGTGAGCAAATCCTTCCAGGCTTTTTCTTTGCGCATATAATTTTATAAGATCGGTAGCAATATCTTTTACCTGCTTCTTCGTTTTGTCTTTTAGTTTTGCCCATACATCGCTGCCCAGTTTATTCATTTTGGGTACGCTGCCTTCTTTGCCGCTGTACTTGCTTATTTTGTGTAGAGATGAAATGTTTACGTACAACAAATCGCCGTCTTTGTATTGAATGCGTACTGCCTCCTGCATTTTTCCGCTTGCATCAATCTTCTGCAAGCCACTGTACACGCCAACTCCATGGTCAATATGGCTTACATAATCTCCGGGCTGCAACTCCCTTAATGTTTTTAAAGTAAGTGCTTTATTTTTACTGAAAGCCTGTTTTACTTTGTATTTATGATAACGCTGAAATATCTGGTGATCAGTATAACAAACCAATTTTAAATCTTCATCAATAAAACCTTCGTGTATTGAAAAAGGGATTGGAATTACCTGAATTTCGGCTTTTAAATCAGTAAAAATGGTATGTAATCTTTCTAACTGTTTTGGATTGTCAGCAAAAATAAAAATGTTGTAATCCTTCTTTTCAAACTCCTGTAAATTTTTTATAAGCAGATCAAATTGCCGATTAAAAGATGGTTGGGGTTTGGTTGAAAAGTTGATGGCTGTCGATTCTCTTTTCTCGTTTTTCGTTTGTGAGGCCTTGTGGTCTGTAGTCTGTGGTCCGTCGTCCATAAAATATGCCTTCTTCCCAATCTCCACAATACGCCTTTGCTTAATTTCTTTCTCCAATATTTCTGCATCCACAAAATCGGCAGCATTTAAATCTTTTATAAATAAATTATCTGTAGTGCTTTCATCTATTTCTTTAAATGTAAAAAGTGAAACGCCTTCCGTTTCGTCTTCAATTTTTTCTTTAATAAATTCCCAGTCTTCCATCCAAACCACGGTATTCTCCGGAAGAAATTCCAACAAAGAAACTTTTTCACCGGTTTCAAACTGTGTCTCTACATTTGGAATAATATTTACCTGCAACAGTTTTCTTTCACTGAGCTGTGTTTCGGGGTCAAATATGCGGATGCTGTCTACCTCGTTGCCAAACAATTCTATGCGATAAGGTTTTTCATTTCCAAAAGAATAAATATCCAAAATACCGCCACGGATAGCAAACTGTCCGGGTTCATACACAAAATCTGTTTTTGTAAAACCATGCTCTATAAACCGCTGCAGCATTGTGTTTACATCCAATTCATCTGCCTGCTTTATACTGATGATGTTTTCAGAAAGGGTTTTAGATAAAACCACTTTTTCAAAAATCGCTTCAGGATAAGTAACTATTATTTTTTTTGCCTGCAATAAATTTTTTGCCTGAGTAATTTTAGTCAATGCTTCTGTACGAAGCATTACATGGCTACTGTTTAAGAGCTGGTAATTTTTTTTATTTTTAAAGGAAGAAGGGAAATAAAATATATCAAGCGCACCGGTAATATTTTCCAAAGAATTGTGAAAGTATGCCGCTTCTTCAGCATCTCTTAGAATTACAAGGTGGTTTGTTTGAGATGCCGCTTCGTTTGCATGAACCGCTGCTAATATAAATTGAGAAGTGCTGCCCTGCAATCCTTTTAAATGAAAATGTTGCGGTTTGGACATTGTAATTCCATCCACAATTTTAAAACTGCGGGGATCCTTTTTGTACATATTCATCAACACATCTGCATTCATTCAGTGCAAAGATAGAAGCTAATTGGTTAATTTATTAAGGTGCTGATATTGAAATTTGATTTAGTATACACTTTCTCTTTTGCTTTGACTTTTTTGTGCTCAAGGCATAATAAGCTTTAGTGAAGACATGAATGCAGACGAAGATCGAACCCTCAAAACTTAACTTTCGGGATTTAGGGAATCATTTAAATTTTAAGTAATTCAAATTTCTTGACTTTTGTCAAGAAGACTATTATGGTTACACCCATACATTTATGTGGGCAATAACATTTGCCCACATAAATAGTAAAAGTTTATGCAAGTAAATTCAAGAAGATTATTTATTCAAAACACTACTGCAACTGCATTAGTTGCATTATTTACAAACTCTTTCACAAACCTGTTTGCCACTTCTTGCAATAAAGATGTAAATATTTGGCAGGAATTAGTAGAATATGCCAGATGGTGCCCAACAGTGCATAACCTGCAACCTCATCGGTTAAAAATTATATCTAAAACTGAGGCGCACTTATATTATGACCCTACAAAACTTTTAGCGGTTGAGGATCCGCAAGCCATATTTACAACTATAGCATTGGGTGTTTTTATTGAGTGTCTTTCTGTTGCCGCATCACCACATAAATTAAAAATAGAAATTACTAAACTGCATGAGCCGATTGTTACAAATGCAAAAGAAATAACCTTATTTGCTACCCTTAAACTCGTAGAAAGTAATGGAATAGAAATAATGGATAGGTCATTAATCTTACAAAGAAAAACTTCCCGTTTGCATTACAGTGGAAAAGCACTTTCATCGGAGACTGTATCTAAAGTTAAAAATGAAACAGAAAAATTAAAACATGAATTTTTCTCAACAAATGATGAAAAAATAGTAAACGAAATTATATCGCTCAATCAAAACACTTTGTTTGAAGATTTAGAATCAAAAGCGGTAAGAGAAGAACTTAAGCTACTATTTAGATATACAAAAGAAGACGCCGAAAAAAAGAAGGATGGGCTATGGTCAGAATGTATGTGCTTTTCAGGCTCTTTATTAAAGTCAGTTTTTACACATCCCAAAAAATGGCAAAAGGGGCTATTAAAAAAATTACTTGAAAAAAATTATAAAGCTTCTTTTAAAGGTACAAGCACAATTTGCTGGTTAGGCGGAAATTTTAAAAATGAAAAAGATTGGCTACATGCAGGAAAAGTACTGGTAAGAAACTGGCTTTTAATTACAAAAGAAAATGCTTTTATACATCCATTCGGTTCACTTATTACAAATGAAAATGCTTATAAAAAAATTAATGAAATATGCGCTCAACCAAATAACGGGAAAAAAATATGGATGATTTTTAGAGCCGGTTACAGTAAAGAACCTGCACGCAGTTTTCGTTTACCTGTAACTGAAATTATAATTAAATAATTTTTTATGAAACATTATACTATTTTATTGTATGCATTGCTTAGCAGACTTTTTAAAAAGCAATTCTTAATTTTTGATGCAACATTAAAATTACTTTATTTGCCCGGCTATAATAAACTGCGATTATTTAATGCTTCTGCAAATGCTTATGCTGTGTTTGTTTATGCTAAGAAAAAAGTCCCGGCATATAAATTTTTTCTGCAATCGCAAGGTTTTTCTACTCCGTCTTTTAAAGGTATTGTGCCAAACATAAACGAAATACCTTTTACAGATAAAGAAAATTATGTAAAGCAATTTTCGATGGAAGAGAGATGTGTGCATGGAAAAATGCCAAACCACTCTGTGATTATTGATGAATCATCCGGCAGCAGCGGCATGGCTACTAACTGGGCAAGAGGGAAAAAAGAACGGGAAGTAAACGCCCGAATGATACAATTTGGAATGAGAAATTTATTTGGAAAGGAACCACTTTTTATTATCAATGCTTTTGCTGTGGGCCCTTGGGCTACAGGCGTAAACGTTACCATGAGTTGCTCTAAAATTTCTACTTTAAAATCAATAGGACCTGATAAAATTAAAATTGAAAATACTTTGCTTCATTTTGGCAAAACACACAAATACATAATAATGGGTTATCCACCATTTTTTAAAATGCTGATAGATGAAACTGATATTGATTGGCATGCTTATAATGTATCGCTAATATTTGGAGGCGAATCAATGTCAGAAAATATGAGAGAATACTTAATAAAAAAAGGTATAAAAAAAGTGTACAGTTCCTATGGGGCATCCGATATCGAATTAAACATTTCAGCAGAAAATGATGCTACTATCAGTATCAGAAAATTAATAGAATTCAATAAAGAATTGCGTAAAAAAATATTGAGGCACGAAGGCGCAATGCCAATGGTATTCCAGTATAATCCAGCTGATTTTTTAATTGAAAGTTCTGACAAAGGAGAATTAATTATTACAGTTTGCCGCAATGGTTATATTGCGCCAAAAATAAGGTACAACATTCATGATAAAGGGCATGTTTTACAAATGAAAAGTTTTTATGCCTTGCTTAAAGAATTAAATATTGACGAAAAGCATATTGCAAAACCAAAAACAGATTTGCCGTTACTTTTTCATTATGGCAGAGCAGATATGACAGTTTCTTTTTTTGGTGCAAACATTAGCCCGAATGATGTACAGGAAACTTTATACAACTTCCCCGAACTTATCAGTCAAACTAATTCGTACACATTATCTGCCAATGAAAATATAAATGGAGATAAAGAATTAATAATATCCCTCGAAATGCAAAAGAGCAAAATCTATGATTGTAATGATTTTGCAAAAAATGAAAATGCTTTTTTTGAAAAACTCTCAAACGCCAACCAGGATTTTAGACAGGCAAAAAAGATGCTTAAAAATGGTAATCAAACTAAACTACTCTTTTATAATTTTAATACTGGCCCTTTTAAAAATAGTGATGTAAGAATTAAAGCAAAATATATTTGATAATTCTTATCAACCATTGATTTTAATTTAGAAAAAAATATAAAATCTTATACAGTTTTAAATTTTGTCGGTAGCCCTAAATCCGTAAAGCGCAGAGGCCCAGTCTCCGACCCGCCGACCAAATATATTTGTAATTTGCTTTTATGGACTTGTATTTCGCAGCAAAGTCTCAGCCTTGCCGGACGGAACCTCAATTGGTTCATTGCTTTCCGACGATAGGAATTATGTGGTACTTATCAAAAATTACTATTTATTATCCATCATCTGCAGGGATCAATTTTCATTAAATATGTTTTTAATTTCACGGGTAGCTGTGTTTTCTATTTTATCAATAAAACATAACTTACATAAAATAACTTTTTATGCTCCAACCCTGGCTAACTGCAACTGTAATAAAAATTGAGCAGCAAACTTACAATACCCGCCGTTTTTTTATTCAAATGCCCGATGCAACTTCATTTGATTTTAAGCCTGGACAGTTTGTAACATTAGATTTACCCATACACGAAAAGCCGAACAAGCGTCTAAGAAGTTATTCCATAGCCAGCTGGCCTGATGGCAGCAATGTGTTTGAATTATGCATTGTATTATTGGAAGGCGGAGCAGGAACAACATATCTTTTTAATGAAATAAAAGAAGGTTCTCAATTAACCCTTCGTGGGCCTGTTGGCGTATTTACGTTACATGAACATGTACTGGAAAATGATTTATTTTTAATTTGCACAGGCACAGGTATTGCTCCATTTAGAAGCATGTCACATTTTATAAAACTACACAGCTTATCACACAAAAATGTTTACCTGTTGTTTGGCTGCCGCACCAAGGCTGATCTTTTATATTTTGAAGAATTAAAAGCATTAAGCGACAGCATGCCGAACTTTCATTACATACCCACACTAAGCCGTGAACCATGGGAAGGCGCAAACGGGTATGTGCATGAAGTGTATGAAAATATTTTAACAGCCAATAATAATCCAAGCGCAAATTTTATGCTTTGCGGCTGGCGAGCAATGATAGATGAAGCAAAAATTAGAATTGTAAATTTGGGCTACAATAGAAAAGCGGTGCACTCGGAGTTGTATGGATGATCTGGTGAATAGTCAATAGTAATTGGTGAATAGACCCCAATAATTTTAGTTTATTAATTTTACACCATTTGCTAGTCCCATTTCACTATTCCCAATTCACAATTCCTCCAACTTAAAACTTTCCTTCATTCTTATCCCCTTCTCCGTCATTTGCAATGTGCAACATTCAATGGTTGGATCATGTTCAAAAAATAATACGTAATCATTTTGCTGCGCTTCTGTTAGAAATGATTTTTTTTCATTTAACGTAGTCAACGGAAACATATCATA
>JAYTCO010000450.1:0-3121 GCA_043736415.1 Ferruginibacter sp. | reverse complement strand
ATCAGCAAACCTTTCAATATTCCGTGACACATTTTCAAATGCTGCAGGAAACACTTTTTTCTACCATCGGCAGTATATCGTTTCTAAATAAATTTCTTGTGTAATCATTACTTGCGTTAGAACTGTCTGTTATGTACTTGATATTATTTGCCAAAGCATATTCCTCAATGTCTTCTCTGTTTGCAAACAACAGCGGCCTTACAATATTTTGTTGCCTGGATTGTATTCCTCTTAAACCTTTGATGCCTGTTCCTCTAAAAAAGTTCATTACCACCGTCTCCACATTGTCATCTGCATGATGCGCTGTAAGTAAAAATGAAATGGGATTTTCAGTTGTTTTACTTTCTTTTATTAACTGCTGAAACCATTTATAACGAAGGTTACGGGCGGTTTCTTCTATGGAAGTTTTGTTTATTGTCGCTTCCGAAGATGTATCAAAACTTTTTAAAAATAATTTGACTTCAAATTGTTCGCTGAGTTTTTTTACGAATTGTTCATCTCTATCGCTCTCCTCTCCTCTCAATTTAAAATTGCAATGTGCCAATGAAAAATTAAATCCTGCAGCTGCACACAGCGCACAAAGTACAGTTGAATCTGCACCGCCACTTACTGCAATGAGAAGATGATCTTTCGGATTAAAAAGATTTTCTTTTTTTATATAGGCCAGAAATTTTTGAAGAAGTTGCATTTTAATAAAGCAGCAAAAGGGTAAATTAATTTATTAAAATCTTAAGCCGGGTCTGTCTCTTCGTGAGTTAATTTCACCGACACCTATCAATTGGTCTGTCCGGTCCGTAAAACTTTTATAATAAACGAGCACTGTGTAATTATTTTCTGTTTCCCAATAATTACCTTCCAGTAGATTCGTAAGATCTATTCCCTTTTCATCTTCAACCAAATAAGTATAAGAATAATAACCTTGTTTCATAAATGCTGAAACCTCGTACAATCCTGTAGTTTCATTAAAACGCATTTTAAATTTGTCGCTTTTTTCAAAGCCTGTAAATTGTCCCGCTACATAAATATTTTTTCCCGCTAAAGGTTTTCCTCCGGGTGCAGCAAAACTAAATTTTACAGTAGCATAATCTCCCTGCCAAAAAGGATTTATACTTTCATATGTATTAATATTAAAGGTGCTGTTGTAATCAGGATAATATACATAACGTTGAGCGCTTCTGTCAACATCCGGAATTACATACATATTCGTGAACGTTTTTCCATAATCAGCATGGTCAATTCTATCACTTTGTAACCTAAAGCTTCGTAAATCAAGCCAGCGCCACTCTTTACCACCTGGGAACTGTGCAATACTTTCATTGCTGTAATCCAGCACATTACCTCTTACGAAGGTTGGTGCAATATCTTTCTGCGCATTATCCCATCTGTTGTTTTGTAACACAACCACTTTTATCTGTTGCGCTGCACTAAATGCGTTTAGATCAACCGTATTAACTGTAAACCTTACTTTTTGATTAGTTGTAAAATTTTGAGTTCCTAAAGACTGAACAACAGCAGCTGCAACCGATGCTTTATTATCTACAACTAATAAACGTTTTGTAAAAGCAAGTTTGGCAGTATCTCCGTCTAAGAAAACTTTTAAGAGATAATTACCTGAGCGAACCGGTAATGAATTCTGTTCCGGTAGTATAGCCTGATAGTGAGTATATTTTGTTAACGCTATAGAAGAATATCGGTAAGTTGTAATCCTGTTTTGTGTGAATCCTTTTACATAATCAAAAGCTGAAAGATTTACAGGTTTCCAATTGTAATCGCACAATTGATAAGCATAATAATAACTTTTATAATTCCCCTCCAGGTCATCAAACTCAAGTTCAAATCTATCGCCACTGTTTAATGTATACACCGGTAATTGCTGCTGGTTTGCATATTGAAATAGCTGTGCAGTTGCAATATAGGGTTTGTAAATTTTATCAGGTTCCTGCGCCTGAATATGGATGCTGAGCGATATAAAAAAACAAGAAAGTAAAAATTCTTTACAATTCATTTACAGTATTAATTATTTATTTTTGAAGGTACAACAAAAAAATACCCGTTTGAATGTTTCTTACTTCATTGCCAAAAGATTAGCATCTGTTAAACAAAAAACTTTTAGCAGATTTATCATTGGGCTGGCCGCCACCGCAACGGTTTTGAGTGTAGCGGTAATGATTGTAGCACTTAGTTTCGTAAATGGTTTTCAGAGGGTAATCAGTACAAAAGTTTTTAACTTTTGGGGACATGTAAGAGTGCAACAAAATCTTGAGGATAGAGTGGGCAATGCAGAAGAATATCCAATTTATGCAAACGATAGTGTTGAAAATTATTTAAAAGAAATACCTGAAGTTTATTCTGTAGAAAAGTATGCTACCAAATCTGCCATACTAAAATTTGGTACTGATATAGAAAGTGTTTTATTGAAAGGAGTTGATGAAAAATATAATTTTAAAAGGCTTGAATCATTTTTATTAAAAGGCAAATGGATTAACTTTAAAGACAGCGGCTACAGCAAGCAAATTAACATAAGTAACTACACAGCAAGTCAATTACAATTAACCGTTGATGATAGTTTGATTGTTTACTTTTTTAGACAGGATGGCACTAGAACGCAACGTAAGCTTAATATTGCGGGAATTTACAAAATTGGGATTGAAGAATATGATAAGAATTTTGCTTTGTGTGATCTTAATCTGATTAGAAGATTAAATAACTGGGAACCAACTCAAATTGGCGGTTATGAAGTATTATTAAAAGATTATAAAAATACTGACAGCCTTTCTAAAAAAATATATGCAGAATTGCCTGATACCTGGTACAGTAAAAGTATTCGTGAAATATATCCGCAAATTTTTGATTGGCTTAATTTACAGGGGCAGCTAAAAAATATTTTATTAGTAATAATGATTATAGTGGCAGCAGTTAATTTAGTAACCTGCTTAATTATACTTGCATTAGAGCGTACAGCTATGACGGGTATATTGAAAGCTACAGGAGCAACTGATTGGGATATTCAAAAAATATTTCTGATAAATACATCAGGTATTGCCTTACTGGGCATAATTGGAGGAACATTGTTGGGTATAAGTATTTGTATTTTACAACAAAAAACAGGTTTTATCAAACT
>JAYTCO010000449.1:0-3122 GCA_043736415.1 Ferruginibacter sp. | reverse complement strand
GCAGCAATGGCAACGGAAAACAAGAAAAAAATAATTGCCGATGCGGGTGTAATTGGCCAGCCGGTAATGACCTTTTTTCAAAATGAAAAATAGTTTTTTACTAACAAAACGATTATGTAGAAGCTTTCATCTACGTTAAAAACAGCTGTTCATTTTTTACATCAGAAAGTAAAAATATTTTCTAACTCTTATTTTAATATCTGCCCAACAAATTATCAACCTAAACAAACATGGCGATGATACGCAACTTAATATGAAAAATATAAAACACGCTATCGGGGTAATGGCTTTTTTACTGTTATCAACAACGCTTATTAAAGCGCAAAACCAACGGTACACTATTTACCAAGACCAAGTAAAGCCGGCGATGCAGGCGGAGTATGAAAGAACAACCAAGGAATTTATTGAAGAGTGCAAAAAAAACAACCTTAAAGGTGCTGACTGGGTTACAGCAAGATTGACCGATGGCAGGTATTTATATATATCCCCTATAGATAAAATGGCAGATTTGGACAAAGACTTGTTTGCACCATTAGCAGAAAAAATAGGTAAAGAAAACCTACAAAAATATTTTGACAGGTTTGATAAATGTTATGACAAAAACGGAAGTTACTCAGTGACTTTAGACAAGGATTTGTCTTACATGCCCAATGGTTTAACAACAAATACTGTAGGGCAGGATTTTAGAAAGTACCATCTTTTTTATGTTACGCCATCCAATTCAAAAATTATGGCAGCACAATTAAAAACCATAAAACAACTCTTTGAGCGTAAAAACGCCAAAGAATATTACAGAATATACCATAGCGGTTATGGTGTAATGGGTGAATACTATATGGCAGTACTTTCTGCAAAAGATGAAACAGCTTATGCTAAAACATCGGACGTAAACGATGCCTTATTAGGAACAGCTTGGAGCAATGCTTTCTCTGAGTTAATGAAGTTTACTGAGAAATATGAAACCATTTCTGGAATGATGCGCCCAGATTTAAGTTATGCTGCAAACAAATAATGATTAATAAAAAAGTAAATCATTTCTAAAAACAACCTAAACAAACGTGGCGACGATACGCAATCAACATGAAAAAGTATTTATTAATGCTCTTATTTATTCCTGTAATTGGAATGAGCCAAACAAAAACCATTCTTACAGCCAGCCGTTTATTTGCCAAAAATGACAAGAGTATGGAGTTTGAAAAAGCCTTGGCTACCCATTCTCAAAAACACCATACCGGCGATGTAAAATGGCGGGTATGGTCTGTAGAATCTGGTCCTGATGCAGGCGGATACATGGTGACTGAAGGCCCAAGTAGTTGGAGTGTTTTAGATGGCCGAGGCGAAATTAGTGCAGAGCATACAAACGATTGGTCAAAAAATGTGTTGCCACTTACCCAAGGTCAAGGTCAAAGCGCTTATTATGATTTTCAGGCTGATTTAAGTACAGTACAATTGACCGATTATGCAGACAAAATTGTTATCAGTCATATGACTGCAAAACCCGGGAAAATTAATTATATAAAAGACCTTATTCAAAAACAGAAAAAGGTATGGGAAGCGGGCAATGAATCAGTAGCAGTTTATTTGGCGGCATATTCAGGCGAGCCAAGTTATATTACAGTAACCCGTTTAAAAAATGGGTTTAAAGAATTAGCCAGCGATTATCGTAAACCAATTGCCGAAAGGTATAATGCTATTTTTGGTGCAGGATCTTGGGATAACTGGATGAAAGATTATTCAGATGCAGTGCAGAGCCGCTTTTCCGAAGTACTTACCTACAAGCCAGGTTTGAGTTCAAAATAATTTTTAATACTTTTTGACAAGGTGATTCAAAATCGCCTTGTCAATTTTCTTATCGGCTGGTGTCGCAATCATTAGAAATACTTTTATTGAATATCGTTGGTGGGGCAGCAACCACCAGAAAAAATTTTTAAAACCTTTCACACATGAAAGCAACGATCAGCATTGCATTAAAGCAAAGCAGCTCTATTCCATCACTATCTGAAAATACTTTTTTACGTTATTTTAATTTTATCGCTTTGTACTTTGCACAGGGCGTACCGGAAGGCATGTTATTTTATGGCATACCCGCCTGGATGGCTATGAATGGCAAAACACCCGGAGAAATAGCAGGCTTTGCTGTAGCATGTGGATTGCCCTGGAGTTTTAAATTTATTGTAGCACCGTTGATGGATCGCTACACCTATTTACCCATGGGGCGCAAAAGGCCGTGGGTGCTTTTGGGGCAGGTAGGATTAATAAGCAGTTGTATTGCTATGGCATATGTACCCGATCCTTTAAATAATTTAAACCTGTTTATGGCAACAGGCTTTATGGTTTCATTCTTTGGTGCATTTCAGGATGTAGCTACGGATGGGATGGCGGTTGATATTATTCCAATAAAACAACAGGCCCGTGCCAATGGGTTAATGTGGGGCTCAAAAATTATTGCCGTTTCAGCTACGCCTGCATTAGGAACCTGGCTTCTAAATAAATACGATTTTACTACTTCCATTCTTATGCTTGCAGCAATGATAGGTATTCTTATGCTGGTACCTATATTTTTAAGAGAACGGCAATATGAAAAAATACTGCCATGGTCAAGAGGTGCATCATCTCCAGAAACCAAAAAAATGCAACTCACCAATTGGTCCACTATTTTTAAATCTTTATACAGCGTTTTTAGTTTACGCAATTCGATGCTGCTTGCATGCATATTGTTTATTTGCACAGGCGCTTATAATTATATCTACACCCTGCTTACCATTTTTACCGTGCAGGAGTTAGGTTGGACCAACATTGCTTATTCCAAATATTACTCCAGTGCTACGCTGATAGGTGGCATTAGCGGAATGATTATCGGAGGATTTTTAATAGACAAATTTGGCAAAAAAAGAATGATGAGCCTCTACTTTATTGGCATGGTGATTATTACCGCTGCGTTGTCTTATTTTAAAATTTACTGGGTAAACACAACGTTCATTTTTAGCTTCATGGTCATTTATAATATGCTGTACACCTTTGCCTGTATAGGCATTTTTGCCATTGCCATGCAATGCTGCTGGAAAAAAGTTTCTGCAAGTCAGTTTACATTATACATGACCATTGCAAACCTTGGTAGGATT
>JAYTCO010000448.1:0-3126 GCA_043736415.1 Ferruginibacter sp. | reverse complement strand
TAATCCCGGGCCACTCAGCAATGTAGCCATTGGATATTCCATCCCACCATCGCCTCCCTGTATAAATGAATATTGTGGGTAAGGATATTTACCAAAGTTTTTTTCAATAAAAGGTAATACCGCTACAGCCGCATCTGCAACTTCTTTCCATGCTGTGTCATTTGCTGCCGCATTTTCTTTATAATTATAAATTACGTGAATAAGCGGGCCACCTGTGTAAGTTTTTCTTACAAGATGAACAAATTCAGGATCTGCAGCCCAAACAAAATCATGTATATTTTTTCCAACAAAATGCCAGCTGCGTTTTTCTTTAGTTGTTGTTTTTAATTCGGTACCGGGTGCATCGTAACCCCAACCAATTTCGTTTGCGTTCAACAAAACACCGGTCCCACCAAGTTTATATTCCTTATCAATATTTATAGTTACATCATAATCGCCCCACACGCCATAAAATTCACGTGCTACATAAGGGGTTGGATGCCATCCTTCATAATCATATTCACACATTTTTGGATACCATTGGCTCATGCTTAAACGCACACCGGTACCGGGGTTATCACGGCCACTTCTTCTTACCTGCAATGGTACCTGGGCTTCAAATTCCATTTCAAAAATCACTTTAGTTTTTGGTGAAATAGCTTTTGTAAGGTTAACTTCTAAAATAGTTTCGTGGTATTTAAATGGTTGAGCAACACCATTCATTTTTAATGAAACTATTTTCTGGTAACCAATTTCATTTTCTTTTAATTTTAAAATTCGGTCACGAACTCTCGCATCCCAATCAGGTCGGCCATTGTTTAAAATTTTACCCAGCTCTCTGCTGCGCACATCCATACTGCTGTTCGGTTGAAAAGCATTAAAGTATAAATGATAAAATACTTTTGTTAAACTTTTATCGCTGTTGTTGCTGTACTCTAATATTTGCCTGCCTTTAAACTGATTTTGGGCAGCATCCATATTTACATCCATTTTGTAGCTTACTCTCTGCTGCCAGCGGTTTTCAGGCTGTGCAAAAAGCGTTATGCTTAACAGTAATAAGGCAAATACAATTTTAATTTTACTCATTGATATTTATTTTAAAGGTATTTTCTTGCTTAAATATAATTTAATTTATTGCGTGAGATTCAGATTTTTTATCGGCTCATAATCTTTACCTGCAACTACAATTACAATTTCACCTTTCACTATTTTTGACGAAAAATGATCATACACTTCCTGCAAAGTTCCTCTCTTATTTTCTTCAAATTTCTTTGTCAGTTCTCTGCTTACACAGCATTGACGATCTACGCCAAAGTAAGTTTCAAAATCTTTTAAGGTTCTTAAAAGTCTCATCGGGCTTTCATAAAACAACATTGTTCTTTTTTCTTCTGCCATTCTTTTTAAAAAAGTTTGTCTTCCTTTTTTAAGGGGAAGAAATCCTTCAAAACAAAAACTGTCTGTTGGCAAACCGCTGTTTACAAGTGCAGGAACAAAAGCGGTAGCACCCGGTAAACACTGAACTTCAATATTGTTTTTTATACATTCTTTTACCAGCAAATAGGCTGGATCGCTAATGCCGGGTGTTCCTGCATCTGTAAGTAATGCTATTGTTTTTCCTGCCAGCATTTGATCTGCCAGATGCGCTGAAACCTTATGCTCGTTGTGTTGGTGATAAGTAGAAAGTGGCTTATTTATATTGTAATGATTAAGCAATACCGAAGATGTTCTTGTGTCTTCTGCCAAAATAAGATCTGCTTTTCTTAAAACCTCCACGGCACGAAAAGTCATATCTGCAAGATTACCTATTGGAGTGGGAACGAGGAAGAGCATTAAGCAACTATTTAATAATTAGTATTGAGACCTTAGTATTGAGTATTTAGAAAGTAACCAATATTTCAATATCCATTATTTAAATCAACTTTTAATTTATATAAATCAGATTTATGGCCAATTTTTTTCAAACTGCAAACTCCTAACTGCTAATTGTTATCTCGTACATTTCCATTACCTGATTGGCCAAGAGTTTTTTTGCAGCATCTTCACTCTTTTCTCTGGCAACAGTTTCATTTTCTGCTTCTATAGACAATTCAATCTGTTTCCCAATTCTTACATCACTGATACCAGTAATTCCAAGATTGGCAAGACCACCTAGAACTGCTTTTCCTTGTGGATCGAGCAAATTTTTAAGCGGCATTACTTTTATTTGTGCAGTAAATATCATGCTGTTTTATTTTTGAAAGCCAAAGATAAAATAATGTATGCTAAAAAAATTATTGGAACTGCAAACCAGTGAAAAACAGCAGCAGTTAACACAGAAAAGATAACCAGTATGTATTTTGAAAGATTACTTTTTAGGGAAAGATTTTTAAACTTTAAATCAATCAAAGGGAGCCTGCTAACCATTAACCAACTTACAAATATTACAAGCAAATACAAAAACCATTTGTTTGTTATTAGATTTAAGGTAGTGGCATTGGTTGAGTTCCAATATATAAGCGGCAAGCTTGCAATTAGTAAACCTGCTGCCGGTATAGGAACTCCCTTAAAGCCATACTGCTGGCTGCTATCCAAATTATATCTTGCAAGCCTGTAAGCACCTGCAGCAGCCAGTATAAATGCAGGAACAAGTAAGAAAATAGATGTATTAATTCCTCCTTCTGCGGCAGCATAACTTATTCGTAAAAACTGGTAAACAATCATAGATGGAGCTACACCAAAACTCACCAAATCTGCCAATGAATCAAGTTGTTTACCTATTTCTGAAGATGCATTAAAAAGACGGGCAACAAAACCATCCAAAAAATCTACAACAGCTGCTATACCAATAAACAGCGAAGCCATCCAAATCTTTTCTGACAGATCTATAAATTGTGCGCCTTCAGCATCGTATTGTATGGTAATGCCATTTTGCATTGTATAGACAATAGCAATGCAACCGCAGATAAGATTGAGGAGGGTGAATATGTTGGGAATTTGTTTCGTCATTTTATAAAAAAAAGTTTTGAATTAAATTAGCACATCAGCAAATTATTCAATCAGCTAATTTTTTCTTTTCATCAAAGCCTCAATCTCTTCCACTTCAATCGGTATATTTTTCATTAAATCTTTATTGCCGTTTTTAGTTATCCAAAAATTATTTTCTATGCG
>JAYTCO010000447.1:0-3128 GCA_043736415.1 Ferruginibacter sp. | reverse complement strand
TTTGCTAATCCGGGTACACCTTCCAGCAAAACGTGTCCATTGCTCAACATGCCAATCAACAATCTTTCAATCATTGTTTGCTGGCCAACAATTACTTTACTTAATTCGTCGTTTATGCGTGATACAAATCCTGATGCATGATTAATTTTATCATTTAAAAGTCGAATGTCTTCTGCAGTTTGTAACATACTTATATATGAATTTTACTTTTGTGCAATATAAAGGAACAAGCGTTGTAATAATTATGCCTAATTTTCAATATTGGGAAAAACGGTGTTAAAAATTATTGAGCAAATAATTGTATCTAAACTTTTTTTTAAATTTTGAATAAATTATTGATGCGTAACCGCCTTTAAATATTTTTAAAAAAAAATTAAAAATTGATATTTTTCATATGGCTGTTGGACAAATTTGCAATCGGATTGCAAATTTGTCAAACATGCTAACTCAAATATTTTCCTACAATAGGCATCCTTCTTCCAACACCAAATGCTTTTGGAGAAATTCTTATGATTGGACAAAACTGATTTCTTTTGTACTCATTTACATTTACCATTTTTAAAACCCTGTCAACCAGCACAGCGTCAAAACCCTGATTTTTTATTTCCTGCGGATCTTTTTGCAACTCAATATATTGATATAATAATTTATCAAGTATAGAATAATCGGGCAAACTATCGCTGTCTTTTTGATCGGGTCTTAGTTCTGCACTTGGTGGTTTTGTTATTATATTTTGCGGGATAATTTCTTTATTCCTGTTTATATATTTAGCCAGCTCATAAATTTGCAGCTTGTAACAATCTCCCAAAACACCGATGCCGCCGGCCATATCTCCATATAGCGTACCATAACCGGTGGCAAGTTCACTTTTGTTAGAAGTGTTTAATAAGATGTAACCAAATTTATTTGCAACAGCCATTAATAAATTTCCTCTTGTACGGCTTTGTATATTTTCTTCCGCTACGCTGAAAGGCAAATCTGCAAACAATGGTTTTAGCTCCGTTAAAAAACTTTCGTAAATATTTTTAATGGGAATAATGTTGTACTCATTTTTTAAATTGATGTTTAACTGCTCTGCATCAGTCACCGAATGGCCCGTTGAATATGGAGATGGCATTAAAAGAGCCTTTACATTTTCTGCCCCCAAAGCTTCGCAGGCAAGCGCAAGCACAACTGCACTGTCAATACCGCCACTGCTGCCAAGTATTGCTTTTTTAAAACCCATTTTTGTAAAATAATCTCTGATGCCTAAAATGAGTGCATCATAAATTAATGGAATATTGAGCGTTTCTGTAAGTGTATCAGGTTTTAATTCTCTGTCAGGCACATGGGTTGATTGCTGCAGAATTTCTCCCTGTATGGTTCCATCATCATTTAAAAAAAACGATTGCATATCTTCTTTACAAGAGGCAAGTTTACCACAAAGATTTGCATGTTTATCAAAAGCAAGCGAGTTGCCGTCAAAAACTATTTCTGTCTGGCTGCCAACAGCATTCACATAAAAAAGTGGAATTTTATATTTGAGTACATTGGCTTTAATGGCTGCGTAACGGTCTTCATCGTGTGTGTAATCAAAAGGCGATGCTGACATATTAAGCATTATATCCGGCCCCTGTTGTGTAAGATTATCCATTGGGCAATTTGTGTAAAGCGGATTGTCGCCAAGGTTCCAGATATCTTCACAAATAGTAACGGCAAATTTTCTTCCCTTGTATTCTACCACATTCCATTCAGTTCCGGGTTCAAAATAACGGTCTTCATCAAAAATATCATAAGTAGGCAAGCAGGTTTTGTGAATGATTTGTTTTATTTCTTTATCTGCCAGAAAATAAGCTGCGTTAAACAGGTCTTTGCCTTCTCTTTTTGCATTGCGGTGTGGCGCTCCAACAATAACGGCAATACCATCAGCATACAATTTAATTTTATCAACTGCGGCGTAACACTTCTCTATAAAATCATTAAAATACAAAAAATCTCTTGGTGGATACCCACACACAGATAACTCACTAAAAAGTATAACATCGCCGTGTTGTTCTTTTGCCTGAATGATGGCTTCAATTATTTTAGCAGTATTTGCTTCAATATTTCCTATGTGATAATTCTGTTGTGCTAAAAAAATTTTCATTGCTCTTTATTTGTTCCCGGAAGTTTAGATTTGTACTATATTCTGTAAAGTTAAATATCTAAAGTATGCGTTTGTTATTTGGTTTAATAATTATTGCAAGCTTGTTTTCCTGTAATGGGAAAAATGAAATTCCTGATGTGTCTTGTGTAAAAATACAATTGAACACCCGCCGTTTTGAACAGCAGTTTTTTGCATTGGACACCAATAATATTATGCCACAATTAGATAAACTGATTGCAGGCTATCCTTCCTTTGGTGAAAATTTTATGGGAACCATTTTAGGTATTGATCCAAAATGGCCTGCAGATACAACAGCAACTTACATAAAACAGTTTATTGTTTACAGCAGAAATATTTACGATACATCTCAAAAATATTTTAAAGATTTTTTGCCTTATGAAAATGAAATTAAAAGAGGGTTGCAGTTTGTAAAATTTTATTATCCTGCATATAAAATTCCAACAAAAATTATAACTTATTTAGGACCGACTGACGGTTATGGAGATATATTGGATGATGAAGTTTTTTATGTTGGCCTGCATGGTCATTTAGGCAAAGATTTTCCGCAATACAAAACTTCGATGGTTCAGGAAACTTATCCCGGTTACGTTACGGCACGATTTACGCCCGAATATATTTCCGTTAACTGTTTAAAAAATATTGTGGGTGATATTTATCCTGAAAAAACAGAAGATAAAAGATTATTGATACAAATGGTTGAGAAAGGAAAAAGGCTTTATCTGTTGCAAAAATTTTTACCTGAAAAAAAAGAGCATATAATAATTGGATACACTGCTGCACAAATGAAAGACTCTTACACGCACGAAGCTGCTATTTGGGATTTGTTTGTTCAGAATAATTTTTTGCAGACTGCTGATAATAATTTAATTAAAAATTATGTAACGGACGGACCAAAAACGCAGGAGCTTGGCGAAAAAGCGCCCGGTAATATTGGCTCGTTTGCCGGCTGGCAAATAGTAAAAAAATTCGCCGAAAAATATCC
>JAYTCO010000446.1:0-3137 GCA_043736415.1 Ferruginibacter sp. | reverse complement strand
TTACAGTATAATAATTTAATTGCTTTATCTCGAAATCAAAAGCCTTTTCACCAAGCCATACCTTTTTAGCTGAATTCAATAAAGCAAGAAAATTATTCTTTGTTTGTGCTTTAGCAAATGCCTGCCGTAAGTCTTCGATATTTTGTTGGTGAATTTTCATTATGCGTTAGAAAATCTTTGAAGTCTGCTGCATTATTCTTTGTGTATGAATTCATAAATAATAAATAAATAAAATATTATATAATAATTAAACATTACTATAAGACATATTATTCATTGCTTAATGATGCTAAGTACAATAACTATGTAACTAACATTCAGTTTCGGAAATTTCTTTCCTAACTACCGGATAGTAATTGGCATAGCTTACGCTACACCCATCCGGCATAATCAATAATTTGCAGCAGACTTTCAAAGAGCATTTTTATAATTTTCAAAGGTTCAACCAATCTTTGCACCCTATGTGCAAAGTTGTACGAACTTACCTATAAGATATTAGTTCCTTCCTTGCTCTTGTAATAGCCGTGTATAACCACCTGGCATCTTTATCACATCTAAAAGGATGGATGACAACTTTATCCCATTCCCCTCCCTGCGCCCTATGACAAGTGAGCGCATATCCATACCGTAAGCGCATCGCACTAAGATATGGATCATCTGTAAGTTTTTTACTTTCTCTGAATTTTCGGTTCATTCGCATGGCTTCAGCAAACAACTTTTTCTCTGCATCATAGGGCAACTCGCCTGTTTCAGTTAATAATACTTCCAGTATCATTTTAGCCTTAACAATTTGTGGCTTCTCTAAACTTTTACTCACGTTCAATTCAACATCAACAAAAGTGAGTTCAGCAAAATGATGCCTGCTTGCCCAATCAATAGATTGTATAATGGCTTTTGAGCCATTATATAAATTTATATCGTCAGAAAACCAGTTGCGATGAAACACGACTACATCCATTGGCTGTAAAACATTTGTAACATCCATTATGTAAGGTCGCAATTTCTGATTCCACCATTGAGCATCCCGATTGCTATTCGTGATCATGGTTATTCTGTCACTATCCTGAGGATAAAACTCTAAACCATAGTACCGCAGCGTCTCTGTAACATTTGCAAGTTGCAAACGCTTCCAATTTGGTGCAGGCAGAAAATTATTTCTTACAGCCTCTCTTAATAATGAGGCGTTATCAAGTATATAACTTCCGTTAGCTTGACGTTCGATCTTAGTCAATTCAAACTGACTACCTTTTAAGCTATGCTTGTTTACAAGATGACCTTTGCATAAAGCAGGACTAAACTGCGGACTGCTTATTGGAGCAAGCTGGTATGTATCGCCAATGAAAATAATTTTGTTGTCAACATTGCCTTGCTTAACAAAAGCCACCAGGTCGGCAAGTAAAGAATTAGGAGTTGAAAATAGCCCTTCAATATCTCTAGCGTCAGCAACCATTGATGATTCGTCAATAATGAAAATAGTATATGCTTTAGACTTGTTTTCTTTTCTAATAAAAGTAATAGCTGCTGTATCAGTATTTACTTGGGGGATATAAATGAGGCTATGAATGGTCTTAGCAGTTCTATTTGTTTTAGTAGAAATAACATTCGCAGCTCTTCCGGTAGGAGCAGCTAAAACACAGGCAATATTTTTTTCGTGCAGGTATGCAGTTACACCAGATACAACACTTGTTTTACCAGTGCCCGCTGCGCCGGTAAGAATTAAAAAATCCTCCTTTGTATTCTCATCCAGGAAAATGGTAAGATTTTCAAATGCCTGCTTCTGACCTTCATTCGCTTGAAATGAAAAATAGCTTTTATTTTCGGTTGTATTTGCCATAGTAGTGCAATATGAAACCCACCTTTGCACTGTATGTGCAAGGAATAAAAAGAATATCATGCCTGTAAACAAAGCTGCCCGCATTCGATATGAGATAATTGATGAGTGCCTTAGAAACCCCATGCAGAAGTGGACAAGAAATTCACTACTGAAGAAGGTGAATGAAAAATTATTATCAGAGCATGAACAGCTAGGTATTTCGCCAAGTATGTTGCGAAAAGATATGGAAGCTATGCAAAGTGTGTATGGCGCTCCTATAGAGAGTAAACAAGATGGAAGAGAGGTTTATTATTTTTACGAAGACACTTCCTTTTCCATACAAAAAATTCCTCTGAACGAGAGAGACTTGCTTTTACTTAATGAAGCAGCTCACTTATTGAAACAAATAAAAGGATTTACTCTATCTGAAGAGATAGAAGCGGTAGTTAGCAAATTAGAAAAGAGAAGTAAGTCCGAATCCGGTTTTCTTTCTGTTATTGCGTTTGAAAATCCACCTGCAGCAAAAGGAATAGAATTTTTGGAAGATATTTTTATAGCGATTGGAAACAAGAAAGTATTGAAGATTTGTTATCAATCTTTCAATCAGCCAGAACCACAGGATTGGCTAATCCACCCATACCTACTTAAAGAATATAATAACCGTTGGTTTTTGTTAGGTCTATACGACCAAACAAAAACTAACGGGACTTACCCTTTAGATAGAATGCATTCGATCAAAGTAAGCTCATTGGTTTACGAAGAAAATAAAACACTTAACCTAGAAGATTATTTTAAAAATATTGTGGGAGTAACGCTTCCTTCCAATTCGGCTATTGAAACCGTGGAATTGGAATTTTCATCAAAGCGGGCACCTTATGTTACCACCAAGCCGATTCATCATTCTCAAAAAATTATCACTGAAAGAAAAGATGGAAAGCTTGTTTTGCAATTAACTGTAATTCCCAACTTAGAACTTGAAAGTGTGATTTTAAGTTATGGTTGTGATGTAAAAGTCTTGAAGCCAGACTCGTTAAAGCTTAAATTAAAGCAGACAGCAGAAGCAATGGCGAAATTTTATGATGCTTAATTATAGTTGCTGCTTCCCAACATTTGCTTCATTAACATCAAACCAATCATCAAACGCACAACTGCAGAGACCCCGGTTTGACTCCTGCATTGATTCACGGGCACAAAAAAACCCTTACGATATCAATCGGAAGGGTTTTTTTAATAAATATGGCAGCTACCTACTCTCCCGGTTGGTATACCAGTACCATCGGCCATGAGGGACTTAACTTCTCTGTTCGGTAAGGGAAGAGGTGAA
>JAYTCO010000445.1:0-3142 GCA_043736415.1 Ferruginibacter sp. | reverse complement strand
AGCAATAAAACCATTTACGGTGCATGGGTTACATTAATTGGTACAACAATCACTATCATTATTAATTATATTTTTATTCCTAAATATGGGTTTACAGCCTGCGCCTGGGCAACATTAATTTGTTATGGGAGCATGATGATTATTTCATTTGTTTGGGGGCAAAAATATTATAGAATTCCTTATGCCTGGAAAAAACTTTTAGCTTACATTATTATTGTAGTTACCATATTTTTTATACACAAAGGAATTACAAATTTGTATGATAATAAATATTTCAGTTTAGGTATTGCGACCGTTTTACTTTTAATATACTGTCGTTTTCTTACACTCGTTGAGTACAAAGAATTTTCTAAACTTCCATTTGTAGGAAAATATTTTATGCAGAAAAAATTAATTTCGAGAAAGTAAAATCCTACTTTTCATTTTAAGACGATCGTTTTTATGGATTGCCGATCGATAACCGGTTGTACCTCATAAAATTATCGTTTTAATTCACTTACTGATTTGTTTAATACCGCTGAAGATGATCCCGACTAAAAAGTAAAACTTATTGAAACAACTGCACCTGATGCAAATTTTATTATTTATATCAGAAAATAAAATAGTAAAAAAAACAGAGCGATCTCCAGAAAATACCGGAAGGGAATTTATTAGAAGATTTATTGAATGATCTTTAAATCAGTTTAAATACTTCATCATTACCGCATACAAAACTTTTTCTTCGGGCTTGGTAAACAGCGCATCATTTGCTGTATTTAAATAATGTCTTTTAAAAGCACCCATTGCATTTTGCAGATTCTTTACATCATACCCAATTATTTTTAATGCATATTTTACATTAAAATCTACAGGTACTGTTACAGCTGATGTATCATTATACCAAAGCCCAAAACCTTTTTCAGACAATGTTTTCCATGGAAAAAGTATTCCCGGATCTATCTTACGGGCAGGTGCCACATCACTATGACCTATAAAGTTTTCTGGGGGAATATTATATTCTTTTTTTACAAAAGATAAAACACCTAATAGTGTATTTATCTGTGCGTTGGAAAAACTGTCAACAGCATTGTTATCAATTTCAATACCGATAGAATTTGAATTTACATCAGTATTATTTCCCCATTTGCCAATCCCTGCATGCCATGCCCTTAAATAATCATTCAGCATATGGTGCAGTGTTCCATCTTTACAAATTACATAATGTGCACTTACCTGTGTTGTGGGCTTGGTAAAGGTTTGCAGCGTTTGCTCACAACTGTTTTGTGCTGTATAATGTATTACAACAATGTTGGGTTTTCTAATACCAAAGTTGGTAGTATAGGCTGTGTAAAGTGGTTTTTTAAAAGAGTCTGCAATAATTAAATTTACAGGAACTCCCGTAATTTTTTTTGAAAATAACTTTGATTGTTTTGCATACACTTTATTTGTATTGCTATACGGTTTTGGACTGCAGGAATAAAATACGGTTATAGTAATTATAAAACAGATCCAGGATAATTTCATACTTATAAAATTTATTTACAGATCACAAGATTAAATACATGCTTCTCTTCAAAATTTAATGCATGCGGGTATTTATAAACTGCTGTATCGTTTTTCATTTCAATATTCCCAGATCCTTCGGCAAAAGCGTTTCCGTTTATTTTAAAAATAATCTGCCTAACCGAAGTCTTTCCCTCAGATTGAAAAGTGTAATAGCCTTCTGCACGGTTATTTATTTTAGTTAAAACAACATTGCCTTTGTTACCGTCTTTATCTTTTCGTTTATAAACAAGTGTCCCATTAAGCACATCATTGTTTTCCTCAAGTTTCATAAAAGCTGTGTCGCCGGAAATAATCATTTCGTAACAGCCATTTAATGAAGCGGGCACAATAACTTTTATAATTGTTTCAGGCTTAGATTCTTTTTTTTCATTTACAGTTTCTTTACAGGATAAGAAAAGGAAGACAGTAATAAAAAATAACGTACATGTTTTCATACTTAAAATTTTTAAAAAGGACTAGATAAAATTATGGTAATTACGGCACATGGTTTGAACATTAATTCTTAAAATAAAACTTTATGAATATTAAAGATGATAATGACAATGATTCTTTTATAACACCTGCAGAAAAAGCAATGCTGGATGAAGCAATGCATACTGATCCGCTATCACAAGATGAAATAAATTTAAAACATTCCAGCCTGGATAATACTGATGAAGACGGTGATACTTTAAATGAAATGTCTGTAGCTGATGATGTAACAGGCGAAGATCTTGATATACCCGGCTCAGAAGAAGATGATGAAGATGAAATTATTGGAGAGGAAGATGAAGAGAACAATGGTTACAGCCAGGCGGAAACAGAATAAGAAAAAGGTTCAACGATTGTTGAACCTTTTTCTATTAAAATATTTTATCCCATGGATGTTGATCCTCTTTTAAATGAACCATCAGAAAGGTGTTGCCCCTCTGCAAATTCTTCAATCATTTTTTTATTAAAAGCAGGTAAGTCATCTGGGCTGCGGCTTGTTACCAATCCATTGTCAGTAACAACTTCTTTGTCTTCCCATATAACACCTGCATTTTTTAAATCAGTTTTTAAAGATGGGTAAGATGTCATATTTCTTTCTGCAAGCATGCCGGTTTCAATTAATAACTGTGGTGCATGGCAAATAGCAGCAATTGGTTTGCCGGTCTCTAAAAAATGTTGGGCAAAATCAACATAGGCTTTTTCAGTTCTCATCTTATCAGTGTTCATTACGCCGCCCGGCAGCATAAGTGCATCATAATCTTCAGGGTTGGCATTACTGAGGCTAACATCGGCATTAATTTCAATCCCCCAATGGTCGTGATCCCATGCTTTCACAACATTCTGTTGCGAGATAATGTGAACGGTTGAACCGGCTTCCTCTAATGCTGATTTTGGAGAGGTTAGTTCTATTTGTTCGAACCCATTATCTGTAAGAATTGCAATTTTTTTATTTTCCAAAACATTCATAAAATAAATATTTAATTAAGTATTAATTAACCAAAATCTGTTCCAGATATAATGTAAGTACTTATAGAATGATGTTTTAGTATGCGCATAAAAACTGATGAGACTATTACACAATAGTTTTCCCACTCTCTTAATAACGATATATCTTTATAAATATAAT
>JAYTCO010000444.1:0-3144 GCA_043736415.1 Ferruginibacter sp. | reverse complement strand
TAGGTAATTTATTTAAGAAAGAAAGCTGTGGTAATATTTCGGTTTCTTTTACATCTCCCACAACTACAACTCTGGCATTTTGCGATGTAAGGTTGTTGATGTAAAAATCCTGTACATCTTTTAATGTTAAGCTTTTTATAGTTGCTTCGGTTCCGTTAGAACTCATTCCTAAAATACTGTTTCCAAAATTTAATTTATCAAAAACATCATCTGCAATTGCAGATGGCTGAGACTTTGTTTGCTTAAATCCTTCTATTGCCTGCTTTTGAATTCTGGTAAAGCTTGTTTGTGTAAAATTAGGATTTAACATTCTTTCTTCCAGCAACTCCAATGTTTTGTTTAGATTTTTCTTTAAAGATTGTACATTAAAAACTGTACCATCAAATGATGAAAAAATATTGATAGTGCTACCAAGCTTTTGCAACTCAACTGACATTTGTTCTGCAGTATATTTTTTTGTGTCCTCATTCATCATTGAAGCGGTGAGGCCTGCCAGTCCTGATTTTGCAGGCATATTTGTTTCGGCAAGCTGGCCGCCGGGAATTCTTATTAATAAGTTTACCAAGGGCAATTCATTACTTTGGGCAAAAATCATTTTAATACCATTAGCAGTTTTTTTTGTAGTAAATGCAGGAACTTTTACTACAGGGTTGGCACCAACACCCGGTTGTTTTTTTCTGTCAAAATTATCAGTAGCTTTTACATATTTTAAACCATCATACCCATAATTTGGTCTGTTGTAATTTGAATTATCTACCTGGTAGTTATCGGTCATTGCAGGTGCTGCATCCTGCCCTTTCACCAAAACACTTACGGTCACACTATTTTTTCCTTTAATGTATTTATTGTAGGCGTTCATAACATCTTGTTTGGTAACGGCTCTAAACATTTCCAGTTGTTTGCCAATCATGTTTGGATTGCCCAGGTATGTTTGAAAAGCAGCTAACTGCGAAACCTTGCCTGATACACTTTGCAAACCGTTTATAAACTGAGATTCTATACCTCCTTTAAATCTTATAATATCTTCATCAGTCACACCACGTTGTTCAAACGAAAGCAATGCTTCTTTAATCAGGCTGTCCATACCTGCCAGAGACTTGCCAGGATAAGGGATTATTTGAAAACTAAAAACACCGCTAAGTTCACTTAAATTGCTGCTGGCATTGGCGTTCAAAGCTTTTTGTGTTTTTACCAATTGCTGATACAGCACTGAGTTTTTACCTTGGCCAATTATTTGAGCAAGGCATGCAAGTGCTGCCATATCCTTGTCATAGTTTGGCACTGTAGGAAACGCTTTTGTAAGCAAAGGCAATTTTGCATAATTATCAACATAAGATACATAACGGTTTTTATCGACAACAACTGCTGGCAAAATTGTTTTGGTTACTTCCGGGCCACGTGGAATGCTTCCAAAATATTTATCTACCAACATTACAACATCGGATGATTTTATATCTCCACCAATTGTTATGGTTGCATTGTTGGGGCTATACCAGCGAAGAAAAAAGTTTTTTAAGTCCTGTACATCAACCCTGTTTAAATCTTCAATATAACCAATGGTAAGCCAGCTGTAAGGATGCCCGTATGGATAAAGATTTTTACTCGCAAATTCTCCCAACAATCCATAAGGACGGTTGTCGTAATTCTGCCCTCTCTCATTTTTTACAGTGCTGCGTTGAATTTCAAATTTCTTTTGTGTTACTGCATCTAATAGAAAGCCCATCCTGTCACTTTCCAGCCACAACATTTTTTCCAGTTGGTTAGATGGTACTGTTTCGTAATAATTGGTACGGTCCTGATTGGTGCTACCATTTAAAGTACCGCCTGCACCGGATATTATTTTAAAATGCTGCTCGTCTCCAACATGATCACTCCCCTGAAACATCATGTGTTCAAAGAAATGCGCAAAACCGCTTTTGCCAATTTCTTCTCTTGCAGAACCTACATGATAAGTTACATCAACATGCACCAATGGGTCGCTGTGATCTTCCGCTAAAACAATTGTAAGCCCGTTAGGCAGCAAATACTTTTGATAAGGAATAACCAATTCGTCTCCTTTTTTGGTAACAGTTTCTACCAGTTTTGCCTGGCTAAAACCTGTTGTAACTGCCAGGCAAATAGCTGCTGTTGTAAAAAGATATTTCTTCATATTTTTTTAGGTTTGAACTTCAAAATAAGGCAAAAAATGGTAATTAATTTTACCGTTTATCATTTACATAACGCTACATAATATTATCATTTATTACATGTTGATATTAAATTTCAACGCAGGCTTGGTACCGGTATTTTTGGTGGCGAAGGTTTTATTATGCAAAAACTGGAAGGCGATGGAATGGCATTTGTGCATGCAGGCGGTTATGTAACAGAGCGTACTTTACAACCCGGCGAAGTGTTGAAAATAGATACCGGTTGTGTGGTTGCTTATACAGCAGGAATTGATTTTGACATTGAGTTTATAAAAGGTATCCGCAATTTTATGTTTGGTGGAGAAGGACTTTTCTTTGCAACGCTCCGTGGCCCCGGCAAAGTTTGGATACATTCATTGCCCATCAGCAGGCTTGCAGAAAGGCTTATGCAGTATGGAATGGGCAAAGAAAAGAAGAAGCTAATGTTTTAGGTGGTTTGGGTAATTTACTTGATGGAAGAGGATAGATTTTATTTTATAAAAATACATCTTCAATATTATTTGGATTAATTACAGCAAAAGTATTATTTGGATAGACGTTTGAAAACGTTTTACTAAGTCGTACTCTTTTTTCTGAATTCCATTTTATTTCATAAGTATGTAAAGTGTTATTCTTTTCAATTATTACATCTATTTCTTGCTGGTCAGCAGTACGCCAAAAATAAAATTTACCAAAATTATTTTCGTAACTGTTTTTTTTCCAGAGTTCACTCACAACATAATTTTCAAAAAGCTGGCCAATATCCTGTCTTGTTTCTGCCGGCCTAAAATCATTAATAAGTGCATTGCGTAAACCACAATCAAAGAAATATATTTTCTTCCCTTTTCTCAATTCTTTTCTTTGGTTTGTACTGTAAGAGGGGAGTTTAAAAATGACAAATGTCTGTTCTAAAATGTTAATATAATTTTCTACTGTTTCATTTTTAAGATCAAGTTTATTACTAAGTTCATTATAATTT
>JAYTCO010000443.1:0-3145 GCA_043736415.1 Ferruginibacter sp. | reverse complement strand
CACCTCATTTGCGGATATGGCGAAATTGGCAGACGCACTAGACTTAGGATCTAGCGCCGCAAGGCATGTAGGTTCGACCCCTATTATCCGCACATATTTAACTTCCTTCCGCTCAATCGGGAGGATTTTTTTTACTTTACCGCCAAAGGCGGAACAAAAAAACAATAAAATGGCAACAGTAGAAAGAGTAAACACCGGTTTATTAAACGATAAACTAACCGTAAAACTTAATAAAGAAGATTACCTGCCTTCGTTTGAAAAAAAGCTGAAGGAATACAGTAAAACAGCAAACATTCCGGGTTTTCGTAAAGGAATGGTGCCTGCAGGAATGATCAAAAAAATGTATGGTGCAGGGTTGTTTCAGGATGAAGTATTGCGTACAATAGAAAAAGAACTGCACACTTACCTTGATAAAGAAAAGCCTGAAATTTTTGCTCAGCCACTTCCGTTGGAAAATGAATTACAGAAACTGGATATGAACAGTCCCGGTGATTTCGATTTTTCTTTTGAAATAGGATTGAAGCCCGCTTTTACTTTGAGTGATGTAGCCAAGGCTTCCTTTACCCGCAATACTGTTGAAGTTACAGATGCAATGGTAACAGAAGAAATAAACCGCATGCAACTTAAAGCCGGTAAAATGCAGGAGAAAGAAACAATAGATAATGAAGAAGACGTTATCAATGTTTTATTAACAGAGTCTGATGAAAACAGTATTGGAGTTGAGGGTGGTATTATAAAAGATATTTCTGTTCCGGTAAAATTATTTAAC
Source organism: Ferruginibacter sp. (assembly GCA_043736415.1). GTDB lineage: Bacteria > Bacteroidota > Bacteroidia > Chitinophagales > Chitinophagaceae > Ferruginibacter. Next base: position 2,376 of record JAYTCO010000443.1, on the reverse strand, counting down.
CCAAAAATGCAAAAGCAGTTAATGGGTAAAAAGCCCGGAGATAGTTTTGTTTATCAATTGGAGAGTGCTTTTGAAGGAGAAAATCTTGTAACAATCTTGAAGGATTTAGGTTTGGAAAATAATGATACAGCGCCTGCTAAAAAATATTTTCAGCAGGAAATTAAAACAATTGGAATTGTAGAAAAGCGAGAAATGAATGAGGAGTTTTTTAATGAAGTTTATCCTGGTAAAAATATTAAAACAGAAGAGGAATTAAGGACTGCTTTAAAAGAAGAGATACAAAAATATTGGGATGCACAAAGTCGTAACCAGCTCCATGACCAACTTTACCATAATTTGTTAGAGCAAACGAAGATGGAATTTCCAAAGGAATTTCTTACACGTTGGTTAAAAACAGGTGGCGACAAACAAAGAACACAGGAAGAAGCTGAAGCGGAATATCCAGCTTTTGAAAACCAATTGAAATGGACATTGATAAGCGATACTATCGTAAAAGAAAATAAGCTTGATGTAAGTGAGGAAGAACTTCGTGCTAGCTTAAAAGAAGAAGTGAGCCGTTACTTTGGTAACATGAATATGGGTGAAGATATGAGCTGGTTAGAAAGTTATATTGACCGTATGATGAAGGATGAAAAACAAATTGACGCTACTTACCGCCGTTTGGTTACAGAAAAATTATTTGGCTGGGCAGAAGGACAATCTAAGCCTACAGAAAAGACAGTAACATCTGATGAGTTGGTTGGTATGCAGCACAATCATCAGCATTAATTGAAAATAAAAATTGATCCCTTTGTATTTATACAAGGGGATTTTTCATAAATTTTTATTTGAGGTTTTAAATCTAAATGATCCCCCCACTGAATAAAATTTACGGTTTGTATTTTTATTTATTCGGGTACCTGCTGATGCATCTACTTTAAAATCATCATTTATGTAATAAGAAACACCAGCATCAATAGTGGTTTGTGCATTACGGCCCTTCCATAAATTGCCGTATATTTCAACAAATGCCTGCCATTTTTCAGAAATATTAAATTTTGGAGAAAGGCTGTAGAAATACCTCGCATCGGATTGCCAGGTGAATTTTTCCACTCCAATATTATACCCAACCAAAAAATTATTAGATACAACATTTAACATCGCAAGGCTTATATTGCCACCATTAATAGTATCCTTGCCAACCCTGTATGAATTAATTGCATTTATCCTGTAATGCGCAATGATGGATGTTTTTGGTAAAATGCCATATTCCTTTATCAAATTAAATTTGCCCCCAATTTGTGTGTTACTTAGTCCACGGCCTGTTTCAGTAATGTTTACCGCACCTAAACTTTGATAGGCAAATGCTGAAATTAACCTCAATTCAATTTTGTCACTCAACCCATATTTCAGCAACAATGAAGGGGTTTCAAAATAAATATCTTTATATGTAAATGGTTTATATTTTTCCGTTTCTTTTTGAAAACCCATTTCTATTTGTAACCATTTATGTGGAGTTATAGAAGCTGTATTTGTTTTACCTGGCCTATCAGAATTTATAGGAGCAACTTGGGCAAATGATGCTTCATTGAAATTGAAACATATTATGACTAGAATTAGTTTTTGCATTTGTGCTTTTTGTTAGGTGTTGTAAGTTAATTATCCCTGTTTATTTTTACAAAATATTAAAACGATTCTCATCTGTGGGTTCTCTTTATTCTTTGTCAATCGCAATTTTTTATGTGAGTAAAATTGTTGTTTATAAAGTTTTGTTAACCCCGTAACTTTTAGAATTCAGTAACGTTTGAAATATACAATCAGTTTTACATTTGGTAAACAATAAAATTAATCATCATGAAAAAATTACTACTTGCGCTTATCATTTTTACCGGAGGTTATGCTGCCTCAGCTCAGGAACTTGCACCTGACCAAAATCCAAATTACAAAGTTACCATGGAGAAATACCAGGCTTCACAAATAAGTATGCAAACGGCCATGAATACAACGTTGCAGGAAACTTACAAAGCGTATGACTGGCGCAATGCTAAGGCAGAGCGAAAAGCAGAACGCAAAGCTGACCGCAGAGAAAACAGATTACTTAATAATTACAACCAGCGCTATTACGATCCATATAATTATAATGGAAGAAGCAATTATGGCAGACCTTATCAATACCGCAATTACAACGGTTGGAGATGGTAATTTATTTGTAACTGAAATTTTTACACCCTTAAAACAAACAATTATGAAACCTATATTTACAATATTTACACTTTCTTTATTTTTAGTATTGGCCTCATGCAGTCATAAAGTTTCTCGTATAGACCCTGCAAGTACGCCTGATATTAATGGCAGCTGGAACAATACAGACAGCCGCCTTACTGCAGAAGAAATGAT
>JAYTCO010000442.1:0-3147 GCA_043736415.1 Ferruginibacter sp. | reverse complement strand
CAGAAATCGTCATATCTATTTCGTAAATGCCCGGCTTATTTATATTACCGCAGGCAGATATTAATTTTGTACCGGTACTTTTGCCGATACCAATTTTTGCATACTCCTCTCCGCCATCATTTATTATTGGAACTATTGCTGCAATTGTTTCAACATTGTTTACAACGGTTGGTCTTTCCCACACACCTTTTACAGCAGGGAATGGTGGTTTAATTCTTGGGTTTCCACGTCTACCTTCCAGGCTTTCTATCAATGCTGTTTCCTCTCCACAAATGTATGCGCCGGCACCACGTTGCACATAGATTTCGCAATCAAATCCACTGCCTTGAATATTTTTTCCGAGCCAGCCATTTTGTTTTGCTTCTTCAATTGCTTCCTCTAAAATATTTGTTATCCATGCATACTCCCCCCGAATATAAATGTAACTGACATTGCTCCCGAGCGCAAACGAAGAAACAATCATTCCTTCAATTAAGAGATGTGGCAGAAACTCCATCAGGTACCTATCCTTAAAAGTACCGGGTTCGCTTTCGTCTGCATTTACCACCAAATGCCTGGGCACACCTTCGGGTTTGGCTATAAAACTCCACTTTAATCCTGTAGGAAAACCTGCACCACCTCTACCACGCAAGCCACTTTTTTTTACTTCCTCCACAATATCTTCTGTCTTCATTTTTAGTGCTTTCTCAACACTTGCGTAACCACCTTCCCGCCTATACACTTCGTAGGTGCATATGCCGGATACATTTGCTTTTGCTAATAATAATTTTTTACTCATATTAATAATTCGCCAGGGCGAGATTTTTATTTTGTTTGCCAAGCAAAGAAGAAGCTTTGTTGATCATTGGTGGCGTCGCCCGTTTCATCTTCAGCTATCTATTTAGCTTTTATCGAAGGGAATTAATTATTCCTTACAACTGCATTCCTACATTCTTCTATAATTGCATCAACTTTATCTTTGGTTAAATGCTCTCTATAGTTTTGTCCCAACTGCATCATTGGCGCATATCCACAGGCACCTAAACACTCCACTGTTTTTAATGTAAACATTTTATCCGCCGTTGTCTCTCCTACTTTAATGTTTAGTTTTTGCTTGATGTAATCAGTAATATAATCGCTGCCATTAATCATACATGGTCCGGTATGGCAAACTTCAAAAACATATTTACCCACGGGTTTTAAATTATACATGCTGTAAAAACTTGCAACTTCATAAACTTCTATTGGCTCAATACTCAGCAAAGAAGCTACATAATCCATCACCGGTACATCTAACCATCCACCAAAGCTATCTTGTGCCATGTGCAATACAGGCAGCAATGCACTTTTTTGTTTCCCTTCCGGATAACGGGTAATTATTTTTTTTACTTCAGCAATTTTATCGTCTGAAAACTTTATACTCATTGTTTATTTTGCGCTTTTAACTTTTTTACATCCAGCAAATCTTGATCTCTGCCAGCTTTTTGTTTGTTTTCAATCAATTCATAATATCCTATAAAATTTGTAGGTACACCATTCATTTGAACAACTCTTTTATTTTGAAATGCCACATCAAAATCTACTCCATTTAAGTCATTCAAAATATCAATTCTTATCGGCTCATATCCCAATTGGGTAATCATATTATCTTTTACAAAATCTTCAATTTTAAAATTAAGAGAGCCAAATCCAAAATCTTCTAAAATTAGTAAAAGCTTGGAAGCATTTGCCTCATTTTTATTTATACATATATCCAAATCTTTTGTAGTTCGTGGATATCCATGAATACTAACTGCAAAGCCACCAATAACCAAATATTCTAATTCATATTTATTACAAAGCATAATAAAATCTTCAAAATCCTTTTGGAATTCCGGCATTTTGCTTTTCATAAAATTTCTCTATTAAAAGTATGTTTTACTTTTTTAATTCTTGGTAAATTAAATTCTTTACTTCCAAAAAAATTAAGCTTCCTTAAATCAAATGCTTCTTTTAATCTTTCCTCATAAGAAAGCGAAGAAACATACAGTATATTATTTTCCTCAGCTTCTGTAAAGGAAACCTGCTTAGCTACTATTTTTATATTTCTGACATTTTGCATTATTAATCATGAATTAACATTACGCATCCAATTCCCCTGCTATCAAATTCAAACTGCTCATTGTAATAATGGCATCGCTCAACATGCTGTCTTTTATTAATTCAGGATATGCTTGATAATAAATAAAACATGGTCTGCGAAAATGCAATCTGTAAGGCGTTCTTCCACCATCGCTAATTAAATAAAAACCAAGTTCACCATTGCCACCTTCTACAGACGAATACACTTCTCCAACAGGCATTTCTGTTTCGCCCATTACTATTTTAAAATGGTAAATAAGCGCTTCCATTTTTGTGTAAACATCTTTCTTCTCAGGCAAATAATAAGATGGTGCATCTGCATGATAAACGTCTGCATCCGTTCCTTTAAATTCCTGTACTTTTTGGTAAGCCTGTTTAATAATTTCAAGGCTTTGCCACATCTCTTTATTTCGTACCAAAAAACGATCATAACAATCTCCGGTTGTACCAACTGGTACAGTGAAATTAAAATCTTCGTAACTGCTGTAAGGAGTATGAACACGTACATCATAATCTACACCAGATGCACGAAGGTTTGGCCCTGTAAAACCATAATTCAATGCACGTTCTGCTGATATTGGCCCAACACCTGTTGTTCGGTCTATAAAAATTCTATTGCGGGTTAAAAGGTTTTCAAACTCTTTCAACGTTTTAGGATATTCTGCTAAAAACTTCTCTAATTTTTGAAAAGCTTTATTGGTAAAATTTCTTTCAAAGCCTCCTATGCGGCCAATATTTGTTGTAAGTCTGCTCCCACATACTTCTTCGTAAATTTCATAAATCAATTCACGGTATTGCATTACATAAAGAAATCCTGTAAAAGCTCCTGTATCAACACCCATAATTGAACTGCAGATAAGATGGTCACTTATTCTTGCAAGCTCCATAATGATTACCCTTAGATAATCTACTCGCTTTGGTAATTGTAATCCTAATAATTTTTCGCAGGTTATATGCCAGCCCATATTATTTATGGGTGATGAGCAATAATTTAAACGATCTGTGAGTGGTGTAATCTGGTATAGGGGTCTTCGTTCTGCAATTTTT
>JAYTCO010000441.1:0-17967 GCA_043736415.1 Ferruginibacter sp. | reverse complement strand
AAAGTAAAGACAGTTTTGCTTAGAGGGAAAGTGGCAATTAATAACAACGAATGTTTTTTAGAAAAAGGATATGGACAGTTTATTAAAAGAAAAAAAGTAAGTCAGAATATTTAAATTATTTTAATTTCTTTAAAAAAATAGTAATCATTTCAAAGTAAAATTCAATGCCACGAATTATTAAATCAGGGTTAATTCAAATGAGTCTTTCAAAAACGGAAGGTGAAGGAACAATTGAAGAAATTAAGGAAGCGATGTTTCAAAAACACATTCCATTTATTGAAGAAGCCGGAGAAAAAGGCGTGCAGATTCTTTGCTTTCAGGAAATTTTTAATACACCTTATTTTTGTCCGGGGCAGGATAGTAAATGGTACGCTTCAGCAGAAACAGTTCCTGGTATAACTACCGATCGCCTGGCAGTCTACGCAAAAAAATACAACATGGTAATCATCGTTCCCGTGTATGAAAAAGAATCGGCAGGCGTTCTCTACAACACAGCAGCAGTAATAGATGCAGACGGAACATATGTTGGCAAATACCGTAAAAATCATATACCACATACAGGAGGTTTTTGGGAAAAGTTTTTCTTTAAACCCGGTAATCTTGGCTATCCGGTTTTTCAAACAAAATATGCAAAAGTGGGCGTTTACATTTGTTACGATCGGCATTTTCCTGATGGTGCAAGGTGTCTTGGATTGAATGGCGCAGAAATAGTTTACAATCCTTCGGCAACCACTGTTGGTCAATCTCAATATTTATGGAAACTTGAACAGCCGGCACATGCAGTAGCTAATGGATATTTTATGGGATGCATAAACAGAGTCGGTACTGAAGCGCCATGGAACCTTGGGAAGTTTTATGGTACATCTTATTTTGTAAATCCACTAGGACAAATATTTGCAGAGGCATCAGAAAACAATGATGAATTATTAATTGCAGATTTTGATCTTGATTTAATAGAGGAAGTAAGAAATAAGTGGCAATTTTTTCGTGACAGAAGACCGGAAACTTATCAGGAAATTGTGAAGTTGTGAATGGTGAATGGGGAATGGGGAAATGTGAGTTGTCAGTTGTCCGTCGTCCCAATCAATGCTTTTATCAAAATAAAACAGTTCGTAAATTATACTTAATAAATTTAAATGTCAATACAATCGAACAGGCTTTCTGCAGAGCAATATGCTCAAAACTTTTCTGATCTTCATCCGGCTTTTGAAACCGCTGATGCAGCATTGGTAGAAGCAAACCGCTGTCTATTTTGTTACGATGCGCCTTGTATGAAAAGTTGTCCTACAAGTATTGATGTACCAAAATTTATCAGACAAATAACAACCGATAATTTAAAGGGAAGTGCGCATACTATTTTGGTATCAAATATTATGGGTGCAGGTTGCAGTAAAGTTTGTCCGGTAGAAAAATTATGCGAAGGTGCATGTGTTTTTAATTTTATGGAAGAGGAACCTATCGCTATTGCAAAACTACAACGCTATAGTACCGAAAAAGCACTTCAACATAACTGGAAATTATTTACCAGAAAAGAATCCGTTGACAAAAAAGTTTCTATCGTGGGTGCAGGTCCTGCGGGCTTGAGTTGTGCACACATGCTGAGTCGTGAAGGAATTGATGTGACTATTTATGAAAGAGAAAAAGAAGGCGGCGGATTGATGACTTACGGCATTGCCGCATATAAAGTAACACCACAATTTTGCAAAGATGAAGTGGATTATATTTTGTCCATTGGGGGAATCAAAATAAAATACGGGCAGGAACTTGGGAGAAATATTGAACTTTCAGAACTACAAAATAATTACGATGCAGTTTATTTAGCATTCGGTGTCGGACTTGCACGCCAACTGCAAATTCCCGGAGAAGAGTTAACAGGTGTGGTTGATGCGATCAATTTTATTTATGAAATTAGAAATAACGGATATAGCAATGTTGCTGTCGGAAATAAAGTTGCGGTAATAGGAATGGGCATGACGGCCATTGATGCCGCCACTCAGGCAAAACGATTAGGGGCTGAAGAGGTAACAATTTTATACCGGCGCACACAGGAAGAAATGCCGTCTACAGATGTAGAATTAAATATTGCAAAATTGGATGGCTGTAAAATAATATGGCTTGCAGCACCTGTTGAAGTAATCGGTTTTGAAGGAAAAGTGATTGGATTAAAATCTGCTGTGATGCAATTGGGTGAACCCGATGCAAGCGGCAGACGCTCACCAGAGCCAACCGGCGAAGAATTTGTTATTGAGGTTGACATGGTTATAAAAGCAGCTGGACAAATGCCTTTTGAAGGGCTTGTAAATAACAATGGCTTGGTAAATAAGCAGGGGAAAGTTGCTGTAAATGACAATGGCATCACAAACTTAAAGGGCATTTTTGCCGGCGGCGATTGTGTAAATGGCGGTAAAGAAGTTGTTGATGCAGTGCAGGCCGGGAAGGATGGTGCGAAGGAGATTTTGAAATACATTTTATAAAGTATCAATTTAAATATTTTATCTTTTTGATTTTTGAATTAAAAAAAGTTTCTCGCAAAGAAAAAAAGGTGCAAAGAGACAAAGTAGAATTTTACTTAACGTTTTTTTATCTTCTCAATCTTTGCGGGAGTATAATAGTTTCTCGCAAAGAAAAGAAGGAGCAATGACACAAGTACAATTGTACTTAGCGTCTTTTTTTATCTTCTCAATCTTTGCGAGAAAAAATAAATTAATCGCAAAAAAAAAGGTGCAAACTAAAAAGAGGTATTTTCTTAGTGGCTTATTTTACTTTTCAATCTTTGCGAGACAAAAAATAAAATAATGACAGAAAATGAGTTAGCGAAAATAGCAGTGGATATTTGTTTTAAGATTCATGTAAAATATGGACCCGGTTTATTTGAAAGCGTGTACGAAGAAATTTTTAATTATGAAATGGCTAAAACAGGAATTCTTTTCACACGACAACAATCCATTTTATTAATTCATGAAGGAGTAAAAATGGACCCAGCATTTCGTGCAGATTTTATCGTTGATAATAAATTAATAATTGAATTGAAATCTATTGAAGCAATAGCACCGGTTCATTTTAAACAAGTACTTACTTATTTGAAACTAACAAATCTTAGATTAGGGTTATTGGTAAACTTCAATGTTAACTTAATAAAAGATGGCATTATAAGAATTGCAAATAAATTATAAAAATGATAAATTTCTCGCAAAGAAAATAAGGAGTAAAATAAAACTTCTCGCAAAGAAAAAAAGGAGCAAAGAAAATAAGATGTTCTTCCTTGGCGTCTTTTTTATCTTTTTATAATTTGCGAGAAAAAAAATAAATTCTCTTAAAGAAAATAAGGAGCATAGAATCAAAAGAGTATTTCACTTAGCGTCTTTTCTATCTTTTCATTCTTTGCGAGCAAAAAAAAACACCATGGCAAACCTTCATTCAAATTTCCTTGGCATTAAATCTCCCAACCCTTTTTGGCTTGCGAGTGCACCTCCAACAGATAAAAAAATAAATGTACTCCGGGCCTTCGAAGCGGGCTGGGGTGGAGTAGTTTGGAAAACCCTCGGCGCACAGGTAAAAAATGTTTCTTCCAGGTATTCAGCTGTTGATTACGGGGGTAAAAGAATTATGGGTTTTAATAACATTGAATTGATCAGCGATCGACCATTAGCTATTAATCTTACAGAAATTGCTGAGTGTGTAAAATTGTTTCCCGACAGAGCAATGATTGTTTCTCTGATGGCTGACAATGATAAAAACAGCTGGCATGAACTTATAAAAAAAGTAGAAGACACAGGTGCACATGGGTTCGAATTAAATTTTGGCTGTCCGCACGGAATGACTGAAAGGGGAATGGGTGCAGCGGTTGGGCAAGATCCTGAGGTTGCAAGAATGGTAGTAGAATGGGTAATGGAAAAAGCAACAATTCCTGTTATTACAAAACTAACGCCCAATGTACATTCGGTTGTGCCAACCGGAAAAGCAGTAGTGCAAGCTGGTACAAATGCATTGTCTTTAATAAATACAATACAATCTGTTACAGGCGTGGATCTGGATAGTCTAGTTCCAAATCCATACGTGGCAGGAAAAAGTGTTTTTGGTGGTTATTGCGGCCCTGCAGTTAAGCCAATTGCTTTAAAATTTCTTACTACAATTTCGCAGGATTCTGTCACAAATAAAGTTCCTGTTTCTGGTATTGGTGGCATTAGTACATGGAAAGATGCAGTGGAATTTATGCTGCTTGGTGCATCAAATGTGCAGGTTTGTACAGCTGCCATGAAACATGGTTTTAGAATAATTGAAGATATGTGCGAAGGCATGAATAACTGGATGGATGAAAAAGGATTTGCTACACTCAATGATTTTATTGGAAAGTCTGTAGATAAAATAACACATTGGGAAGACCTCGATATAAATTACCATCACATTGCTAAAATCAATCAGGATAAATGTATTCACTGCGGACTTTGTTATATAGCGTGTGAAGACACATCTCATCAATCCATTAATTTAGAATACGGCAAACCTTATAATAATTATACTATTAAAGAGGATGAATGCGTGGGTTGTAATTTGTGCCAGTTGGTTTGTCCGGTAAATGATTGTATAACCATGGAAGAACACCGGGTTGCACCTGAATCGCTAAATTGGATTGAGTTTCAGGCGAAAGGAATGCCGTTGAATGATCATTGAGTGATAAGTTTTTTGAATTGATATTTTTGAAAAAAAAGTATTGATTTAGCCCTTTACTTTAAATAATAAAGCTGTCAGCCTGAGCTTGTCGAAGGCGGGTTTATTTAAGGAACGGGTTCGACAAGCTCACTCTGACACTCTAATTAAATCGAACTTTGTTTTTAAAATAATTTTAAAATAATTCCATAATTCATTCGTGTCTTCGTGGCAACAAAATAATAAATTATGCAAATAAATCCTACTCGCCTCCAGCAACATTTTGAAGCCATGAGTCTTATCGGAAAAATTGGTGAAACAGGAACCTGTCGTCCAACTATGACTGTTTTGGAAAAGCAAAGTTTTGAGCTCGCAGTCACTTGGATGCAAGATGCAGGCATGAAAACGCACATCGATAATTTTGGAAATCTTATTGGCAGACTTGAAGGTGAAGATAAAACTTTGCCTGTTTTAATGATGGGTTCTCATTTAGATTCGCAACCTTATGGCGGCCGTTTTGATGGTGTTGCCGGTGTGCTTTGCGCTATTGAGGTTGTAAAAACAATGTCAGAAAATAATATCAAACCCAAACGTAGTATTGAAGTAATTTCTTTTGCAGATGAAGAAGGCTGGCGTTTTACAAAAGGGCTTTTTGGTTCAAGAGGGATTTTAGGAAAGCTTGAAGAAGGAGAGTTGTCAAGAACCGATAAAGATGGTATTACCCGGGAACAGGCATTGATAGATTTTGGTTGCGATCCCACAAATTTTAAAGCCTCGGAATATGCGCCCGGCAGCATTCACGCTTATTTAGAATTGCATATTGAACAAGGCCCCATTTTAGATATTGCCAATAAACCTATTGGAATTGTAACGGGTATTTCAGGGCCGTTGTGGCTTACCGTAAAATTAAAAGGCATGGCCGGGCATACAGGTTCGGTGCCAATGCATTTAAGAAATGATGCTTTGCTTGGCGCTGCAGAAATTGTTGTGGCCGTAAATAAAATCGCTATGCAAAACCCTTCAACCCCAACAGTGGCAACTGTTGCAACGATGGAGGTTTTTCCTGCAAGCAGAAATATTATTGCAGAAGAAGTTGTATTCACCATCGATTTAAGAGATATAGATTTAGCCCGAAGGAATTTGTATGAGCAACAATTGTATGCCGAAATTAAAAATATTTGCAACAAGCACGGTCTCACTTACACCATTACTGAAGACACAAATAATGAACCCCGTTATTGTTCAGCATGGATAAAAAATATCATCAAAAAAAATTGCGATCTACAAAATCTTGATGCTCCCGAATTAATGAGTGGCCCATTTCATGATGCCCTCGCACTTTCTTATGCCTGCGATTATGGAATGATTTTCGTTCGCTGCAAAGACGGCATCAGCCACAACCCCAAAGAATTTGCATCTTATGACGACCTTGCTTTAGGGGCTGAAATTATGTACGGTACCGTATTGGAAATGCTGTAATCTTTTTTAAAAAAGTTTTGGGGCTTTCAACAACAATACTTTTTTGAACATTTGTCAGGGCTATTCGCTGCAATCTTTTATTCACCCGCTTTGCGGTGTTCATAAAAGGATTTTTACTGCTATCCCTCAGTCCAATGTCATTAAGTTAAGGAGTGTCAGACTGAGCCCGTCGAAGTCGGTGCCATAATAAATACGTTAAGAACCGGTTTCGACAAGCTCAACCTGACAGTTCATTTTTTTAATTAAATGGCATTGTCCCGCAGACCGTCAACATTTCAATTTCTATCTGGCTTTATTACGTTTTTTATAAGAGAAATATTTTTAAAAATGAACAAAAATTCTTTTTGATGTTTATTATTCCGTGGAATGGTTATTGCAATATTTTCATAAAATATATTTTATATGAACATTTTAATGGTACTGACGTCGCACAGTGAGTTGGGCGATACCGGTAAAAAAACAGGTTTTTGGATAGAAGAATTTGCTGCTCCTTATTATTTATTTAAAGATGCGGGTGCAGAAATCACTATTGCTTCTCCAAAAGGTGGACAACCGCCGATAGATCCAAAAAGTGATGACCCTGAAAGTCAAACTCCTGCAACAAAAAGATTTAAAGCAGACGAAGATTTACAAAAAATACTTTCACAAACACAAAAATTATCTGAAGTAAGTCAAGATGGTTTTGATGCAATTTTTTACCCGGGTGGTCATGGGCCATTGTGGGATCTTACAAACGACAACGATTCCATTAAATTAATTGAAGCATTTTGGAAAAACAAAAAACCTGTTGTAGCTGTTTGTCATGCACCTGCAGTTTTATTAAATGTAAAAGATGAAAACGACGATACATTGGTAAAAGATAAAAATGTAACAGGCTTTACAAACTCTGAAGAGGAGGCCGTACAGCTTACAGATGTTGTCCCTTTTTTATTGGAAGATGAATTGAAAAACAAAGGCGGTATTTATTCTAAAAAAGAAGACTGGGCATCGTATGTTGTAAAAGATGGATTGTTAATCACTGGTCAAAACCCAGGTTCATCAGAAGCAGCTGCAGAAGAATTATTAAAGCTTTTAAAGAAATAATTTAATTCGTATATTAAAATGTTTTTAAAGAGTTTTCATCTTTATTTTGAAGTTTTAAAATATTTCATATCTAAAAATATAACACCTAATTATAAATAAATTTCTAAAAACCGTTTTATAAAACTAAAGCGGTTTTTATTTTTAGTTTGCTCACAAATCAAACCATAATTATGGAAAATATTTCCTCAATTTTCATAAAATCGATCATAAAAAAACGATTGCCGGACTCCCACAAAGGAACTTATGGGCATGCATTGCTTATTGCAGGAAACTTAGGCAAAATGGGAGCAGCTGTAATAGCTGCAAAAGCCTGTGTACGCTCAGGTGTAGGTTTAGTAAGTGTAAATATTCCTTTTATGGAACAGTCAACAATACAGATTTCTGTACCGGAGGCTATGCTTAATTTTAGAGAAGGTTTTATTGATAATTATGAAAGCTTTTCCGCCATCGGCATTGGCCCCGGTATTGGAAAAAACAGTCTTGAAAAAAAAGTTTTAAAAGAAATAATTAAGTATTCAGGTAAACCAATTGTATTGGATGCTGATGCGTTAAACATAATCGCCGATGCTAAAAAAATGTTGAATAAAATTCCTGCCAACAGCATTATAACACCACATCCAAAAGAATTTGACAGGCTTTTTGGCAATCATACTTCTGCAGAAGAAAGAAAAAATACTGCTATTAAAATGGCAGAGCTATTAGATATAGTAATTGTTTTAAAAGGTCATCAGACTTTTGTAACAGATGGCAATAATAATTTTTTTAATACCACGGGTAATTCAGGGTTAGCTAAAGGTGGTTCCGGCGATGCGCTTACAGGTTTAATTACCGGTTTACTTGCCCAGCAATATGACAGCATTAATGCTGCTTTAATTTCTGTTTATGTTCATGGGCTTGCAGCAGATATTACCCTTAAAAATCAATCTATGGAAACAATGATAATTACCGATGTAATTAAAAACTTTGGAAAGGCATTTCAACAAATTTCAAACGAGTGATTTTAATATTAAATAAGTCAATTCGAATGTTAAATAATTTTGTAAAAAATGCTGTTAAATGATTTTTCTGTAACAATTATCTGTTAGGATTTTGCCGTATGTGTTATAAATTTATAACATGGCAAAAAACAAAATCGGTTTTCAATTACTAAGTATAATTTTTCTATCATTTTTTTTATTTTCATGTAAAAAAGATATCAAGCAAGAACTTACTTCAAACATTTCGCCAACCCCTCCACCAAATCCCTTACCGGTAGGAACTTCTTCGCAGGTAAATGATGTTGCATTTCAAAAAACGCAGGACTACTATTTATGGAATACACAATTGCCTGCAACCCTTAATACATCAAGTTATACAGATCCGATAGGTGTGATGACCGCAATTAGACAATATAGTATAGAACCGGGCTTTGCTACACCTGTGGATAAATGGAGTTTTGCCATGAAGAAAACTGAATGGAATCAATACAGTGGTGGAATGAGTTCTGTTTCTTCTTCAACATCTGCTGCCGGAGATTTTGGTATTACTGTTTTTTTTAGGGCTGAAGGGGATTTACGTGTCAGATTAACGGAACCAAATTCGCCGGGAGGAATTTTAGGAATTAAAAGAGGTTGGAGAATTACGAAAATAAATGGCAGCACAAACATTACCACATCAAATTCTCAGTACATAATAGATAATATTTATAAAGCAGTTTCTGCCGATGTAACTTTTACTAAACCTGATGGTACTTCGGTAGATCTTAATTTATTGGCTGCCCATTATGCTGATAAACCGGTTTATTTAGATACTGTTTATAATTCTGCAAACGGTAATATTGGTTACTTAGTTTATAATTCTTTTCTTGGTAATATAGATCAGACTGCTGCTGAGTATGCAAGGGTTTTTAATAAGTTTGCTTCTGCAGGCATTACTAATTTAATTGTTGATCTACGTTATAATGGTGGGGGTTATGTAAATCTTCAGGAACAGCTTGCAAATTATTTAATTACCAGCCAGGCGCAGGGCAGTATTATGATGAAACAAATCTATAACAGTAATCATAGTAATGAGAATTCTACAGTTTTGTTTAATAAATCAGGTTCCCTTCAGCTTACTAAAATATATTTTATAGTAAGCAGAGGTACTGCTTCTGCAAGTGAATTACTAATAAATAATTTAAAGCCATATATGGATGTAAGGCTTATTGGAAACTCAAATACACACGGTAAACCTGTAGGCTTTTTCCCCATAGAAGATGGAGAATGGTATGTATTCCCCGTATCATTTAAAACAGTTAATAAAAACGGAGAAGGAAATTATCATGCAGGTTTCACACCAAATGCAATTGTTGCGGATGGTCTTGATAAAGATTGGGGAGATATAAATGAAAATTCTCTTGCAAGTGCATTAAGAAACATCAGTTCAGGTTCATTTAGAAATGGCGGAACAGAAAATTACTCTGAAAATGCAGCTGTAAAATCAGGCAACGATGCTCTTGAAAAAAATATGCTGAAACTTACTATCGGTTCTAAATAATTAATCCTATGCTTAATTTGAGATCTTACCCTTAAAAGGTAAGATCTTTTTTATTTTAAGGTAATAATCATGTTTGCTAAACTCTCCCTGCAAAAGCATCATCGATTTTACAAATCCAATTATGATTTTAGTATTTATGGATTTAAATTAATTCCTTTTTTCAAGTATAAAGTATTGCCTTCATTATTTAATGAGATCGTTTTTTTTTAAATAAAATTGCCAACAAATAACTCATCAATAATTAAATAATAAAAAAAAATCGGTTATAGAATCTCCACAATTTTTCAAAGTGTGGTATATATGATTGTAAGAAAAATTTATATCCATTTTGGTCATTTATTTGTATGTTTTACAGCAAACAAATTTCATTCTAGCATTAACAACATCTTGTGTTTTATAATTTTCGTTTATAGATTTCTATCCGAAATAAAAATGCATTCATTAATATCATTTCTCTAAAATCATATGAGTTAATTTATCTTTATTTTTCTAAATCAGTAATATAATTTTTATAATTATGGAATTGATTATTAACAATTGGCAAACTCATTAACTTTACCGTAATAAATATAAAATGCATAATTCAAAGATTTGTTATAAAATATTTTTAGAAAATGGACAATAACTATTATAATTCTGCCGATCTTAAAAAATTCGGAAATATTGCAGATTTTCAAAAGAAATTGGGAGATAAGTTTTTTGATTATTATGGGGAAGTTTTTAAAGACAGCGAATTAACGGCACGTGAAAAATCGCTTATTGCTTTGGCGGTAGCTCATGCAGTTCAATGCCCTTATTGTATTGATGCGTACAGTAGTGATGCTTTTGAAAAAGGTTGGAGCGAAGGGCAAATGATGGAAGCGGTACACGTTGCCTGTGCAATAAGAGGCGGTGCATCTTTGGTACATGGTGTTCAAATGATGAATAAGGTTAAAGAAATAGCAATGTAATTATGAAATCATTATTAGCAGAACATAATAAACTTTCCATTGCTAGTGAACAAATAGAAATTTTAGAGCATGGGCAATCCGGTGATTATACTTTAATACCTTTTCAACAAAAGTTAGAGGAAAGTGGTTTGTACCCTCTAAAGCCAACCGGTTTGGAAGTGTTTCAGGTTAATATGGGTAAAATGTGCAATCAGGTTTGTAAACATTGTCATGTAGATGCCGGTCCTGACCGAAAAGAGATTATGACAGAGGAAACCATGCTTCAATGTTTGGAAACTTTAAAAAATAATTCTTTTTTAAAAACGGTTGATTTAACCGGTGGTGCACCGGAAATGAACCCAAGATTTAGATGGTTTGTAGAAGAAATTAAAAAATTAAACAGGCATGTTATTGTACGTTGCAACCTCACCATAATTTTAGCAAACAAAAAATACCATGATTTGCCGGAATTCTATAAACTTCATAATATAGAAGTTGTTTCATCACTACCTTCTTACACGCAAGACAGAACTGACAGGCAGCGTGGCAATGGTGTATTTGAAGACAGTATTAAAGCACTTCAAATGCTTAACGAAGTGGGTTATGGAATGGAAGGAACAGGCCTTATTTTAAATTTGGTTTATAATCCTGCCGGGGCTTTTTTACCCCCTGCTCAGGATTCTTTAGAAAAGGAATACAAGGAAGCACTGATGGATAAATACCAAATCAGTTTCAATCAGTTGTTTGCAATTACCAATCTTCCTATAAGCCGGTTTTTAGATTATCTGTTGCAAACTGATAATTATGAAAAATATATGGAGAAATTGGTATTGGCTTATAACCCGGTTGCTGCAGCAAATGTTATGTGCAGAAATACTATTTCCATTGGGTGGGATGGTTACCTGTATGATTGCGATTTTAATCAAATGCTTGATTTAAAACTTGCTTGCGCTTCCACTCATATATCTCAATTCAATATTGATAACATTAAAAACAGAAATATAAAAATTGGCCAACATTGCTATGGCTGCACCGCCGGTGCCGGTAGTAGCTGTGGAGGAGCCGTCGCCTAAAATAAAATTATGTCATACTTAGAAACTACCAAGAACGTTTACAAAGAAGCTGCTGAAAACCCTCAAATAGGATTGTGTTGTACAACTACACCTATTTGGCAATTACCTGGGCTAACCATACCGAAGCGAATGCTGGAAATGAATTACGGTTGTGGCAGTACAGTAAATCCTCGAGACCTTGTTAACAACCCTACCATATTATATGTTGGTGTGGGGGGAGGAATGGAGTTGTTGCAATTTTCATATTTTAACAGGCAAGAAAATGCGGTTATTGGAATAGATGTAGTTGATGAAATGTTGCAGGCCTGTGAAGAAAATTTCACAATTGCTGAAGAGGAAAATGAGTGGTTTAAATCATCGTTTGTAAAACTCATAAAAGGCGATGCATTGAATTTACCGGTTGAAGACAATTCGATTGATGTAGCTGCTCAAAATTGCCTTTTCAATATTTTTAAACAGGATGATCTTAAAAAGGCTTTACAAGAAATGTACAGAGTGCTAAAGCCAAGAGGAAGATTGGTTTTAAGTGATCCAACATGTGAACAAACTATGCCTGAAAATTTAAAAGAAGATGCACAATTAAGAGCATTATGTCTTAGTGGTTCGTTGTCTTTAAAAGACTATATTAAAATGATAACTGATGTTGGTTTTGGAACCATCGAAATAAGAGCCAAACGACCTTACAGAATATTAGATCCTTTAAACTATGATACGCAGGAATTAATTTTTATTGAAAGTGTAGAAGTGTGTGCCATTAAAGATCCAATGCCCGAAGATGGACCCTGTGTATTTACAGGCAAAACTGCCATATATTATGGTAAGGATGAAATGTTTGATGATGAAAAAGGACATCTTCTTTTCCCTAATCAACCCTTAGCAGTTTGTGATAAAACTGCAGCAGCTTTAAAAAGTTTAGGGAGGACTGATATTTTTCTTTCAGAAAGTACCTTTTTTTACGATGGGGGCGGATGTTGCTAATGATTTTTTAAATAGTAGATTTTAAAAAATCTACATAGCAATCTACAACTGATTAAAATAAAACAATTGCATTATTTTAATCAGTTACTATTCTTTTTTCTGATGTATAAATCTTATGGCTCCGCTTCTTTTAAGATCAGAAGTTATTCTTACTTCATATCTTTTTTTGCCATCCCTAACAATCATTAAAGCAGTATTAGGTGGTAATGTTCCTAAATTATCAGCGTACATTACCAACTCATTTATTTGATTAGATGAAATCGGGATTTCCAATAAAATAGGTGTTTCAGAAAGACGCCTGTGTGCCAGCAAAACATTGCCATTATAAAAAAGGGAAACGCTGTCACCATCTACTTCACCATTATCATATAATTCAATTTTTACAGTTGCATTTTCAACTGTAACAGTTCTCAAAACTTCATTGCTTCTCTTTTCAAATCCTGTTGGTATAATTTTTATTAAGGGAGGCAAACTTTTAATATTAGATGGAGTCTCTATTTTCTGTTCCTCTATCTTTGCAGTCATTAAATTTTTAGCAATTGGCTTCGTAATTTCAGTTGGAACAGACTTTTTTATTTTACTAACCAAAGCAGGTTTCTTAATAATTTTTAAAGTATTGATTGGAGAAACTTTTGGTTTAAGTGAGGCAATAACCGGTTTTTCAGGAGAAGAAGCAGGATCTTTTTTTGCATTAATTTTTTTTGCAAGGGCTGAAATTTCTGTAAGTTGTCTTTTGCTTAAAACGGTAATTCCATAACCTGTATTCTTTGCATCCTGACCCGCAGCGGGCAACCACGTACCTTCCAGTATTTCATTTTCGCCGTCTTTTCTCCAGGTTAATTTATGTACCTGAAAACTGTTGGAAATATTTACCGGTATATTGGTTTTCGTTCGGGCTACCTCTGTAATCTCTACATATTTTCTCTTCTTGTCTGCACTTCCTTCCAGTCTGCAGATGGTGTAATATTTATTTCCACCGTTAGAAAAATAGGTGTAAGAATATCCAGAAACAATTTTACCGTTCACTTCTAAATCTAAAACATAGTCACATCGGTCGCCACTCCAGGATCCCATTGACGTACTTTTATCTACAAAACTTCCTTTCCATTGCCCCTGAAAATTTTGAGCTTTACAGAAAAAAATATTTGCAATAAAAAATATTAGAGTAATTAATTTTCTCATACTGATTAGAAATTGTATAGACAAAAGTAATTTTTATTAACTTTCGTACTTCGCATTTAAAGGAACAAATTAGCAAAGAGTTCGTTAAATTTGCAGCACATAAAAACAATTGAATTTAAGAATAATGAATATTAAAATTACCCTGCCCGATGGTTCTGTAAGGGAATATGAAAAAGGCACAAGTGCGTTAGATATTGCAAAATCAATAAGTGAAGGGCTTGCAAGAAAAGTACTTGCTGCAAATATAAATGGCGAGGTATGGGATGTAACCCGTGCAATAAATGATGATGCATCCTTAAAATTATTAACGTGGGATGACGCAGATGCGAAATCTACTTTTCGCCATTCCACTGCACATTTAATGGCAGAAGCTGTGCAGTCTATTTATCCTCAAGCAAAGTTTTGGGTTGGTCCGGCTGTAGAAGCAGGTTTTTATTATGATATGGATTTGGGCGATAATGTTCTTACAGAAGAAGGATTATTATCTGTAGAAAAAAAGATGACTGAACTTGCTAAAAAAAACAGTGCATTTATTCGCAAAGAAATTACCAAGGCTGATGCAGTAAGTTATTTTACACAAAAAAGTGATGAATATAAATTAGACCTACTTCAGAATCTAGAAGATGGTGGGATTACGCTTTATTCACAGGGAGAATTTACAGATCTCTGTCGTGGTCCGCACATACCCAATACATCTTTTATTAAGGCTGTAAAATTAATGAGTGTGGCCGGTGCTTATTGGAAAGGTGATGAAAAAAACAAACAACTTACAAGAGTTTATGGCATTTCGTTCCCAAACCAAAAAGAGTTAGACGAGCATTTATTAATGCTTGAAGAAGCTAAAAAAAGAGATCACCGAAAGCTTGGAAAAGAACTGGGAATTTTTACAATGGATGATGATGTGGGACTAGGTTTGCCATTATGGATGCCAAACGGTACAATAATTATTGAGGAACTGGAAAAGCTTGCAAAAGAAACTGAAAATGCGGCTGGGTACAAAAGGGTTGTTACTCCCCACATTGCCAAAGAAAGCATGTATATAACAAGCGGTCATTTGCCTTATTATGCTGACAGTATGTTTCCACCAATGGAACTTGATGGTACAAAATATTATTTAAAAGCAATGAATTGCCCGCACCATCATAAAATATTTGATGCGGAACCAAAGAGCTATAAAGACCTGCCATACCGCATTGCAGAGTATGGAACCTGTTACCGCTATGAGCAAAGTGGCGAATTATTTGGATTAATGCGTGTTCGTTGTCTTCACATGAACGATGCCCATATTTATTGCAACAGAGAACAGTTTGCGCAGGAATTTAAATCGGTAAATGAAATGTACATTAAATACTTCAATATTTTTGGGGTAGATAAATATGTAATGCGTTTAAGTTTGCACGACCCTGCAAAGCTTGGTCAAAAATATGTTGATGAACCAGAACTTTGGTTGGAAACTGAAACTATGGTACGTAATGCTCTTATCGATTTAAAGATTCCTTACGTAGAAGTAATGGACGAAGCAGCTTTTTACGGTCCAAAAATAGACGTGCAGATTTGGAGCGCAATAGGCCGGGAATTTACTTTGGCAACCAATCAGGTAGATTTTAATAGTGGTAATAAATTCAAACTTTCCTTTACCAACAAAGACAATGCGCCGGAAGTTCCGTTAATTATTCACCGAGCACCATTGGGCACGCACGAACGTTTTATTGGTTTTTTATTAGAGCATTATGCAGGTAAGTTTCCTACATGGTTATCTCCGTTGCAGGTAAAAATATTACCAATAAGCGATAAGTTTATGGATTATGGTTTAGCTGTTTTGGAGAAATTAAAAGCAGCAGGAATAAGAGCTGAAATAGACGATAGAAATGAAAAAATAGGAAAAAAAATACGGGATACTGAAATTGCTAAAGTACCATATATGCTTGTTTTTGGAGAAAAAGAAATTGAAGCAAATGCTGTTTCTGTTCGTCAACAGGGCAAAGGTGACCAGGGAGTAAAAAACCTCGAAGAATTTATTAACGAAATATCTGCACAAATAAAAGAGCGCAGAGCTGAATAATTTAGTAATTTTATCCTTTAAGGCAGATTAATCATTAAACAAATAAACATTTGTAAAAAGTGCCACACTGCCGGTAACTTTTTACAAAATATTTAAAATGGCATTTCCTCCAAGACCGCCCCGGGGAGCGTTTAATCCTCGGTTTAAAAAAGAACAACAACAGGAACACCGTACAAATCACCTAATCAAAGCCATGCAGGTTCGTTTGGTGGGTGAAAATATTACTCCTGGTATTTATTCTATTTCTGAAGCTTCAGGCTTCGCAAAAGAACAATTTTTAGATCTTGTTGAAATTTCTCCGGGTGCTACGCCGCCCGTTTGTAGAATTATTGATTACAACAAATTTTTGTACGAGGAAAAGAAGAAGAAAAAAGAAATGAAAGCGAAATCCAAGACCAGTGAGGTAAAGGAAATTCGTTTTACGCCAAATACTGATGATCATGATTTTGATTTTAAAGTAAAACATGCTGAAAAGTTTTTGGAAGATGGTAATAAAGTAAAAGCACACGTTCAATTTAAAGGTCGTGCAATAATGTTTAAGGAGAGAGGAGAGTTGTTGCTACTGAAATTTGCAGATGCATTAAAAGATGTAAGTGCTTTGGAAGGTTTGCCAAAATTAGAAGGAAAGCGTATGCAGGTAATGCTTGCGCCAAGGATTATTAAGAAAAAATCTGGTAACGAATTGGGTAAATTACACAAAGAAAAACCTGCAGAAGAAAATATTACTACAGAAGAAACGATACAGGCTCCTGTAGCAGAAACTTCTTCATCGTAATAAAAATTTTATAAAATAGTTTTTTAAAAGGTTGTCTTTAAATTGGACAGCCTTTTTTTATTAAACAAGTTGTGATGGATATTAGCCTTAATAAATACATAAGCGATACAGGTTTTTGCAGCCGCAGAGAAGCAGATAAGTACATTGAAGAATGTAGGGTAACCATTAACGGAAAAGATGCAGATAAGGGTAACCGGGTAAAACCAGGTGACGTTGTAAAAGTTGACGGAGAAAATTTAAAAAAGAAAGCAGCGTCTGTATATATAATGCTAAATAAGCCCAAAGGAGTAACGTGTACTACAGACCAAAGCGATAAAACCAACATTGTAGATTTCATAAATCATAAAACGAGAATTTTCCCCATAGGTAGACTGGATAAGCTTTCTGAAGGGTTGATTTTTCTTACAAATGACGGAGATATCGTAAATAAAATATTGCGTGCAGGTAACGGTCACGAAAAAGAATACACAGTTACAACAGATAATAAGTTGACTTACGAATTTATAAACAACATGCGCAATGGTGTAAAAATTTTAAATACCACCACCAAGCCTTGCTTTGTAAAAATGGAGGGAGATAACCGTTTTCGTATTGTTTTAAAACAAGGGCTAAACAGACAAATACGCAGAATGTGTGAGGCCTTAGGTTATAAAGTAACATCCCTAAAACGTACTAGGATCATGAACTTTACTTTAAAAGGAATTGAACCCGGCAAATGGAAATATTTTTCACCTGTTGAATTATCTACCCTAAATGAATTATTAAAAACGAGTGTTGGTACAGCGGGGGAGGATGGAATGGGGGAGTAAATCATCATTAACTGTTTTAATAAGATCAGGATTTCTAACAATATATTGAAAGCTTCTCACCAAAAACCCCTATTTTTGCGCTCCGAAAAGATAAATCTTTTTAGACATTTTCCCACACGGCTCCATAAGTTTCCGACATTTCGGAACGCCAGCAGGGAGTAACAATAAACAAGTTATATAATGCCAAAGGTAAAAACAAACAGTAGCGCAAAAAAGCGCTTTAAAGTTACCGGTACAGGAAAAATCGTTTTCCAGAAACCTTTCAAACGCCACATTCTTACAAAAAAATCTACAAAACGCAAGCGTGGAATGCGCAAAGACGGTCAGGTAGATTCAACACAAATGTATTTTGTAAGAAGATTGCTTGGATTGAAATAATGTACCCTTTGTTGTAGCACAATGCATCAACATCACAACTAAAAACTTTAAAAAA
>JAYTCO010000440.1:0-3151 GCA_043736415.1 Ferruginibacter sp. | reverse complement strand
ATGATGCTATCAAATATTTGTACAAACAATATTTTACAGGGTTAAGTATTTATGTACAGCAGTATGATGGAAACAAACAAGATGCTGAGGATATTTTTCAGGAAACGATAGTGGCATTTATAGAATTAGTGCAGCAAAACAAATTTCGAGGCGATGCCAGTATTAAAACCCTGTTATTTGCCATAAATAAAAATACCTGGCTAAACGAATTGAAAAGAAGAAGCAGAGCGGGGCTAAGGGAAGAAAAATTTGAAATTGCCAGAGACAATATTGATGAGGGCATAGAGACCTATATTGCCGGTAGAGAAGCCAGGAAAAAGGTGCTGGATATTTTAGATAAAACTGGTGAAGGTTGTAAAAAAATATTACTGGCTTTTTACTATGAAAATCTTTCTATGAAGGAAATTGCAACAATGACAAATTACGAAAATGAGCAAGTGCTGCGTAATAAAAAATACAAATGCCTAAAACATCTTGAGCAATTATTAACTGCTGACCCTGCATTAGCAAAAACACTAAAAGACGCTTTACAATATGGACAATAACAACAATAAAGAAAAACTGGTCCGCTACATTGATGATGAATTAAGTGAAGATGAAGCACAGGTTTTAAAGAATGAACTTGAAGGTAATAGCAGTTTGCAACAGGAACTAAACAATTTATTATTGACGAGAGGAGCAATAAAAAATTATGGTCTTACCCAAAAAGTAAAAGGTATTCATGAGACGATGATGCAGGAATTGCCAAACGCACAATTACAAACAAAGGCTGTTGTAAGAAGCATATCGAAAAGCCTCATCAGTATTGCGGCCACAATAATTTTACTTGTAGGATTATTTGGTTTATATCAATATTTAAGCGTTTCCGCCGGGAAATTATATGAAGAAAAATATTTTCCCTACCAGATAGCTACCATGAGAAGCTCAACTGCGCCCACCGTTATTGAAAGTAATTATATTGAAAAAAAAGAAGATAATGTGATTGCGGAATTCGAGAAACTTCCTCAACCAACAATTAATGATGAGTTTTTAACAGCCCAAGCTTATTTACAAAAAGCTGATTACAATAATGCCATCAAATTATTTAATACTATTATCCAAAAAAATAAAGCCTCCAATGCTGCCGGGTTTAATGAGGCAGCATCATATTATTTGGCACTAAGTTATTTGAGCAACAAACAAACAGACAAAGCATTACCGATACTTGAAGAAATATACAATGATAAAACCCACTTATACCATAATAAAGTTGACAGATGGTATCTATTTAAGGTTCAACTTCTAAACTGGAAACATTAATTGGTTTACATAATTAGTTGTAAACATTTAAACTTTTAAACCTGATTGAAAAAAGAGGTTTCCAAACCAACAAAATAATCATCACAAATAAAGCTGCCAAAACATACCAATTAAAGCTGCCACCGGAATTGCATATTGGCGATGTATCTCCTATCAAAACAAGGTGAGCCCAAAAAGTAGGTAATTTAAAATTAGGCGGTATAGCATCATCATTTATGTAATCCAGTTTTGCGTTTTGAAGAGCTTCATCTTTACCAAATCCTTTGTTTAAATAATAATATATCTTCTGTGTTAGATATGCATTGGCATTGTCTTCTGCCTTCCACAGCGAGGTAATAACACTTGGGCAACCGGCATAGGAAAATGCTCTGGCCAAACTTATTAATCCCTCCCCGTTAACCAACTGCCCTTTGCCTGTTTCGCAGGCGCTTAAAATGACCAACAAGGAATTATTTAAACGTAGATTATAGATCTCCGGTTCGTACAATTTATACTGGATAGCTGTATTGTTTACCTGTGGATAAAAAGTAATAAATGACTCAAGTGGATTTTTATCATTGGCCTGCGCATGTGTTGCAAGGTGTATAATAGAATAGTCTGCAGCATATTTTAAAAAATTACTTTTAGTAGCCGCACTATCCAATAATACTTTTCCTTCTAATGATGATACTTCTTTGTAGGAGGCGGGCAGAAATATAAAAGAAGTATTGAAAGAATCATTTCGGGTCTTTTTTAATGAAAAAGGCGCAAAAGCCAAAATATCAATCTTTCCTTTAGTGTATTTAAGCTTCTCTAAAAACACTGCGGCGTAATTATAACTTATGGCAAAATCTTTTACCAAGTAGTTTGAAGATCTTGGATCGACGAGAATTTCAAAAGGAATATAGTGTAGTTCATTGTGAGGAATAATGATTAACCGTTTTTTGGATTTGATAAGTTCAAGTATGGGTTGTATAAGTTGGGTAAATAACGTTTTTTCTCGTGCTGTTGCGGAGACCTTATCAAAGGCTTCCGCTGATTCTAATGCCTGTTTTGTTTTGATAATATCCTTATATAGACTACTATCTGTAGAAACTGAGGTATAATTTATACTGTTATTTGTAACAACAAAAGTTATCAGTTTAGTTGCAGTAAAATAATAAGAAACCAGCGCTGTTTGCCGGTTTAAATTTTCTGATTGTATCGTTTTTAGAGAAATTGTTTCATCATTAAAACGAAGATGATGATAGCTTGGAATTTCATTGAGCTGCTCCTGTATTTTGGATAATTTAATTTCGTACTCTGCAATATCTTGCTGTAAAGATGCTGTTTTAGAACTGTCGGTATTGCCAGCAGCCTCAAGGGTGAGTGTAGCAATATTGGCTTTTATATTTTTCTCTTCATGCACCAATGCTTGCGGTATTTCAGGGATCTGTTCTATGAGCAGTTGCTGCCGATTCAATTGCAGGATAGAAGCTTTACTAGTTTCGCTCAATGAAAATGCAAAAGTTAAATACGCTTCATCTTTTGTTGCTTCATATATCTCAAGTGCTATTTGTATGGCATCTGCATAGGCATCCGCTACATTTTTTTTTAAGAACATTCTTGCTTCGTCAGTATCCAGGAATCGTTCTACATGCTTTGCCAATATAAAGGCAGCATTATAAGTATTTAATGAAGCAATGGAGGTTTGTACAGTTTTTATTTGCAGATGTATCTGACTAAAAGCCTTTGCCTTCGCAACTAAAGAATTAAACAAGTTAAAAGAGGAGTGCAATCCATCAAACTGAGTTGGGTTTTTATAAGGATCAGTTTCATTAAAATCTGCATCAAGCTGTACAATGCTTTGTTGGTAAAGCGTAATTGCTTTTTC